>JAAXHI010000336.1:9888-18929 GCA_012270875.1 Candidatus Poribacteria bacterium | reverse complement strand
GAAAAATGGGAATACAAGGGGCACGGCGCGCTGCCGCAAAACGGAGTTCCTTCTTAATCGCTTCAATGGCAGGGATTACGGTCACAGATGATACGCTCTCTTTAGTGCTCTATGGCGATATGCAATTAACACCGAGAGGTTGGATGCGAACCGGTGGGTTGAGATGCACTTTCAAACGAATTGAGTAAAAGCAGGTTAAGAAACAGGACGCACCGTCCGTAGCTGCCCCCGAACATCAACTTGTACCTTCCAATGATTCCAACGCGGCAGTAGGACTGTACTTAGCGTCGGTTGGCGGATGCCGCGCTGCCACCGCAACGTGACCAATTTTTGGACAGGATCGTACTCCACATTGAATTTAGCACCGTTGACAGAGAATTCTTTGGGATACTGCGCCTCAATTTCGGTGATGGTGTCGAGGTCTATCTCTGTAAAGGTTAGATCGTCTGGCGAGAGGAGTTGCCAGTCCTCGGCGACCGCTACACCCAAAACGTTGAGCCGTGAAACTAACCATCTGTGCGGTGTCAAATCCGCTGTTTCCATATCAGGGTTGAGCGCACAGTGAAGTGTCCAAGCGTCAATTGCACGGGTAAGCTGCGCACCGACTTCTGGAAATATTGAACCAGAGAGGATAAGGGATGCCAATGCCTCTCTCAGCAGCGTGCCGTTCAGCGGTTGGCGGTTGCGTCCGATTTCGCGTCCCGCGTATTCAGTTATCACCTCTGCGACAATGTCTTCGCCTTCCAGCCTCGGCGCGGTGAGTTGCGTCGTTCCGATCCCCGCGTTGACTAAATCGTCAAAAGCGCACGGCATCGCAGTCCGACCCATCAATTGCACGCGCGTACCTTTCGCGATACCGACGGTCTCCAAGATTAAAGCAGCGTGCCGCTCTTCCGGTAGGAGAGAATCGGAATCGAGCAAAACCTCTGCCTGTCCATTTCCCCAGCCTTTACCTCTCCGTCTCCGCACATAGCCGCAGGTGTCCCATTCGCGTAAGAGGTAGTTAATCAGTGCGTTGCGGTCGGGTTGTACGGATGCTTTATCTTTCGTTATAGGCGGTAACTCAAAGAAATCTCTCAGCTGCGTCGCGATTCTACGGCATTCAGCAAGGGCGGTTTTATGGAGATAGTGCCGTTTTTCATCGCCGCGTCGGAGTGTTCGGATTGCTGTCGTAGCATCACAGCCATCTCGAAAAAGTTCTTTTTGGCGCGCTTCGCGCACTGTGTCTTGCTGTTCAGGTGGCACACGGTCAATGCGTTGCCATAACGGAGCGGGACGCTCTAACGTCGCAATCAGATCAATCAGGTCGCGTCGGAGGGAATGCGGTGCTTTTACCAATAACCGTGCGTGAAGCGGATTGACAGGTAGGGTGCAGATTTTCGCACCTTCCGTTGTGAGTGTGTCGTTGTCGGATAGCACACCCCAACTTTTTAATTCAGTTTGTGCGCGTGCTACGGCAAAGTCAGGGGGTTCATCGAGGAAGGTCAAATCTTGGGGACGGTACCCCGTTGCAGCGACAGTCAGCACGAATTGTGTCAAATCCTCTCGCCGAATCTCCGGAACGGTTTCCTGTTCGAGTTGACCGCGTGCTTCCCAGAGTCTGTAGCAGATACCGGGCCCGAGACGACCTGCGCGTCCGCGGCGTTGTTCGGCGGAGGCTTGCGAGATAGGACGTAGCGCGAGCACAATACGTCTGCTTTGATGGATACGTTGGCGCACTAAACCGGTATCCACCACGGCGGTGATACCGGGGAGCGTGATTGATGTCTCAGCGACGTTGGTCGCAAGAATGACGCGGCGGCGTTGGGATTGTGTGTCAAATGCTTTGTCTTGTGCGTCGGGTGGTAGATCGCCGTGTAGCGGAATGAACTCGATATGCCGCATCTTGCGAAGTGCGTCATGGCAGACGTTAATTTCACCTTTACCGGGTAGGAACACTAAGATATTCCCATCGGTCTCTTTGAGGGCGCGGTTAACCCCTTTTTTGACGCGTTCTTCTAAATTCTGAGATGTAGGCACCACTGTCCCACCGAGGTATCGCACTTCAACAGGATAGACACGTCCTTCCGCGCGCAGCACCTGTCCACCAATAAATCGGGCAAGGGGTTGCGCTGCTATCGTGGCGGACATGATAATAAGCCTTGCGTCGCGTCGCTTCTTTCGGCAGATCGCGAGAAAGAGGTCCGACTCTACACCGCGCTCGTGGAATTCGTCCAAGATGATAGTGCCGTATTGATCCAATTCCGGTCCTGCTGCATATCGTAAGGCGACCCCGGGCGTGACGAAACGGATGCGGGTTTGCGTATCGGAACTGACATCCTCAAAACGGACGGTATAGCCGACTGCGTGTCCCAACGGTTCGCCGCGTTGCTGTGCAATCCATCGTGCGAGTGAACGACAGGCGACGCGCCTCGGTTCGACGACCAGCACGGGTGCATCTGATAGTTCGGCACACCACGGCGGAATTTGTGTCGATTTTCCGCTACCTGTCGGTGCCACAATCACTACTGGACCCTCTGTGACCGCCTCATGAAATGTTGGCTTTAGTTCTGTGATGGAAAGGTCTGTTTCGTTCATGGTGGATATTATAGCCTATAGTGGCATTGGTATCAAGAGGGAGTCGCCAAACGCTCTTGACATTTCGCCATGTTTCTGATATTATAATCCAAATATCAACCCACGTTTTAAAGGTAAATTATGTTGCACCTAAATTTCATAAAACAGACACGGACAAAAATACAAAAAATTCACCTTCTGTTTGCATTGACGGTGTTCGTTGGATTGTTATTCTGCCAAAGTTTTGCTTATAGTCAGCAATATGTCACCGTTGACAGTGAGAATGGCGATAGGTTCACCGGCATTTGGCGCGACGGCACTGAAACGCACTTTGAAATTGAATACCAAGGACAAATTTTAAGACTCCCGTTGAAGGGACATACGCTTAATTTTACATCGGACATGGCGAATGTACCGGATAGAACCGCTGCGAAGTATTATCGCAATGGGCTTGCACTGCTGGAGTTAGGACTCCCTGAGTTAGCACAACGGCGGTTTGAAACTGCTATTGAGGAGTTTCCGAGGTATCCGGCTGCACACTATCAACTCGGATTACTCCACAAGGCGAATGGCGATAACGTGAACGCATTAGAACGGTTCCGTTCTGTGGCGATTCTTGATGCAGCGAATTTTGACTTGGTCCCGTATTTTCGGGAACTTGGCGATGCTGCCCTCGCCGCCGAGGCGTATCCTGAAGCCGTAGATAACTATCAACTCATCCTGAAGTATTATCCTGAGCACGAGTCTGTACCGGGGTTAAGTTACATCACCGGATTCCTACTCGTTGAGCAACTGGAAAATTATGAGGCAGGTCTGCTGCTGCTCGAATCGGCGCGACAGCAGTACCCGAACATGTCGTCGCATGAAAAAGCGTTTTTCCTAATTGGGAAGTTACAGGCGAAAACCGATCAGTTGGAGGCTGCGCTCTATACTTTACAAGGGTTTGTTATGCGTTACCCGGTGAGCGAGTGGGTTTATGAAGCACGCCTCATCCGTGCTGAAGTCAACTTGAAATTGGGTAGGGCAGCGGAAGCCGGACATGAAGCCTCTCAAGTTCACGACCTGAGTGTAGATGAGACGATAAGGGAACACGCAAAACAGATTCTGGATCAGACCCGATGGACGGTCTATACGAAGGCAGATGATCTCCCTGATAACCGTATTCAAGCCATTGCTGCGTTTGGCACACGGTTATGGGTGGGTACGCCGAACGGTGTCATGCTGTTTGAGACGAAGTTCAATAACTGGCCACCGATTTCAGGCGAGCCGCAGTCGATTAACAACGCTACGGAAGATGTTCCAGATGTGAGAGCGATTGCCGTAAATTCGGAAGAGGTGTGGGTTGGTACCCGTTCTCAAGGTGCAATCCATTACAATAAGTCAACTGGCGAAATTCAGGTGTACTCGCCTGTTGATGGATTCCCGGCTTGGTTTAAGGACATCAAGATGGATGATGCGGATATTTGGTGCGCTACAGATAACGGCGTTTTTCGTAAGATTCGGGATACAATGGATCCGCCGTTTGTCTACAACAGACGAGAAAGTTTCATCCCCGCAGATGACATTGAGACCTTGTTGTTGATGCCGACGACTGTTTGGGGTGCCTCGGCAAAAGGAGACCTCGTAGTAACATTTGACCGTGAAACTGAGGAGTGGGATTCCCATCGTTTTACTGAAATCCCAGAAGGCACGACGATTGTTGGCTTTGATACTGCGGAAGATCAGATGCTTTTTACATGGTATAATGCCGCTGAAAAGAGCAACGGTTATTTTCGAGCAGATTTGGATGGGCTGAACGGAAAATCGACGACGCTTGACATAGGTATAGAGGATGAGAACGACCTAAAGAGTATTTACATCAGAGGGATTTTGGACGATTCACCGGTAGTCCCAAATGAGAATGAGCCGGTGCCTGTAGAAACACCGGATCCGCCGACAACCGAATTTTCTCCCGAAACGGAATTGGTAGCGGAAGAAATTCCACCACCGCCACCGCCTACGCCTTTGGTGCTGTGGATAGCGACGAATGGTTCTTTTTACACACATCACACACGTTCTGGTGAATGGGAAGATACCACGACACCGCAAATAGTGTCGGGTGACTTAATAATACATGCGCTCACGGTCGTAGACAATAGGGCATGGATAGCAACCAATAACGGTTTAGCGGCTATAAACCTACAATAAGGTCTGTTCGCAAGTAAAAGCTATGGAACCGACATCGACTAAACTTATTACGCGCTGGGCGGGTGCTGAACCTACCACGGTTGAAGATGAATTGGTTGTTGAAGAACCGCTTGAGATCCGGGTGGCACAACAGAGCCTAATCGTTGTGATGCGGACCCCGGGGCACGATTTTGAACTCGCAGCCGGTTTTCTTTATACCGAAAGCCTCATAACTTGCAGCGATGACATCGGAGTCATTGCGTATTGCGATGAAGATGTTCCAGAATCGCAGCGTGGCAGCTTCGCGTCGTACCAAAACATTGTCAACGTTCAGCTCACGGAAGCACTCGACCTTGAGACGCAATCGGGATGGCAGCGCAACTTTCACGCGAATGCAAGCTGCGGACTCTGTGGTAAAATGACGATTGACGCTGTGAGGCAGCAGGTGTCGCCGCTGAATTCAGGGTTCCGTATCAATCAAACGGTGCTGTATCAACTCAATGACCGATTAAGGACGGCGCAATCGGTTTTTGAAAGGACGGGTGGACTTCACGCCGCTGGGTTATTCAGTGAAACGGGTGAGCTCCTGATCGTCAGAGAGGACATCGGTAGACACAACGCTGTAGATAAAGTTATCGGACAAGCGTTGTTGGCTGACATGGTGCCGCTTGAACGGCATATTTTGATGGTAAGCGGGCGTGCCAGTTTTGAGATTGTCCAGAAGGCACTCTTTGCGCGTATCCCGGTGATCGTTGCTGTTTCGGCTGCGTCTACACTGGCTGTGGATCTGGCACAAGAAGGAAATCTCACGTTGATCGGTTTCATGCGCGGACAGCGTATGGCGGTCTATAGTTGTCCAGAGCGCGTTCACTGTGAGGCGTAAGAAAACGAGAGAAAGTACACATTCTACTATCTTTTTCTGATGGCGCGTCTCTACAATAGCAAGTAGAACTTAATAAGGAGCGAAATTGTCATGATAGATTTCATTTTGAACAGCATCCAAACTTTAGGTAATTTGCTATTCGTGATAGCTATTATTGGTACTTTAGGTGTGTCGTGGTTATACGCGCATCGGTTGCAAAAACAGTATAGTGCTGACTTTCCGTGGAATAAAACAGCAGTGATCGTGGGGATTGAAGTCCTACTTTGGATTGCGTTTAACATCTTTTTAGAGTTTTTCAAAGCGTACTGGTTACCAATTTCGATCATCGCGGTTATTGTTATTATCTTTATCTCGCGGAAGAAGCGGAAATATGTCTGAATATAATCAAACGGGGGTGCACTTAAAAAGTGTGCCCCGGCAAAACCAACCTAAGGAGAGATTGATATGGGTCGGACAGGGAGAGCCGTGGTTGCACACGGTCAAGATTTTGAAGTTCGTGAATACCCGGTGCCTGAGCCTGAACCGAATACGGTATTACTGCGACAAGAGTTAGCCGGGATCTGTGGAACAGACCTGCATAACTGGCAGAACGGTTTCCAACAAGAGGTCTTGTTGGGGCATGAAAATGTCGGCATTATTGAGGCACTCGGCGAAGGTGTGGAAACCGATTATGTCGGTAAACCCGTTAAAGAGGGTGACCGAGTGATTTTTGCACCAGGAACGAACTACGGTGCCTACGGATTTCAGTGGAATCCCGATGAGGCACCACATTTTCGCGGCGGGTTCGCGGATTATATGTATCTCAACTATCCGAATACCTGTTTTATGAAAACCGATGCTTCTCCTGAGGTTGCAGTGCTAACAGAACCATTCACTGTCGGTGTTCACGCCGCGATGCGCGGTGAAATCAAACTCGGTGATACTGTCGTTGTTCAGGGTTCGGGTGCTATTGGACTCGTAACGCTTGCGTGCGCGAAATTGAGCGGTGCCGCGAAGGTGATTATGGTCGGTGGACCCGCCGGACGGCTGGCACTCGCAAAACGGCTCGGCGCGGACGTAACGATTGATATTGAGGAAGTCACCACTGTTGAAGAACGGACGGAACTCGTGAAAGCGGAAACGCCGCGCGGCGAAGGTGCGGACGTTGTTTTTGAATGTGCAGGTTTTCTCCCCGCGACACCAGAAGGATTGGGGTACACCCGACGCAGCGGTACTTTTGTTGAAGTCGGCCACTTCGTTGATATGGGTTCGATTGACTTTAATATCAACCAGTTGCTGATGCGCAAAAATCTTCGGGTCGAGGCGATTTGGGGTAGCAGTTACGAACACTTTGTCCGCGGCTTGCCGCTCCTTGAGCAGAGCGGATTGCCTTTTGCTGATATGATTAGCCACCAGTTGCCGCTCTCACAGGTCGAGGACGGTTTTAAAGCACTTGATGGAGGCTATCGTATTAAAGGTGAAACAGCCATTAAAATCGCGGTTCGGGCTGAAGAATAAACAAATTCGATTGTAGACACGCTTTTCTAAGCGCACACATTGCGTGCTGATTCGGCGCGCCTATAGGAGGCATTATTAAATGTCAAAAACATATCGCATTGGCTTCGCGTCCCTCGTGCATGACCACGTCTGGGGCGAACTTCGGCACTGGAAGGCACATCCGAACGTTGAAATCGTCGCGGCAGGCGATGTCAATGCGGAGTTACGCACACAATTTAGTAACGAAACGGGTGTTGAGAACATCTATAACTCTTGGCAAGAGATGATAGAGAAAGAAGAATTGGACATCGTTCAAGCATCGGCGGAGAACAACGCAGGTCCCGATATTGTTGCCGCTGCAGCAGCGAAGGGTGTTCACGTTGTTTCAGAGAAACCGATGGCGGCGCGGCTTTCACAGGCGGACCAGATGCTTGCTTCCGCAGAGGATGCGGGGACACTCCTGATGGTGAATTGGCCCACTGCCTGGAGTCCGGCACTCAATACAGCGATGAATCTCATCAAAGACGGTGCTATCGGCGACGTTTTCTACTTTAAGTGGCGTTCTGCACACAACGGACCGAAGGAAATCGGATGCTCCCGCTATTTCTACGAATGGCTTTACGATGAAGAGAAAAATGGTGCTGGCGCGTTGATGGATTATTGCTGTTATTGTGCGGATATGTGCGCTTACCTCCTCGGTCTCCCGCAACAGGTTACTGCTTTCCGTGGCACTTTCGTCAAAGACTATCCGATTCCAGATGATAATGCTGTCATCGTCATGAAATACGGCAACGCCTTCGGCATCACGGAAGCGTCTTGGACGCAAAAGGTCGGCTATGTTACGCCGAATCCGGTGGTTTATGGTACAGAGGGCGCGTTGATGGTGAGTGGTAACGAAGTTCATCTGCATCCGGCAGGCAGGGATGCCGAAGTGGTGACCCCTGAGCAGCTGCCAGAAGGACAACGCAACGCAGCGGAATACTTTATTCACTGCTTAGAGACGGGCAGTCCCATTGAAGGTCTGTGCAGTCCTAAAGTGAGTCGGGATGCCCAAGAGATCCTTGAAGCAGGTTTGGTATCAGCGGATAGTGGTCAGGTCGTCAATTTACCGATGTCTTAAGTCAAAATATCGGGGTGCTGAGAACCGCCCCTACAACAGTGGAGAAACGATACTTAATGAGTAATAGAGTTCCGATTGCATTACAGTTGTATTCCGTCAGAGACGATTGCGCTGGCGATCTATCTTTAACCCTACAAGCCGTCGCACAGATGGGATATGAAGGCGTTGAGTTTGCGGGTTACTATGACCGGACTGCCGAAGAGTTACGAGACATGTGTGATGACCTCGGATTGAAAGTTGCGGGGACGCATACAGGGTTGAACACGCTTCTCGGTGATGAACTTGCCAAAACGGTTGCGTTTAACCAGACGCTTGGTAACCCGTATCTTATTGTGCCGGGGTTATCCGAAGAATATCGTAATTCGCAGCAGGCGTGGCGCAACACAGCGAAAATCTTCAACGACATCGCCGAAAAGATTGCCGATCAAGGGATGTTTACCGGTTACCATAACCACACCGTCGAATTTGAAACATTGGAGGGTGAAGTTCCGTGGGATACGTTTGGCGGTAGCACCCGCGAGGATGTCGTGATGCAAATTGATATTGGTCACACGCTTCGCGCCGGTTCTGACCCTGTATCGTTTATTGAACGCTATCCGGGTAGATCGAAACTGGTACATATCAAGGAATACGCCAGCACGAATGGCGAGGCACTCATCGGTGAAGGTGAGATCCCTTGGGACGATGTGTTCCATGCGTGTGAGACCGTCGGTGGCACCGAGTGGTACATTGTGGAGCAGGAGAGTTATCCCTACCCACCGATTGAATGTGCTGAACGTTGTATTGACGCTCTGCGGAAAATGGGGAAAATTTAGGTTTGCTTGCATCCGATGGTCGCGC
>JAAXHI010000336.1:0-9786 GCA_012270875.1 Candidatus Poribacteria bacterium | reverse complement strand
CTGGAATTAGGTACTGGAACAGGTGGCACCGCGACGCTATTAGCGAAACGGGGTGCATCCGTCGTCGGGATTGATCTGCTCCCGTTTCGACTCACTGCAGCACAAGCACGAGCATCGGAACACAACGTCGCTGCGTCGGTTAATTTCGCGCTGATGGATGCGATGCACCTCGCTTTTCCTGATAATACCTTCGACTTTGTTATCTCCAAATCTGTATTGGTATTTACAGAGCATGCACAGATTGCGAAGGAGTGTTACCGCGTCCTCAAACCGGGTGGTAAGGCGATTTTCATGGAAAATATGCGCTATCACCCGATGGTATGGCTGTATCGCAAAGTGTTTCTGAAGTATTCGGGGAAATTGCGTTATTTTTCAGTCCGAGATATTGAGACCGTCGGTGCAGAATTTGAGAAGTTGGAGCATCGCGAGTTTCATCTCTCGGCGGTGGGCGCGCTGTTCTGGCAGAAGTGCCTCCCGATTCCAGTCCTTTATAGAGCATCCCTCCGCTTTCTTAAAGCGATTGATACATTCCTCCTTAAATGCTGCCCCTTCCTCAAACGGCTATGCTGGATCACAGCGATAATCTGCCACAAAGATTAGATGGCTATCGGCATTCAGCATGCTTCGCAGAGAGAGCACTCAGGAATCTAATTGTTTCATCAAATCTGTTAGCAGCAAATTGTGAGATAAAACCAGTCTCCGAGAACATGGAATTATAGTTATCCATATTTCAGCCAATTGTCGAAAAGCGGTTTGAGACGTTCGGGAAGGCTGCTCAGAAAAGTGGGTTCATTGAGCCATTCTTGACTCGTTGGACTTTCTGGATTTGGGGGTTCGTTCTCCGGCGGTGCGGTGAGAATCGCATAGTGAAGCGTTTGCCGTTTTGATCCGTCGATATTGTAGCCTTTGTGGAGTATACTTGAATTATAAAAAACGATGTCCCCAGCTTTCAGCTTGACAACAAGTTGATTCGGCATCGCTGCTTTTGGTGTCTGCTGTATGACTACGCGCTCCGCATCCGTGAGTTCGCGGCGATGGCTACCGGGAACGATGTAAAGTGTCGCATCGTCGTAGAGGGCACCGTTGAGTTGCACGTGGTTCCTGAACCGACCCATCAGCGTTTCAAGCGACACCTCTCCGTCCGCTGCGAAATCTCGATGCCAGTTGATGTGATACGGCTTTTGCTCAGAACTGACGAGAAGGGTGCAGAGGTAATACCGTAATCTTTCCCCAATAAGTGCTTTGGTAGCATCCAATATCTGTGGGTGGGCGAGCGCGTCCACAAGTGCTTGTTCACGAATGCTTGGGTGGAGGATGTTGTTGACACCCCAGATGTCGTCGCGTTCACCATCTATATAGCGTAAGTGATCGGCGTGTAGACCTTCAACGCGGCACTTATGAAGTATCTGATCAATGGCATTCCGATAGGCTTGGATGTCTGTTTGCGAGAACGCGCCTTTGCGAATGATATATCCGTTTTCAAAAAAAGCGTTAATTTCTGTGGATGTTAGCATTTTAGGTCTTCCTCTATTGTGTTATTGTCGTGTTTCCGCGTGATATACTAACTCGCCGCCGATAATTGTGGCTATCAGATTGATTTCATATTGTGCTGCGTTCCACTCAAAGAGGATTAGATTTGTTTCTGATTCTACTTGCGCTTTTGCGTTGAGCAGATCCATCGGTTGTAGCGTCGCGAGTGATACCGCTTCTTTAAGCGAGATGCCTGCGAATCGGACACTATTTTCGATACCGCGTGCTAACTCAATGGCGGAACCAGCGAGGTATTCAGTGCCGACTAAACGGACACATCGTTCTGCCGTCAGCTCCACCGATTTCCCCGCAAACTGATAGATCCCCGGTTCCATGCCTGCTAATGCCACAGCATCACTGACGAGGATACAGCGGTCAAGTGTCTTCGCACGTATCATCGACTTGGCAACAGAAGGGGGTAGGTGATGTCCATCGACGATGAGGCTTGCCGAGAGTTCATCGGCACCGAGTTGTTCCCAGATGTAATTCGGATGTCGCCGGATTAAGGCGTGTGCGCCATTGCCGAGATGTGTGGAGAGTTTCGCACCAGCATCAATCGCGGCTCGGATATCGTCCGCTGAAGCGTTCGTGTGTCCTAATGCGACGACAATTCCGTTCGCAACCAGTTTTTCAATAAACGGAATAGCGTTCTTTTTCTCAGGCGCGAGGGTTACGATGGAGATTTTACCTTCGGCGATGTCCTGCCACCGCTGAAATTCGTCCCAATCTGGGTCTCTGACGTGTTCCAGTGGGTGTGCGCCGCGCGGCCCGTCTTCGGCAGAGATATAGGGACCTTCAAGATGGATGCCAAGTACGGCGTGCGCAACCAATGTGTCTGTTTTACACGCTTCCACGATGGCACGCAAGGAATTGCATATCCCGTCAAAAGAACCGGTCACGACTGTCGGACACAAGAAACCGGTGCCGACACGCCAGAGTGCCCGCGCCATTGCACAGACATCCGCCGGTGTAACAGTAGGGACATTGAGATCAAATCCTGCGAAACCGTTCACCTGAATGTCTATCGGAGCAGGCGCGATATGTATGTTGGTATCCGCGGCGGCTACTTCACAAATTGACTGAGCACGGTCATCAACGATGGTGATTTCAACAGGTGTGTTGTTGAAAAGTGTATGTCCATTGAATTTCATATTTTTTATAGCGGTCAGCCATCAGCAGTCGGCATTCAGCAGGGAACGGGAGATTAAAGATTTTTGGGTGGAAGAATGGAAAGATGGATGTCAACCTTTTAATCTTCCAATCAAGTCCTTCCACACAAACACTGAAGGTTTCTTATAGTTTCTTTATAATACCCGAAAATCGGTTTGTTGCCAAGACGAAATAGCAGTGAGAAAAAAGAGTTGCGTTTTTGGGTGAAATTCGGTTAAAGTATATTAAAGCGTATCTGAACCAGTTTACGAAGTCATCGTCATACAGCATCTACTGAAGAAGCCAACGACTGGATGTGGAGGACACAATGGAATATTTAACGTACGGAAAAACGGGTTTAGAGATCTCACGGCTCTGCTTCGGTGCGGGACGGATTAGGAATACTTGCGATACCATTGAAGCGGGTAGCAGACTGATGTTGCAAGCACTTGATGAAGGCGTTACCTTCTGGGATACTGCTGAAGGGTACGGGACGCAACCGCATCTCGGAGACGCAGTCCGACAGATTAGCAGAGATGAAGTTGTCATTCAGACGAAGACCGGCGCGAAAGATTACGAGGGTGCTAAGGCGAGCATCACGCGTTCGCTTCAGGAGCTGCAAACGGATTACTTGGATGTTTTGCTGTTGCATGGTATTTCCACCCCTGAAGATTTGGTATCACGTGAAGGAGCGTTAGACGCGTTCCGAGAAGCGAAAGCCGCTGGTAAAATCCGGGTCATCGGTTGCTCTACGCATACCTACACAGGTCCTGTGATGGATGCAGTGATTGATCACCCAGAACTTGAGGTTATCCTTGCGACTGCGAACAAAGAGGGTAGGATGTTGGAAGGTGGTTCCCTTGACAAGCATCTCGAATACCTCCAACGCGCTTATGACATCGGGAAGGGTATCAGTATCATGAAAGTCGTTGTCGCGGGTGATATTCCTGAAGCGGATATACCGGAATGGATTGAGTGGGGATTCAACCTCGAAACGGCGCATGCGATCAATCTCGGTATGACTGAGTATCGCCATATCACGTTAGATGTTGGGCTTGCCCGCGCGAGTGCGAGACGGCGTTTGATACAGCGCAAAGCGGCTTAAATTTCGGATGAAGCAATTACGCGGCAAACCGCTCAAAGACTTTCTGAAACAGTCAGAACAGCCAGAAAGAGAACTGGTTTTTATCCTACAAGACGTGCAAGACCCGATTAATGTGGGTTCAGCATTTCGGATAGCGGATGCATGCCGTGTGAAAGAACTTATCCTAACAGGTATTAGCGCGCAACCACCCCACCCCCTGGTACGCAAAGTCGGGCGCGGCAAGCATCGACGGGTAAAGTGGCGGTATGTAGAGCAGGCGGCGGATGCAATCGTATCGCTCAAAGCGGACGGGTACGCGAGTTATGCTCTGGAAGTTACGGCGCAGTCGGTCCGTTATGATACAGTAGACTATCCTGATAAAATCTGCCTCGTCGTGGGACATGAGGACCACGGCGTAACGAAACGGACGCTTGCTGCCTGCGATATGGTAGTTTTCCTTCCGATGTATGGGGCAGGGGCATCGCTGAACGTCCATGTTTCGTTAGGTATCGCCGCCTACCACATCTTGCATCATTTTTAGCCGTTAGTCGTCAGCCATCAGCAGTCAGAAGAAGAAACTTATGGTAGTGAGTCATCCGGAACCGCCAGACACCAGCGGTTAACAATGATCAAGAAAGCATATTAAATCAGAAAACGGCGATTGGCTTGTTGCGTCAATCGTAGCGAGGTCCATAGTTAAAAAAATGTCGAAAACGATGCGTGCGATTATGTGTCGCGAACCTTTCGATTACCGCCTTGAAGAGGTCCCGATGCCGGAGGCGGGTCCGGGTGAAGTCGTTATTAAGGTGGATGCCTGCGGCGTTTGCGCGAGCGACATCAAGTGTTATACGGGCGCGCCGCTTTTCTGGGGAGACGAGCACCGTCAACCGTATGTAGAGGTACCCGTGATCGCTGGTCACGAGTTCATCGGTGAGGTTATAGAACTCGGTCCGGGGGCAGGCGAGAAGTATAAACTTGAAATTGGGGACCGCGCGATTGCGGAGCAGATCGTTCCGTGTTGGGAGTGTCGGTATTGTCGGACGGGGAAGTATTGGCTCTGTCAAGTCCATAACATCTATGGGTTTCAACCGGTTGTCAACGGTGGGATGGCGGACTATATGAAGTTTCCGGCGCGTTCGCTCGTCTACAAGGTGCCTTCCGATATTCCGATAGCAGATGCAGCAGTGATTGAACCGCTCGCCTGCTCGATTCACGCTGTCCAACGCGGGGACATTGAATTTGGTGATGTTGTCGTGGTTGCGGGTGCGGGGACGCTTGGGTTGGGTATGATTGGCGCAGCGAAGTTGAAAAACCCCGGTGTGCTGATTGCTGTTGACCTGATGCCGAACCGGTTAGACGTTGCCAAAAAGTTGGGTGCGGATATTGGGATTAATCCATCAGAAACGGATGCTGTCCAAGCGGTATTAGATTTGACGGAAGGCTACGGATGCGATGTCTATATCGAGGCGACAGGACATCCGAAGGCGGTCGAGCAGGGACTGCACATGATTCGGAAGGCAGGCACCTTTGTCGAATTCAGTGTTATGCGGGAACCGGTGACTGTGGACTGGACGATCATCGGCGATACGAAGGAATTGAACATCCACGGCTCGCATTTGGGACCTTATGCGTATCCGCTGGCGATTGATTATATCCACCGCGGTTTAATCGATGTGCGTCACATTGTGACGCATCAACTGCCGTTGGAGGACTATCTGATAGGTTTTGAGATGGTTCAGAAAGGGACGGATTCGATTAAAGTGCAGTTGGTGCCCTGAATTACGAGAGAGTTCCCTATTGGGTAGCAACCCAATTCATCAACATCTGTAGTGAATCGGTTTCTGGGTTGAAACACAAAAGTCCTTCGGTTTGGGCGGCTCGCAGCAAACGTTGATCTGACGCAATGAGAACAAGTTCATTGTTCTGATCGCGGAGGTTGGCTGCAATATTCAATGCTGAACACAATAGAATTGCATCAACACTGTTAATCGAATGGGGATCCATCAAACTTATTGATTCCCAGATCAGTGCGTTCTGTACTGGTATCGTTTCAAAATCCGATTCGGTATTGATAACTTCAGAGTCCAAGTAGCCAACAGTCTGCTCAAAGTGGTGTCTTGTAATTCGACCGCCATTTCTTTTCCTGACACAAATTGAAAAAACTTCTGCTACACCAATGGCTAAACACATCAGACGATTCAATGGAACGTTCTGAAACAGAAAATCAATTTTGTCGCTGCCGATCTCTTCAGTATATCGCTTGACAAGCGCACTGGCATCAAAGTAAAAATAATACACACCTATTTCTCACGTTCTGCAATAATTGCGCGGCTAAACTCGTTATCCTCCGCACGGATGCCGTGGCGTGCCATACTCTTGCGAAGTTCTTCAAGTGGCATGAGTTCTATATCGGCAATTCCGAGATGTTCACGCATTTTCTGGATGGCTTGTGCCTCATATTGCTCATCCGTTGTTTTGTATCCTTTCGGCTCCGCAGGCATCGAGGCATCAACGACTTGGGAGAGTTGCAGCGTCATCTCAGCAACCACTTTTTCTAACTGATTTACCCTTTTTGCTAATGTTTCAAGCGTCTCTGTCATGAGAAACACCCCCTCAAGTTCGCTATTTTTCGAGTTATTACTTTCCTTGGGACATCAATCATTCACCTCAATTGTACTACACCTTGGCTTAAAAATCAAACCTTTTCAAGTGGTGGATTGTATGTGTGACAATGCACTTTAACACGTTGTCTCAGGTGAATATGCGTGTGAATACAGTGTTCTACCGCTCAGCACTTTAGGTTGACTCTTTTCAGGTGCTTTGATAGAATAATTTGAGAACACGAAGAAACAGTAAGGACGACCTAAAACGAAAGACAATAACCGAAAATACGAGGAGGTAGGCGATCTATCCGGTGGCTTGCCTAATTTTTCGATGAAGATTACTGAGATTGAAGCGATTCTGTTGCGTGTACCTTACGAGGAACGGATTCGTAAAAGATACTACCACTTCGCAATGACCGAGTTGGTCACGGTCTACAAATTCTATACGGATACCGGTCTCATAGGTTTAGGGGAAAATCCAGGACCGCCTTTTGAGCAAGAGGCGTTAGATACCTATCTCGGCACGAACCCATTTGATCATGTGATGGGTGACGGACGTTTTAATCTTGATATGGCGTGCTATGACCTGATGGGGAAACACCTCGGATTGCCAGCGCGGAAACTGATGGGACAGCAGGTTCGGCAATGGGTCGCGATGGGATGGTGGATGCCGTGCATGTCGCCTGAAGATACCGCTGCTGAGGTTCAGGTTGCGGCTGAACGCGGATACCGCGGTCTCAAGTGCAAAGCGCGCGCCTTCTACGATGTCGTTGAGCAGTCAGAGGCGATTCAAGAGGTTGCACCGCCGGACTTCCGGGTGGAGTTTGACTTCAACGGTTCGTTAATCAACGTTGAGAAGGCACTGCCTATCCTGCGGGAACTGGAGAAGATCCCGGTTGTTAAAGGTCTTGAGGAACCGATTTTCGCGTATGATGTGGAGGGATGGCGGCGGTTGCATCAGGAGATTCGGATTCCGTTTTATCTGCACGGTGTCGGTGTGATCCGAGAGGGCGCGTCGCGTCAACCCTCTGGTCCTTGGATTGGACTTCGGTCGGGAGATTTCGACGGGGCATTGTGCAGCCACGAAACTATCAAAAGTGCGCTGGCATCGGGCTGGGCTTTCACCGCCGCGAACACACCGATTCTGCTACAGTATGTCGGCACCGGTATTACCGCAGCGTTTGCGTGTCATCTGGGAGCCGTGATGCCGACTGCCACGCTGCCGGGTGTTACTGCGAGTCATGCTTATGAGGACGACCTAATTATTACGCCGCACAAAGTCCAGCGCGGATTTATGCAGGTCCCCGAAGGTGATGGTCTCGGTGTCGTGTTAGATGAGGATGCTGTGGAACGTTATTCCGAGACACCTGAGCCGAAATGGGAGCGACATATCTCTGTTGTCACTTTGCCGGGTGGTGTAAAGCACTACTATCGAAACTTACAACAGGCGGAACGTCTTATGAAACAGGGTGTTGACGAATCTTATGCACCCGGCGTGCGTCTGGATGAATGGGAAGACGACGGTAGCGAGGCGTTTGATAAGTTGTTCAGGCAGCTGCAGGAGAATGAGTGGCCCGTGTGGGACGCATCAATTTAATGTTGGGTTTCACTACGATACCGATGACCTCAAGAGACATGAACAGTCGAAAATCAATCCTTTCTTGTGCGTTTTCGGTGATTTCTGTTCAACCCAACCTACGTGTTATTTATTCTATTTGTGAGACAAGGAGAAAAGCAGGATGATGACCCCTGAACAACGGTATCTGTTTGACGTTACTGGATACCTTCACCTAAAGAATGCCCTAACTGACGAGGAACTGAAAGCGGCGCAAGCAGCAGCAAATGAATACATCAATACACCTACCGAGGAACTCCCTCCCGGATTTGACTCCAGCGAAAAAAACCTCCCAAACGGTTTTGCTTTTGCGAAACCCTTAGAAGCACTCACGCTGCACCGAGCGACGTGGCCCATCATTAAGGAGTTGACGCGGGATAAGCCGCAACTCTTTCGCGGCACAATGATTGCGGATCGGGCGGGTGTGTCGGAGTCGGCGGAAGGGCTCCGTTTGCATTGCGCACGCGAAGATTTCGGGTGGCACTGCAACCGTTATGAGGTCCGAAACGGTCGTATCTTTTGTGATGATTTTGTCGTTTTTCCCTACCTGTATGACGTTCACCCCGGAGATGGCGGGTTGCTGGTCGTTCCGGGTACACACAAAACTCTGTTTGATCGTCCGGAACATCTCTATAACAATGGAAAGATTGAAGATGCTGATGATATTCCGCCGGGAGTGCTTAACATCACGCCAAAGGCAGGGGATTTCGTGATTATCTCTGAACTCCTGACGCACGGTGCGCTGCCTTGGAAGCCAAAGGATCGGTATCGTTGCGTCCTGACTTTACGCTACAGACCGCAACACCGGGGTGAGAGTCGCGTGTCAGAAGAGGTGAGGGGACGGCTCTCGCCGGAGACATTGGAACTGATTTCTCGTGCGGATCATTATCACACGAAAGAGATTGTCAAGCAGGATGTCGTCACGTTGACGTAATCGGGGTTACAAACCTTTTCCACATAATCGGGGTTACAAACCCCTCCTACAAACTTTAATGAACCGGTCTGACTGCTGGCGCGCCGTGTTGTTCACACCACGCTGCGAGGGGACTTTCACTGCCGCTGGGAATAAATTCTTTCGTTTTCGTGAAGGGTTCCCCAACCAGATACTGCTCAAGTGGCGTGAGTTTATCTAACAACGTCTGTTCCTGTGTCCGATAGTCCATCGGCATCAACCACCGGTATCCGTAGCCGAACATTACACCTTTACGAATCTGGTCGGTTAAGTTCGCAGCCCCTGCATGAAAAGTACGGTTTTCAAACAGTAGGCAATCCCCGGGTTGTAAACTTGCTTCAAGGGCACCTTCGGGATCCGTCTGTCCTTTTGGAATGGGAACCCGTTCCAGTAGGTGGTTGCTACCGGGTGCAACAAGCGTTACGCCGGAATTGGGTTCACTTAGGTCGGTGAAGTAATAGGCACATTTTAGCAAGATACGTGGCACCTTGTTGCCGTGTGTTGTCGTTGCCATAGCGTAGTCGCGATGCCAACCGGGTCTGCGAGTGGTATCGGGTGTGCCTTGGGGGTCTGGGTGTTTGTATATCAGGTGTGAGGTCATTAGTTGCAAGTGTGCACCGAGCAATTGGACAACGACAGGTAGGATAATTTTATTTGTGAGGAGCGGGATGAAGGCATCGACAATAGAGATACTATTTCGGAAACTGTCGTATAATCCGTCGAAATTTTGTTGACGGTTCTCACGCCGATCGCTCGCTATGAGCCGATCGCTTGCCTCAATGAGTTCGGCAATGGTGTCTGAGTCCAGGACATTCCGGACGATGAGGTAGCCGTTGTCGTCAAAGTGGCGGAT
>JAAXHI010000115.1 GCA_012270875.1 Candidatus Poribacteria bacterium | reverse complement strand
TAAATTTCCGGTGGCAGTACAATGGGTATCGTAATTTCGCAACCTGGGTGCAGCAAACTAGCCCGTGTACAGCAGGATTTCCCAACCCCGCCAATCTTTAGATATATAATTGATCATGAGTTTTGTTATAATTTGCCTGAAGCGCGGATAATATGGAGTTCGCTGATTTTAGAGATCCCTCCTACAAGAGAAGCAACGTTTCTATTCACTATTAGGATTTTCTTGACATCAATTTGTTCCTGTGCCATAATAACCGAATAAATAAACGTGGGGTTGATATCCAATTGTCGTTAGTACCCCAGGTTTGTTCCTACCGCTTAGACTTCATCTTGAGAAAGGACCCTTATTGTATCATGGAACCCGTAAAAGTAGGTGTAATTGGATGTGGCGTAATCGGGAGTAGACATCTCGGTATCGCATCGGAGGCATCACATATTGAATTGGTTGCCGCGGCGGATTTAATCGAGAGCAATAGAACAAGGGCAACTGAACGTTTCGACCCACCGAAAATGTATGACAATGACCTCGATCTGCTCGATGACGATGAAGTCGAGGCAGTTGTCCTTGCATTTCCGACACAATATCGGACAGAGGTCGCCTTACGTGCATTTGAGAGAGGTAAGCACGTCCTGATCGAAAAACCGATAGCGATGAATGCTGTTGAGGTCGAACAACTCATCGCTGCGCGTGGCGACTTGATGTCGGGGTGTTGTTCTTCACGGAACCGTTTCAGCGCGGCTGCGCGACTTGCGACGCAACTTATCACGACTGGGGGTTTGGGTGAACTCCGTAGTGTCTATTGCCGCGCTATTAGGGGTGCGGGGAAAGAACCCGATACACCGCGTCCGGATTGGCGGTTGACGAAGGCTCTCAACGGTGGGGGTATCCTCGTTAACTGGGGATGTTACGACCTCGACTATCTGCTCGGTATTACAGGATGGCAGCTCAAGCCACAAACCGTATTTGCACAGACATGGACGGTGCCACAAGTGTTCCAATCACATATTGCCCCAGGTTCCGATGCGGAAACACACTACACCGCGCTCATCCGATGTGAAGGTGGGACGGTGCTCAGCGTTGAACGCGGTGAGTTCATGACGATGCACACGCACCAAGGGTGGGAAGTTATCGGTACAGAAGGCTCTCTCAAGTTGACGATGGGTGATGGTGAACCGGAAAATGTTATCTATAATCGTACAACAACGGAAGACGGTGTTGCGTCAACATCCCTCTCGGAATTAGGGGCGGCACCGGCATCGCAACACGGCAACCCGTTGGCTGATTTTGCTGCCGGTATACGCGAACATCGGCAGCCTTTGACGAGTTTAGAAAATGCGCTTGTTGTTCAGAAAATAACTGATGCTATTTATACTTCTGCAGAGACAGGAAATGCTGTGGAGATAAAAGGAGGATAGGAGAATGAAATTCCGCGGATTCGCAATATTGTGCAGTATCTGTATCAGTCTTATTGGGGTTCCACTTAGTAGTGCTGAAATTAGTCTTGACGATTTTGCTGGCGTGTGGCTCTTTGATGAGGGTAAAGGAAAAGTTGTTGGTGACTTTACTGAGAATGGAAACGATGGGGAATTTGACGGACCCAAATGGATAGATGGAAAGTTCGGCAAAGCATTGGAATTCGATGGGAGTCCGAAGTTTGTTACGATTGCGCATAACGATCTCTTCAATTTTGAAGATGACGATTTCACTGTTGGGTGCTGGATGAACTCAGAAAACAAGGACGCGTATGTCGTTATCAAACGGAATGGCGGCGCGGGGTTTTGGGCAATGAGTTCGAGCATTGATAGAGACACCGGCTTCTTCATTTTTGAAGGGGGTGGAAACCACATCGACGACGGTAAAACCGATATTGTCGGAAAGGGTTGGCATCACACTGTCGCTGTTCGTAAGAAAGGGGTCGTCTCGCTCTATGTTAATGGGAAAAAGGAGACAGAAAGAAACGTCGGTGCGACGATGGATAATCCAGCACCGTTGAAATTTGGCGGATGGGGCAGTGAGAACCTCGTCGGTGGATTAGATGAGGTTTTTATCACGAAAAAAGGTGTGGCGTTAGCGGAGGAGGACATTCAACTCCTCATGGAAAGCGGTTGGGAGGCTGCCCTTGATGTCTCGGCAAAGGGAAAATTAGCGACGACGTGGGCGACGCTGAAAGCGCGATAGGACGAATGTATTCATCGAGATGCGTTTACGTGAATGGGTATATTTTGCTGGCGAGGTTTGGAACTTCGCCAGCGATTTTTTGGGGATGCCTTTATACGAAAAATTTTTCGGCGACTACAGTTGTAAAATTCTGACCCATGACTCGGTAGCCTTCCGCATCGGGATGTAGGTCATCTGGGAGTAAGTGAACAAAGTCAGCCCCAAAGACACTTAACCCGTCAACGTAATGGACCTGCTGATCGCCGTGTGCTTGAAGTGCTTCGGCGGCGGCTTGTACCTCTTCACGCATGCCTTTGAGATGAAATCCTACAGTGTTCGGATTTTCTTCCCTCGGTGGGCAACAAATAGGCGACATCAGCACGATGGGTATATCTGGGTGTTTCTCTCGAACAATCTGAACAGCACCGATAATCGCCGGACGGAACGTCCGCTGCCCCAAACTGGATGCCCCTTGGATGTTGATACCGAGGCACATTGAGATATAATCAGCAGGCGTATCACGGATCATCCGCGCCACCATTGCATCGAGATGACACTGTCCCCCGTAACCGAGACAGGTTAAATTCAGTCCGTGTGCGCGAGCGACGATTGCTGGCCATGTCTGTGTCGGGGACGCTGCTGTTCGGCACTGCGTGATAGAACTACCGTAGGTAATCCACCGCGGGCGTGTGTCCGTGAACGGCTCAAGTGTTGCGTCATCATCTATCTCTAAACTGCGGAGTTGAAACCTTCCGAACTGCGGCAGCCACAATTCAATTAATTTTTCTTCATTAGATAAGTTTTCAAAGGTGAAGCTGTCCATCTGTTTCAGGTCAATTGCGTCTATTAATTCCCCGTTGCAACAGAGATCAAGCATTCCGCTGTCGTTCTGCGGTACAATATTGCCCGAAACCTGGGTCGTATTGCTCCGAAAACTGATACGAACGCCGGCAGGCATCGCTGAACGTTCAAGTAAGGGGTCTGGGAATAGGACATGTGCTGAGTGCGGTGTGCGCCACGGCATGATCCAATCTTCAGTGTGCTGGAGGGAGATGGCACCCTGCCAAGTTAATTGTGGTGCGTCTGGCTTCAATTGCATTACATTTCTCCTTTACCTATAGAAGTCTACATAGCATCAACTAAGGCACGTAGTTGCCGCACCCCTTTCAACATATCCTCGGGTTGTCCCCAGTGTTCAATGCTCGCTGCGCCCGTGAATCCATCGCCAACAAGCGTTTCTAACACCTGCTCGTAGCGTAATTCTGTGTCGCCGATAGGGTCGAGATTTTTCTCACGATTCGGTTTCACATGCAGGTGTCGCACGAGTCCTTTAATGTGGGCATACCCGTCTGGGAGCGGATTTTCTCCGCAGTGTAATCCGTTGTTAACATCCCAACACGAGGTGAGCGAGACACTATTTCCGAGGGCATTGATGACAGCCCGCGTCTCCTCACAAGTGCCAGCGAGGCACGCGCTTTCGTTTTCAAAACAGAGCGTAACGTTTGCGCTCTCAGCGACCGGAACAACCAGTGAGAGTTTTTCGACGATGCGTTCCATATAGTCGTTAATATCCGGGCGCGGCGCGCCTTTCGTCCGACGATTCGGATTCCAAAACGTGAACCCACGAATGATTTGGGTATCAAAGGCGTGTGCGAGTGTGACCATCCGGTCGAAGTGCTTTCGGTGTTGATCATACTCCTGTGGGTCGTCAATAGCGCATTTGCCAAACGGTGATCCGATACTGGCGACGCGGACATTATAGGCACTCAGTACATCTTGAACGCGTTGAACATCGTCATCGTCAATTTCGGTTACGTGTTTGCTCCACACGCCACCTCGTATCTCAACGGTATTCGCCCCAGCTTCAACGCCGAGTTTGATGGCTTCTTCAAAATCAGTTTTGGAAACCTCGTCAGCAAAAAAACAGACATCAATCATTTTTAACCCCCTAAATCCCCGTTATATGAAGATTAATTTTTAAATTCGGTAATTTCGTAACAATCCCGGTGCGGTTAGGAAACCGCACCTACCGGGCCTGGCTGTGTAATACCATTTCTAAATAATGATAGGACATTACCCGTTTTCATGTAATGTCTGGCGATGCG
>JAAXHI010000360.1 GCA_012270875.1 Candidatus Poribacteria bacterium | reverse complement strand
GAATTTACTATAAACAAATTCTAAATTTCCTTGCGGTTCGGTCAGGTGGGTTCAGGGTTTGACACTCCCTGACGTATGTCCGCCTTCCATTACATTACAAGCTAAGGTTTCTGTTTTTTAACAACTATTCGTTTGTCTGTTATTCCGCGGGAGTATCTCCTGTCTCCGTTGGTGCTGCTTCCGCTGTTGCACCAGTGAGTGTGCTCAAGAAAGAGAGTAGATTGGTCAAATCTGCGACCGATAAGATGATCGGGAAGTTTTCGGGCATCGGTGATGTGACAAGGAGTTTCTTACCACGCGCACGGGTCATTGCAGCTTCCTCAAGATCAAACGTATCAAATATCTCTTCACTTCCGTCCACGATTAAGACGATTTCGTCGTCGTCCATCGTTCCTGAAACATAGTCGCCCACAATTTCGTCGCCATCGAAAGTAATAACAGTCATCTGACTTTTGACATCTGTTTTAGAAAAAGTTTTATTTTCATCTCCAATTTTAAGCGTTACGGTTTCATCTGTTTCCGAAACGATTTCACCACTTACCGGTGCGTCTGCATCCGTAGGCGTTAGTGTTAGAGTCAAATAACCTTTTGCTTTCAGATTTGTGAGATCCTCAATCGGTTCGTCATCAAGTTCGCTCAATAAGATGGTATGCTCTTCTTCCATGCCATCTGCTGTTTTGGTTCGGACGACAATTTTTTCTTCGTCTTGTGAAACAAGCGTGCCTTGGAAAGTGGTTCCTTTCGCACGGACAGTAACTGCGCCGTAGCCACTGACAATTTGCGCGCCGGGTAGAAGGATTGACTCCTCAAGGTAGCGCATGTCGTTAAATGCTGCGATCTCGGAGAGATCCGGTGCGGTAACGATTTCAAAGTCTTCATTGGTCTCACCGGCTGCTGGACTCTCTATTCCGGTTACAGCATGGCACGAGATACACGCGGCATCCACAAAAACCTTTTTGCCCATTTCCGAATCACCGGTGAGCAAAGGTGGCAGTGCTTCAGCGGTAGCACCTACGTCCGCTCTATCTATAGGTTCATCAAACGGTGTGGGGTCAATTTCGCCGCCCTGACTCTGGAGGTAAGCGATGACGGCTTCAATCTCTAATTTGGAGAGATTAATAGGCGGTTTCCATACCTCTGGCATAATTTTGCCGTAGCCGGGAACAAGAAAGTTCGCTGGTTGATACATGGACTCAATCAAATACGCCTTTGCCTCCATGCCGGAGACGCGGGTTGCAGCATTAACGCCGATGTCTGTTAAGTCGGGACATCTCCCAGGCGGTGCGGAAGTATCAACGGTATGGCACGCGGCGCACTGTCCTTTCCCATTAAACACCAAGGCACCCAGCTCAGCGACTGCATCTGGATCGCTCCAATCCAATTCGGTTACACTCACTGCTGTGGAACTTTCGGGGACAAGCCCTGCGACAAAGGCGTAAAACCATATCACGGCAAGCGAGAATGTCAATAACCTCATAACACTGGTCCACAAAACAATGTTCACAATGACCGAAATCAGAAACCAGACCGACCAAGGCAGTAAATTCTCCGAGGCGATCGGGAACGCAGATGCACCAGCGATATAGGCGATGAAACTCACCACCATTAAGATTAGACTTGCGATTTTTATGAGCGTATTTCTTGACATTTTTTAAACTATGGACCTCCGCGCGCCGTTCTACTTCGTTTCATTTTTACAGTTTACCAGCCGCTGCCACGCGACTGATTCCAATAAAAAGTACATCCAGACTGTGTCTATACTTGCCCGTTGATTCCTGAAGCGTAGTCGACCATGGAGAAACACCAACGAGTGCCAGACATCCAGCAGTGGCTGCCCCTAAAGCACAACCCGCTACTACCGCGCCTGCTGCAGTCGATCTCCTTTGTTCTTTATAGGTATCTATATAAACTGCGATATATTCAGGTGGTTTCCCCACAAGTCGACTGAGCGGCGGAGAAGGTCGATATGAATAAGACGGTATCAAACTGAGCGCACCTAAAAGACAACCGCCACCAAGTGCTAAAGAAAAACCGCTACAAAACCAGAAACATCCGTCCGCATCAGTATCAGCATTAGCATCGTGCTTAGCGGCAGCTGTAATTCGCTTTAATACCTCTAATTCTGCTTGAGACGAATCAGCAGTCGCTATAAGCGGAAAACCGAAAGTCAACCCTATCACAAAAAGAAATATACCAGTCCTTCTCATTTAATCATCACCCTCAGCGGCGATGGCTGCGTCGGCGGTAGCTGCTGATGCTTGCTTCTTCTTTTCTCCCCATAAACCGAGCCAGAAGATAAACCCGACGAGTGCAAAGAAGGCTACCATGATGATTGCTACCATGTTCACCGCCTCGCTGAGAAGCGGCGTAAATGCATCCGGAGATGTATCTTGCATAACCCCGAAGATGTGCCATGCTTCTCTTAGTCCTGAACGCGCATAGCCCATCAGTCCCATAAGGGACGTAAACGTAATAGCGATAAGGATTAAAACGTACTGTGAACGGTCCGTCATTTCACCCCAGTTAATAGTTCCAGATGTTGTGGCTTTTCGGTACATGAAGATGTCAACAACAGTGACGACTGCCATGACAGCGAGTGCGACAAGCACTTGATACGGGGTTAGGACATTGACGCGTAGGTCAGTAGGAACGGTAAATCCGACGATGCCGATCACCACAATTGAGATCGTTGCGAAAAATAAGATAGAGGAAATCGCTATGTTCCCCACCTTTCGCCAACTCGCTGTTGGTGTTTTCCCGGAACGTCGATAGAACAAGAAGCTCAAGAAAGTCGTAAGGATGATAATGTTAACAGCCGTATTCTTGGCAGTCATCAAGCCGAACAGTCCGAGGTGTGGATGGTTTGCACCGCCCATTGCACTCAATTCACTGGCGGTTGAGATTTTAGAGAGCGTTCGCGGGGTCATCCAGATTGCGACACAGATAATAATAACCGTAATCATGTACGGACGGTAACGCGCGTAGATCTCCGCGCCCTGAATGCGCCCCATGCCTGACCAGAGGTAATAGTTGGCACCGATGAACAAGACACCAATCATCACTGCTTGAATAATAAAGAGCCAAGAGAAGAGACTGCCCATCATGTTGATGCCCATCGTATTATTGAACATGTAGATTTCTCTACCGAGCCAATAACCGAGGAAAGGCAGTGGTATAAGTCCACAGAGAGCGATGAAGTTCCCGGTATACCCCATCCAATCGTAGTGTGCTTTGTCCTCTTTCGTCTTAGCGACGAGGAACCGGAACGCGGCATAAGCTGCCACGATTGAACCGCCGAAAGCGATGTTCCCGACAAGCCGATGGATATTAACAGGCATCCACGTAAAGTTATTGACAGCATCCCAAAGGGTCCCCATGAATTCGCCTGTTGTCTCGTTGTGGAGTGGCACCATTGTATGGCTTGTAACCCCCTCCATAGCGGTTTCAGGTGTTAGGGACGGATCGTCAGCCAATTTTTCTTCAATCCAAGACTTCCGCCTTCCTTCAGATAGAATACCGTACTGGGTTGCGGGACTCGTCTGGTAACTCAACCAGGAGTTAGAGACAAACATAATCGCCGTGCCCCACACGTTTAATAAGACACCGAGGAAGAGATGCCAGCCTTTATGCCGTCCTTGCATCTTATCCCATCCGTAGGAATAGAGGTAGAGCGTAAAGGTTTCGCCGAAAAATAGGATGACGTAAAAAATCATCGTCGGTCCGAAGATCCCACTGAGCTTGCTCATCACTTTCGGATAGCACCAGATCAGAATGAAGACGAGCACACCACCGAGTAAGGCTGTTGTTGAAAACGCGCCCATACAGAGTTTAATGAACTCTTGTGCCATCCGGTCGTATCGTTCATCCTTGGTCTTCCAACCGATGAATTCGATGATAACAGCGAACATCGGGACGCCGAGAATAAAGGAACCGAAGAGTAGATGGAGCTGCGCGGCGATCCATGCTGCGTTTCGGCTACCGATCTTCGGGAAGGCGCGATACTCAGCCTCGGTCACGTCCTGTGCGAATGCTGGAGCGATAGCTAACAAGGCATAAAAGACGAGTACACAACCCAGTATGAGATAGAGCCGCTTCTTAGATATTTTCATGGCTTTCGGCTGTCAGCCGTCGGCTGTCAGCGGGATCCCTTTCGGTTTTCTGAACCTATCAAATCAAACAGACTATCAGCCGTTGACTTTCGGTTGCTGTCAGCAAAGAAGGTTTCTTGCTGACTACTGACGGAAACTGACTGCTATTTTTTTTCTTGTTTCTTAAAATCAGCACTTGTGAAGTTTACGGCAATATCACCACTTGCGGGTACTTCAACGGTTTTGTTCGCTTTGCCGAGTTCTTCGTGCCATGCGACGACGCGCGCTCTACCGGCAGGCAGATTTTCGAGTGTATATTTTCCAGTGTCCGCTGACTTTTCATACGCATCTGAACTGATCATTTTGTCTTCAGCGTCCTTGTAACCGGTGACAGTATAAAAGTTGCTGGGAACAGCGACGATGTAGCCGGTCATCCACGCGTGGATATCACATGTGAACTTAATTTCCTCAGCTTTTTCGATTTTATGTGGGATAACTACCCCGCTATTCGGAATCAGCGTATTTACTGCCGTATTCTTCTGGGCATGTGAGTGGACGTTGTGCGCCACTGGATCACTGGAGACAAGATCCACTGTAGCACCGACAGGAACTACCAAGACGTGTGGATAGTAAGCACAATCCACTTGGTCCATCTTCGGGTTTTCTTCAGGCAAGGTTACTTTTGCGCCGCGAACGCGGGCGTAAATAACAACATTTTTGATGCCTTTGCCTTTTGAGACAACGAGTGCCTCGGACTTTGTGCCTTTTCCAGCGTCAATGCAGTGCTGGTCTTTGGTAACGGTTAGTTCTGGACGCGCTGGTGCGTCGCCATCATACATTACCGTGCCAGTGATATTGCCTGCCAATGCAACGCTCGCCAGCATTCCAAAGACAAGCAAGGTCATTAGGGTTTTCATGACTATTTTCTCCTTGTTATATTATAATTTAAATGTGTTCTGTAATATATTAACACTACAGAAATTAAGAACGCAAATCAAATGCGTCAACCGTAAAAAATCAGTGCCATTTTGGTGTTAGCCCTTTAGTTTCCTCGTATATGCCCTGAGTTTAGTAGTAGCCGTAACCCTGTTGTTGTAATACCAAAAGACACATGATGGAAACAGCAGTTCCTCCGAGACATCCAGCCGTTGCTGCTTTAACCTGCCCATCTTTTACGGAGGCTTGATATGCATGGGTGTAAAAAGTAATGTATTCAGGCGGTTTTCCAATCAATGCCATGGGAGGGACTGTAGGTTTCACAATCATAGCAGCACCTATACCGAATATACCGCCGAAAACCCCAGCTGCTATCCAGATATTGTTATCTACCTGTAAAGCGTCGCGTTGTGCATCCGCAATAGCCTGCGATTGGACAGAAGTCAGATCTGATGGTTCATCCGGTTTTATATGATAATGGTATTCGCCTGTTTTTTGATCATAATGTCCACCGTCTTCATCAACCTCGCCTGGATCCGAGAAGCCGTAACTGTAAAAGGACATTAACAGCATACATACAATCAAATGTCGCATCTATACCTCCACACGATATTCTTTCACACAGCGTGCACTCTGCATTCACATCTCACGCTGATGACTTAGGAATGTGTTGACTTTCAATTCCGATTCCATTAGACCAACTTCAAGTTACGGACGAAACCTTTCTTTAATATATGCGAGCATTTCCCGTTGTTCTTCATCACTGAGATAGTAATAGAACGCTGGCATATCGTCCTTTCCGGCGTTAATACTATCGAGTAATTGTTCATCGTCGTGCATGTCCCAGAGACTGTTATCCGTTAGATCCGCCGGGTCCAACTTTTTGAAACGCCCGATACGTCCGCTGCCCTCTCCATTGTTCCCATGACACCCTGCACAGTATCGTGCGTACTTGTATTCTACCGCTGACTGATACTTTGTACTCGGATCAACCTGCCTGCCCAACCAGATCAAACCGTTGAGCCACACAATAATCATGACGATGACGACCACAAGGTGTCTCATAATGGTTTTGAGTTATCAGTTATCAGTTGTCAGTTACAAGAGGTTTTGATAGCCCTGAAGTCTTTCTAAAAACTGAAAGGTTTTCGGAGAAAACCGTCCTGACTACTGACAACTATTTAGCGTCCCAAGGAGATGAGATAATCTCGGACGAGTTGAATCTGTTTTTCAGCGTCATTGCCAGCGTATCCGTCAACTGCCATGTGCTGTCCACCGACAAGTGGCCACGCTTGTGGCATTGCTGTTCCGCGTTGGAACGCCTGCGGATCTTTCATCCAATCAATGAGCCAATCTGCCTTGAGCCGTTCTTTCGCCAATGCGAGATCGGGTCGTCCTGCCTTGTCACTGCCTGCAGGAATAACTTCGCCCTGCGAAGGGTGACAAGAAATACACTGCAGTTCGTCAAAAATCTGTTTACCGACCCGCAATTCAGCACGCGTCGGCATCGGTGTTTCAATCGTTTCATAAGGGAACGGTTCATCGTCAAGTGCTGAGAAATATTTAACAAGCGTCGTCGCCTCGTCATCAGATAGATCGAATGTTGGCATCCGTACTTTGAGTCCGTAGCGAATATCAGAAGGTTCTTTGAGGAAAACGAACAGCCAGTCGGGATAGACCCTTGCGCCTTCAGCCTTCAATGGTGGCGGTGCGAGCTGCGTGGCAATCATATCACTGAGCCCTTCATGTGCGATGATAATGTCGCGATAATCGCCGCCTGCGCCTTCAATCTGGTGGCATCCGGTGCAGTTATATTTTTTGACGAGTCGCCTACCGTCATCAATGCGATCCAATTTTTCGGATCGGTTATGGATATAACTGAGTGGGTATTTCTCTGGTTGGAAGCTTTTCAAAAGCACAGCGAGTGCCCTTGCGTCTTCGTCATTAATCTGGAAGACGGGCATCCGAGAGACAATACGGCGCGTCTGATAACGCCGCGGGTCGGTAACCTTCCCAATCGTCCACCCGGTCCAACTGTGTTCAACGCCTACTGTATCGCCAAAGTCAAGTTCATCAGCAAGTTTCGCGCCGAATTCACCGAGGTCGGCACCGACTTTGGATTCATTCTCAAAACCTGGAATTTCGTGGCAACCGAAGCATCCGTAAGTTCTGACAAGTGCCTCACCTTCGGCGACATCCACTTCACCAATAGAATCAGTCGCTACATTGGCTGTTGGCTGTTGCAAACTCATTAGATAGGCAACAACGTTATCAATTTCGCGAGTACTTAACCGTAAGCTTGGCATACTCGTATCAGGATCATAAGATTTCGGGTCGCTAATCCATTGACGGAGATAATTCGGTGTAACTTTTGTGCCGACACTGTCGAGTGCTGGTGCAAAATCGCTGCCTAAACCATCAACGGCATGGCACGAGAGACAGCCGACGGTTTTAACAGTCTCTTCACCTGCTTTAATAACGCTTTCAGATGTGGAATAGTTTACGGAGGCTTCGTCAAGATTGGTATCGTTCATCGTGGCGAGATATGCTGCAATAGATTTCACCTCATCAACGATGCGGAGGACATAATCATCGGTATAGGGATATACAGTGCCATCATCCGTTTTAATCTCAATACCGCCATCGATTTTGGTGACAACACCTGTGCGTACACCGCCGTTCTTGAGGTAGACGACCTGACTCATACCATCAGCGGGGAAGAAGTTCGGCATTGTCGTATTTGGTAGATACGCTTCCGGTGTTTTAACCCAACTTTCGAGCCAAGCCGTATCTTTCACCTTACTGCCAACTTTTGCGAGCGATGGACCGACTTTGTTGATGTTTTCGATTGCACTATACCCTTCCACAGCGTGGCAGCCGTGGCAGCCGAGGTCTTCAAAGAGTGCCAACCCTTTTGTCAGATTCGGGGCATAGTCCACAGGTTCATCTGTTTCAGGGTTCACGCCGTAATCTAACTTCATGACCCCATCATGACAACGGCGGCAATTAGACTCCATATACCCTTTCGTCTCTTCAGAGGTTCTACCGGTATGTTCATCCAATCCGAGTACGGGGCTGAGCCAGTATTCAGCGTGTGTTAGCGCGTGGGCGGCTTTTGCTGTCAGTGCTTGTGCTTGTCCACCGTGGCACGGTACACACCCAAACCTGTCAACAGGGTGCTTCGCGAGGAGGACATCGCGGTGTGGATGCGTCTGAAGGACGGAGCGATAGCCGGTCTCATAAGAAATTTGGACTTCGCCAAAAACGTCTACGTCATTAAAGGTGAGCGTACCGTTTTCTTCCAGTGTATATTCGTCTGCTTCCGCATCAAAGTCATCAATTATGACGCTTTCACTACCGACCTTGACACTTGGATGCTTGAGACGGTGGACAACAAGATTTTCGCCATCACCTTCGACCTCAAACGTCTCTTCTGCGGATTGTTCGTAGCCGCTTCTATCAGCAGAAAAGTGGCAGGTCGCACACCTGTCTGCGGTGTAATTGAAGTCCTCAAGATAGTATTGCGTGATCGTCCGCGTTTCACGGAACGGGTTTTCTAATAGACTGCCGAGGAAGGTTCGCTTGATACCACCGACCGAATGTAATTTTTCCTGTAGACGTTCGACTTCGTCATATTTTGCTTTATCGACTTGTAGTGCCTGAAGTGAGGCTTGTGCAGCGGTGATACCTTCAGTAATTTCCGTGTCTGTGGTGTTATATTTCTGCGCGATGAGATAGGTGCTGAGTGCGTGCTGCGGGTCTCCGCTGGTTTGATAGAACTGCGCCAACGCTTTGTTTACATCAGCGAAAGTAGCCTCAGCTGTCAAGACGGCTTCGGTCAGTTCGTCTTCAATTTGGGATTCAAGTTCAGCCAATTTCTCTTGCCACTTTTTAACAGTCGCGTCGGGTTTCCCTTTTGCGACGTGGAGGCTATGCTGATATTTATAGTTAATCGCGTCCGATTCGCTCTGTCGGAATTTGCGTTCCTGCAGTGCTTCGTCGAGTGTGACTTGAGCGTCTCGCACCTCTTTTGTCAACCTTGCTAACTCTTTCGCGTCAGGTTCTTGAGGTGCGGGAAGTTCGGGCAAAGCCAACTTTGCGTTCTCTAATTCCGCGTGTGTTTTCTCATATTCATATTGATAAAACTGCTGCTGGATCTGCTTCCAGGGACGGCGGGTGATCATCTCACTCCAGAACCCCCAAATAGTTACAAGTCCTAACAGTCCGGACAGAATAAAGAACAAAGCAGAATACGATTTACTTTCAGCAGGAATTTCTTTTTTGTTCCTCACGAACTTATCTACCTCCATGTCAATTGGGACAATACGATGTCATTACTTAACAATATGTACACGCGTGCGTGTAAACTGTCCTCGCTATATGTTGAACCACGGGGATACCCAGATGTATTTCACATTGAAGAATATTCGCAAGATCATTTTGATTGGCAGTGCGAGCATGGTTAAGAACAGGAACGAGACGACGATATATCGAATAAGACCGAGTTCTTGTAAGAAGCGGTTACTGTTCCGTTTCCACAAATAGAAGATAGGACCGAGCGCGAAATAGCCTGCGACGACGACGAATCCGAAAAAGTTTGCAGTATCCTCACCACGGATACCGAAAAGATAGGACAGATTCACGTTTGTCAACGGCACAACGAGGTGTGGATCCCATGCTTCCCACGGCGCGAAGAAGTTCCATCCGGGCCCTCTCAGGAATGTACCGACGACCATCAAGACGATCCATAAAACGATAAATCCGAAGCTGAATACAGCGAGTGCGAACGGACGCTCTTTGATCGTATAGTAGCCTTTACCCTTTGGATTGGTGTCAATGTAGGGAATCGCAATCAAGCCGGCAATAATCAATCCAGGGAGTACGACCCCCGCGATCCACGGATCGAAATAGACCAGCATCTCTTGGAGCGCAAGGAAGTACCAAGGTGCTTTGGAAGGGTTCGGTGTTTTCGTTGGGTCGCTGGGTTCCTCAAGTGGGGCATCAATCATAATGGACCAGACCCCGAGCACGAGCATCACAATAATCGCGCAGATGAATTCGTTCCGACACAGATAGGGCCACACGTAGACTTTATCGTTGAGTGCAGCATCCGAAGGCACCCCTGTCTTGTCAGTTTGGCGCGCTTGCCGGTACGAAAGCCAGATGAAATACGGTATCAAAAAGAGAATAGCAACAATAGGGACGTTATCCGGCTTCGTCACCAGCAGTATAAAATGCTCCATATTAATCTGCTCCTTCTTTTAATCTCCCTTGCGGTTCGGTTAGGATGCTTTTGCAACCACGATCCTCTTCGTATATCTATGAAGAAACGCCCAATCAAATAGCCCCTGCGTGATGCTTGGCACTACAAAATTGTTAAAGACGTTTATAGCGGGCCGGAGATGCCTCCATCTTTACGGACACGCCAGAAATGCAAAGCCATCAAGACGCTCGCCAGAAGTGGTACAGCGACACAATGTAGAATATAGAACCTTAACAGTGTTGAGGGTCCCACAATTGTCCCTGCCAATAGCGCAAATCGGACATCATTCGATTGTGTGATGTCCTGCGGTGCGAAGGGGCCTTCATGCCCTAAGACCGGTGTTGCGCGTGCCATGTTCGTTCCAACAGTCACAGCCCAGAAAGCCAACTGATCCCACGGGAGCAGATAGCCGGTGAAGCTGAGGAAAAATGTCACGAGCAGTAAGATAACACCAACTGCCCAGTTAAATTCTCGTGGCTTTTTGTAGGAACCGGTCAAAAAGACCCGGAACATGTGCAACATTACCGAGATAACCATCCCGTGCGCTGCCCAGCGGTGCATGTTCCGCAGGAGCATACCGAATGGGATATCAAATTCGAGGTATTGTACATCGTGGAAAGCGTATTCAGCAGTTGGACGATAATAGAACATCAGGAGCACACCGGTGACGGCTGTCACGAGAAACATAAGGAAGGTAATTCCACCCATGCACCATGTAAACCGGAAGTTGAGTGCGTGGCGAGAAACCCGAGGGGGATGGAGATGTAACCAGACGTTTTGGAGAACCTGTAAAGTGTATCGGCGTCCTGTGTCTTCATATCCGTGGCGGAATATAGAACGCCAAATGTCGGAATTCGTAATCTTTTCTTTGAGCCCTTTTCGTTCTTCGTTCATACTCTTTATAGCAAGTTTCGACGTATATGTTGTAACTAAGGAGTATCCAAGATACGGTTACAACGCCGAAACGCCTTTTCTACCTGACTGGAGCCAGGTACGAATGCTCTCCTTTCTTTAGACCTTCAAAAAGGAGCCTGGGTCCGTCCACTGCCCCTTCTCACCTAAAAACTTCACGGACTTATCGATTTCGAGCTGACCATCTTCTGCCAACGTAATCTTAACACGTTCAAGCGGACGTGGTGCGGGACCTTCGTAGTTAACACCTTCCCGGTCAAAGCCGCTACCGTGGCAGGGACATTTGAATTTGCTCTCTGAACCGAGCCAGCGTGGTGTGCATCCGAGATGTGTACAAATGGTTAAGAGGGCGTAGAATTCGCCATCCTGTTTCCGAACAATCCAAACACCATAAGGTTCTTTTTTATACTTTTCGCTAACGCTGCCCGGCGGATACTCTGCTGGAAATCCTGCTTTAAAAATGGAGGACGGTTCAAACAGGACACGCGGATACAGATACCGAACTAATCCTGGTCCCAATGTCAACCCCAGTGCTGCAGTGAAATTTCCCCAACCGAGAAATTTGAAAAATTTACGTCGAGATACCACTTCCACCCCCGATTTAGTAGATAGACGCTCACGCGCCGGTTCTACGAAATTAAAAGCAAATCATTCACATTATAGTCTGATGCTAAATAAATTCTATCAAAATCTTTTTGCCTTTGAAACCTACCCTGCGCGGGCAAAACACGCTCGCCAATTCCAGATTGGTTCGATGGTACAAAGCAGAAAACCCGCCAAAACGATTTTGCACCGTGAGCGTTAAATATTATAACACCTTCTTAAAGTTTTGTCAACCATTTTTTTCGATTTTCTTACTGAATTTGAAAAAATTTTAGGGAAATGTTTCTTGTTTTTAATGAGATAATATCAAGAAAGAAAAATACCAAACGAAACCCGCAATATTTTGTTTAGTTTTCTGAGAACTTGTGATACACTTTATCTTTAGGTACTTCCTTAGTTTTCAAGTTTTCAGAGACTGACAACCGATAAACAGAGGAGAATAAAGATGAAACGTTTTACGATTAGTTTAATCATCGTCGTTTGCATGGTTGCGCAACTCAGCAACGCTGAAATCGATCCGGAATCTATCGTTGGTGCATGGTTGTTTGACGAAACGAATGGAAAAGTGGCTAAAGATTCATCCGGCAACGGTAACGACGGTAAACTTGTTGGTGGTACTAAATGGGTGAAAGGTAAATTCGGCAACGCTATTGAACTCAACGGTAAGGATGCCTGGGTTACTGTTCCAGAGATTGGGCCGCTTGACGATTTTACACTCATAAAATGGTTCAATTCGACCGGGAGAGTTGGCGCGTGGAGATGCTTTTTCAACCGTGACGGCTGGGCAGCTGGATATGTGCATTACCAGTTTCGACCAGACAATAAGATGGAGATGGCGATTCATTCTAACAACCCCGTGCGGCATCCGGGTTGGCCGGATTCGGACTTTACAGCAGACAAAAGTATCTTAAACAAATGGTTTCATCTCGCGGTTGCCTACAGTAGCAACGAGGAATCGGTTCGCGTTTATTTTGATGGCGAACTTGATGCGGAGGGTAAATGGGGACCCTTGCCGGGGGAATTTGGACCTGGACGTATCGGTTCATGGAGTGGCGGCGGCAGAGAGTGGGAAGGTATGTTCGATGAAATGCTACTTTTCGATGTCGCACTTGAAGAGGCTGACATCCAAGCACTCATGGATGACGGTTTAGACGCTACGCTGGCAGTTGATCCGGTAGGTAAAGTTGCAACGCTTTGGGGTAAAATTAAGCAGCGTCGATAGGTTTGAAGAGTAGACGATAAACCTGTTAAAAAAGGGTGAGTCTGGGAATTTCGGGTGCTTCCTGCAGCTTTTGGACCGCTTCGGCGACATCGTTAATGAGAACCTGTCGCATTGCTGTGAAATCCTCACCCTCTTGTCGTAGTATATAAGCCGGGTTAAACGTCGCCATGGCAAAGGGCGCGTACTGCGTATCCGTGAACCAGACCCCGCGTTCTTCTGTAATGCGGAAACTACGGCGAATTAGTGCCTTCGCTGCAGGCGCGCCCATGCAGAGGATTACCGAAGGCTGTGTTAATGTGAGCTCGCCATCAAGCCATTTAGAACATGCCTTGATTTCTGATACCTTCGGTGGACGGTTTTTTAATACACCGCCTTTGAGACCTGCTGCTCGGCACTTGATGATGTTCGTGAGCCAGATATCACCGCGCGTCAACGTATTGGCAGCCAAAACTTCGTCAAGCAAATTTCCCGCGGGTCCTGAAAATGGAAACGTTGTGTGGTTATCCGCAGCGGATGGTCCCTCGGCAACAACCGCTAACTTTGCAGTGGTATCCCCACTACCGAAAACGACGTTCGCACGGGTCTTTGCCAAATCACAAGCCGTACAAACGCTTGCCCGCGCTTTCAAGGCTTGCATCTGTGCCTGAACGCTGCTACTCATTTTCCGACTCCGATTCCCAACAAACTATAGTAAAGTTTAGAATTAATTGGACACTCTGCATCGGTTCGGTTAGGAATGCAGATCGCAACCCCCTTATCAAGGGGGCAGGCGAGTACACCGCAAAACCGAACCTACGAGGTACCTCCGGAAGTTTTCGCGAAGTGGATGCTGGCGTGTACTAATTGGCCCGGCTGCGTCTGTGTAAAGGTTAACTGATAAATCGGTTTGTCCCAATTATATTGATAATCGCTGCCGTAAGTTGCCACACTTATCGGTAGGTAATCCTCTGGCACATGAATAAAGCAGGTACCCTCAGCCTGTCTAAGCGGCTGGCAAACGAGTAGATAACTTTGGTTGTGATCATCCCATCCGGCGGATAGAATCTCAACACTGCCCTGCGTATAGTGCATATCGGTTGCGAGCAATTGGGGTACGTCTTGTTGCTCACGGAAACAGAGCAACTTAACGGAGCGAGGCGGGATATTTAATAAGTTGACGCTTTCTGCGACTTTTCCGAGGTATTGGCGCATCCAGAAGTCGTGAACGAGGAAATCTTTAGATTTGGGTAACCCGAGTGCCTCAAGTTCAAAATAAGCGTCATCTTCGTAATCGTTCCAATTGAAGATAGCGGCGAGATGCCACGTTTCGTGTGGTGTTGAAATAGGCAGATTCCAAATTCGGGGAAAAGGTTCATCGTACAGATCTACAGGAGTGGCGGCTTCACCGACGAGCGGGAAAATTTTCGCTAAGTACGCTGCCCGCAATCCTGCAAGCGTTTCGATCTGGTCGGCACAGAAAACAGCCCCACCACTCAGTGCGGCGGCTGTCACCTCCACAATCACCTCGTTAATAGGACGCGGTTCATCAACAGTGAGTTCACCAAAAAGATGCTGCCAGAGGACATTATGTTCTCGTAGATGCGCTGCATATCTACTCAAGCGATGTTTTGTGCCGCGTTGATGATGCCACTGATCGCTTGCGCGATTGGAAGCACTCCCCGTGGAAAACAGGGAATTCAGCAGTGGCGCATTCATAGCGATGCTACCGACACATAAACCTGAGATTGCATTGTATCCTGCAAGCAAAAGGTCCCCTTTTGGTGGCACACATTCCAAAAGAGAGGCGTTGACCGTATCCCTCAACAACTGCACAGCGAGACGATAGAGCTGCACAGCAGTTAGACTGTCATCATGCCATTGTAAGTTCTGTGAAGGGTTGGTCAGTCCGGTTGTATACGCGGTGAAATCCACATTAATAAGCGAATACCCACAACCGTTCACTATGTGTTTAATTTGTTCACGGATACGGGATTGCACCTCTGGATGTGAAACGTCTAACAGTGCGACCTCCTTACCGGTATCCGGCAGATGGATTGTAGCAGGTTCGTATCCGTTCCGTGCTGTGCTTCTACGGGACTGTCCTTTTCTGCCTCGGGCTTTAGTTTGCTTTTGTATGCAATAGTCTGGATGGTTCCGTACAAGTTTTGAATCCAGTGCTGCACAAAACGGATTGACGCGAATGCTGGTTTTGAAACCTTTCGCTTGAATCCGGTTGACAGCCGCCTGCATCTCCTCTTGATTTTGTAATCCTATCTCTGCGTCCAATTGAATATAATTGATACCGCCCGGGTAGTTAGGCTGAAATAAGGAGCTCCCAGCAAGTGTCTCTGCTTGGGTTAAGACCGTGTTTGTATCAAGTGCTTCTGTGTTGGAAAAGGTCCATGCAGTAATTGGTGTCGTATCGGTAGGGGGACCTTGGGCTTCTCTATTATTTTTCTCAGAGGCACCCTGTGCCGCTAAGGATGCAGTATAATGTTCATAGGCAGCCTTAGCACCGCCCGTAAAGTTTATATAAACAGTTTCGGAAACGACTTCTTCACCGAGGTTGCACTGCTGCACACACTGATGATAAAGTGCCAAGGGGTTAACCCCTGATCCTGATGTTTTCTTTGCATTAGATTGCGAACCGCGTCGTCCATTTGCTTGGCACCCAACTTGAATCCGGGGCCACCATCTCTCAGTCGTTAAGAAACCAAAGACAAGCGACTTGCCACTTTCAGTGTCATGAAGCACACCGTCGTGGCTCGGGTGCATGGTATCGGTCTCGCTGAGAAGGAATCCGTCATAGAGTCTTTTAATGACACCCGGGGAAATAGGAGGTGTGTTAATAAAAAGATGCCAATCTGATGAGTTTCCGCCAAGTAGGACTGCCCCACGGTTTGCCGAAACGCCGAGTACAGTCACGCTGTCGAGTTGTAATGGTTCAGATTTTAGGTTTTCAACCCCGACTTTGAGATGTATAGCGGGCTGCGCACTGTAACAATTAAGGTAAGTATTTATCCGGACCCCTTTATCCTTCGCCTCATGTGAGAAGCGAACTTGGTGGTAATCACCGAAAGCGTCAGTTTTCAGGAGATCGGTGATAAATTCGCGGGTGCCAGTATCCTCAGTTTTAATGACACTTCCATCGTCGAGGGTTATCTGTGTGCATCCGTTCCGGATAATTGTGTCGCCGCTCTCATCAATGTAATCCCATGTTCCTTTTGAAAGATTGAACTTAATCTCAAATTTATTATGGTTTATTACGGCGAGGTTTCCCTGCCGTGAGACTGCTACATCATCTGATCTCATCCATCAATTTCCTTTTAATCTTGGCACCAATGTGTAAGGCGGGTTCTATAAAAAATATAAGTGTTCGTCTTTGCATGCCTTAATGGCTCGCGCGAACCGAACTTCATTTAAGGATTTACGGGATCGGTCACATCTGTGCCTCAAGCATCCTTAAACGCTGCCTTACACCGTGATTATATGGAAGCAGCAACTGCCCAACAAGATATAATGGCTGTTGGCTCATCGCCCGCATGAGAAAGTGAAAAAGTATCTCTGGGCGCGAGGAAAAGGACATCATGTTGTGCGAGTGTGTGCGTTTTTCCACTGTCATCTGTCACTTCAGCGCATCCATCCTTTAACACGTAAATCGATTCGCTATCTATCGGTTCGTGCGTAAATTGCTGTCCTTCGCCAAGACAGATGTAATCTAAGGAGAGATGTACGGAGCCTTTCTGCGGTGAGACGACGCTTCGCCAATCGGCATCTTTTCCGAACACAGGTCCAGACCGTGCCATATTAAGGACCTGCACGTTGCTCCGATGCCCATTTTGCGGCGTTGGGGCTTCATCTGGGGTATCCCTTTCACCCCGATAGAGTGCCATATCTGGTGGTGCCTGAAAACTCATCAAACGCGCCATGTTCGGCGTGGTATTGACGGTTCCGTGGACTTCGCCTGCTGGTACAAAAATGACATCACCCGCAGCAATCGGTGTGTAGACGCTTCCTTGCCGGATAGCACCGCCACCTTCTAAAACGACAATGGCATCTTCTGATGCGTCGTGATAGTGCTGCGTAAATTCTTGATCAGGCGCGTGGAGTCCGTGGTTTAGTGTCAATTGTGTTGACCCCATATCGGGATGTACAACACGCCAATTTTTGCCTTTGCCCATTTGAAAAGGCGTTCCAGATTGGAGATTCAAAATCTTCATTTTTATGCCTATACCCCAGTGCGTAAAGGACAGAAACACTAAATAATATACTACTTAAAGATCTATAAACTGTTCTGAATAAAACGATACGACCGTATCCCCATAGTCCGCCTGTCGAATCCGTGTTAAATTTCCGACTCTATCAGGCACAGCAAACCGCTTTGCATGTTCAACAAGCAGCGTACCACCGGTGCGAAGCAGCGAGTTCTCAGCAAGCAGCACCAAACAGGTGGTGTATAGTTCAGGGATACTCTCTAAATCTGTGCCATAGGGCGGATCGAAATAGATAATCTCAAAGGCAGCATCCTGTTTCTGGAGATATGAGATGCCTTTTACAGCATCGCGACGGAGCAGATAGTGTCTCGCTTGAGGTCCAGCGACAAGTCCACACGTCCGAAGGTTTTGTTTTATAATTTGGATGCACCGTGGGTCTCGTTCTAAAAAGGTAACATGCTTTGCGCCACGACTCAATGCCTCAATGCCGATACTTCCCGTCCCGGCACAAAGATCGAGAAAATTTGCGTCAATTATCTGGTCCCGGACAATACTAAAAACTGATTCTTTAACTCGATCCGCGGTAGGACGCACACCGCGAGTGCCTTTCGGTGCGATCAAGCGTCTGCCTCTGAATGCGCCAGCGATCACTCTCATTTTTTATTGGCTATCGGCTATCAGTTGTCGGCTATCGGTTGGCTTCCTGTAACAAACCACCCACTTGGAATACTTCAGGAAAAATTTGATTATTCAAGAGTCCACTTAACTGAAAACTGACAACCGGTAACTGAAAACTATATTGCCTTGAATAACTCCTCTACCACTGACCCATCGTTGACGACTCGAATCGGTCGACCAGAACGGGAGTAGTTCTCTTCGTCGCCATTAATCCCCAATGCAAAGCAGAGCGATGCGAAAAGGTCAGGTACACCGACAGCACCACTGACAACCTCGCTTCCATCTTCATTGGTACTACCGATTATCTGTCCACCGCGAGTGCCACCCCCTGCGACGACAGCCGACCAACCGTCGGTATGATGATCACGTCCATCGTTTTCGTTGATTCTCGGTGTCCGTCCGAATTCACCGAGCCAGAGCACAACCGTCTCATCAAGGAGATCTCGTTCAGACAAGTCTTTCAGAAGCATCGCGTATGCTGGATCCACCATATCGAGAAGTTCTTCTGTCCGTTCAAAGTTATTTTGATGCGTATCCCAACCATCTAATGAAACTTCTACAAATTTGACCCCGGCTTCCACGAGTCGTCGTGCCATGAGACATCCTTGACCGAATCTATTCATACCATACGCTTCTCGGATGGCGATTGGCTCTTCGTCGAGCTGAAAAGCGTCTATTTTAGGGGAGTTGATGAGTTCATCTGCTTTCTTGTAAATTGCTTCGTGTGCTTCCGTGCTGCGTCCCGTCCGTTTTGCGATAAAATCCTTCTCAATCGTTCTGAGCATCTTGAGCCGTTCGCGCAAACGGTGCTTGTCCATCTGTGGCGGATAAGCGATGTCTTCGACAGGTTTCATCGGATCTTTGACGACAAATGGGTCGTGCGTTGCACCGAGAAAGCCGCCGGAGTAGGTCGGCGAATTGATGTTAACACAACTCGGTAGGTCTAAAAGTGCGTCTTCAAGATAGTAAGAGGTAATTGACCCGAGGGTCGGATGTCTGACGGCTCCACCCGGCGCATATCCCGTATGGAGTAAGTAGCGGGCGCGCTCATGATTTCCTTCACGCGAAACCATTGAACGGATAATAGAGAGATGGTGTGCTTGTTCCGCAACGTTCGGCAGGTGTTCGGACACTTGTATTCCCTTAGCACTCGTTGGAATTGCTGCGAAGGGACCACCGTTTTTGGTGCCGGGTTTCGGATCAAACGTATCTAACTGACTGGCACCGCCACTCATAAAAAGGACGATACAGTGCTTCGCACGCGGCACGACATCCTCAAGCTGCGCGAGGCTGTTGGAACCGAAGTGCTGCATTGCAATAAGCCCCAGAAAACTGCTGACACCGGTCTTAACGAAACAGCGTCGTGAGATTTCTTTATGCCACAATTCGGGTGTGTCGTACTCCGGCACCCATAATTTTGTATCCATATTTATTCTCCTCAATTATTTCGTCTATTTTATTTTAACATGATTGTGTCTTTATAAACAAGGAGAAATTTAAGCGATTTCCAATTTTCCTCTGCTGAACGGATTGAGAAGGAATGGAAGGGTGGAAGATAGGAAGTATGTTTTTTAACTAATTTTTGAATCACGGATTATCACGGATGACGCGGATGACACGGATTTTAAGTGATTTTTCGCGGGGACTTATTGTCTATTCCAACTGACTTTTATTTCCAAGGAAACTTTTCGCCGCCTCAAATCCAAATATCACCTAAACACCATATTTCTTCAATTTCCTTTGTAAGGTCCGTATACCAATTCCTAACATGTCTGCTGTTTTTGTGCGATTTTCGTTAAGCCGTGTTAAAGTTTTACAGATAAACGTTTCTTCCATTGCATCAAGCGTCGTACCGAGTGGAACGTTCAACTCTCCTTCATTTTCAGGTGTAGGCAACTTTTCAGGAAAGTTCACGCGTTGCTTCTGATACATCCGAATTGCTTCGGGTAGGTGCTCGGGTAAGCATCAATGACCAAATGCAATTCATCATCATTGGATCCACACCTATTTTGAATCCCGCTATTTTGGAGGCGTTCCGACGCATCATCTACCCAATCGCCTCAAATATTTGAATGGGACTGACATCCATCAACGTTCACACAGGCACCCGTTACAAGACTTGCCCGTTCTGATGCGAGAAAAACGATCACATTCGCGATTTCTTCGGGTTTCCCGAATCTGCCGAGTGGCATATCGCTTTTTACAAAGGCTTCCATTGCCTCTGGGTCTGCTGCTATGCGACGCGCCCAACCGCCACCGGGAAAAAGGATTGAACCGGGAGCGACACTATTCACGCGGATATTATCGGGTGCGAGTTCCTTCGCCAAAGATTTTGTCATACTGATCTCGGCGGCTTTCGCGGCGTTATAAGTAATGTGTCCACCGCCTTCCCTGCCGTAGATAGAGGTTATCATCAGAATCACACCGCCGCCCTGCTTTTTCATTTTAGGGATCGCGAGTCGATTAACACGTGCAGCGGAAACCAGATTCAGATCGAGGATTTCGTGCCACTCGGTATCCGAAATCTCTTCCAGAGGTGTCCACCGACTGCCGCCGACGTTGTTCACGACGACATCAATCCTGCCATAAGTCTCCACCGTTTCCGCCATAAATGCCTCAACCTGTTCCGTATCCGTAACATCCGTGAGTTTGGCAAAAACCGCCGCGCCCTTTGTCGTAAGTTCGTCTGTTACGCTTTGGAGTGTATCTTGCGTTCTGCCACAGATGCTGAGGCGCGCGCCCTCTTCTGCGAATCCGTGTGCAATAGCGCGTCCGATACCGCGGCTTGCCCCTGTTACAACAACGACTTTATCCTTTAGTCCTAAATCCATTAGAATTCTATGTCCTTTTTGTAATAATATGGGTTTGAAAGTATCCGGTAATATATCTATGCTGTTATTATAGCCGATAACCTTGAAAAATATCAACAGGATAGTTTTTTATTGGCTTTCGGCTGTCAGCAATTAGCAATCGGTACAAGGGTGCTTAGGAAGAACCGGCTGGCTTTGATTTAGAATAAAAATGCACTTGACAACTTATAGTGATTGTGGTAAAATATAGGTGTTGAAGATAATAAAAAGACTCTGTCTGACTAAAAAACAGGAAAAGGACCCATGGCATACTATATCACTGACGAATGTATTGGATGTATGGCGTGTTTAACGAATTGTCCCGTTGATGCGATCACGGGTGATAGGAACATGCTGCACATCATTGATCCAAATATCTGTATCGACTGCAGTGCATGCGGGATGGTCTGTCCCGTTGAAGCGATTCGCGATCAGTTTGGTGAGGTGTGCAAGTTTATCCGCCGCCCCACACACCGTCCTATTGCCGTTATCTACGAAGAACTCTGCTCAGGATGCGATTTCTGCGTCCATATCTGTCCTTGGGAGTGTCTCGAACTCAAGGATCCGGACACCGGTGAACATGCCGAAAGTTTCTTCGGTATCTGCGAACTTGTTAAACCTAAGGAATGTGTCGGTTGCAAGTTGTGTGAAGAGGTCTGCATCAAGGACGCGATCCGTATTGAATCCCCTGTGCTTGTCGAGCTCGCAGAAGCGGCAGATTAGCGTTATGGGAGCAATGCTTCCAATGGCGAATACACATCTTTATAAACCGAACCTTGTTATTGTGGTTTCTGGACCGTCTGGTTCCGGAAAGAGTACAGTAATTGATGCGCTTTGCAAGGCGGATGCAACCTTACGCCTATCTGTCTCAGCGACGACACGAAAGCCGCGTCCGAGTGAAGTAGATGGTGTCGATTACCACTTTTTGTCAAAATCGGAATTTGAATCACATCTTCAGCAGGACAGTTTCTTAGAATGGGCAGAATACGGGGGCAACTTCTACGGCACACTCAAATCTGAAATAACGGCTGCCCGCGAAGCTGGGAAAGATGCTATTTTAGAAATTGAGGTAAAAGGGGCACTGCAAATCCAAGCGCAAGACCTATCGCCAGCGAGAAGTCTCCTTATCTTCATCATACCATCATCGTTCACTATCTTAGAGGAACGCCTCCGCCGCAGAAAAACAGAATCGGAAATGGAACTCAAAAGACGACTTGCGATTGCGAAATCTGAAGTCCTTGAGATTGCGCATTACGATTTCTGGGTTAGTAATCCACAAAACGCAGTCCAAGACGCAGTTCATCAGATTCAGACCATTATCGCTGCAGAACGCTCCCGTATTGATACTAAATTGATAGAGACAATTACCCCGTTGCTTGGCATTGACGGTGCAGATTAGGTATTGTACTATTGCACAGAAACCGCCTCTAAAACCTAAAAAATATAATCAAATGGAGAGCACCATGGATACCATAAACGACTTTGGATTCAAACAGAGAAAATATATGCCAGTCTTCCCAAAAGCAAACGGCAAAACGACTGTCTATATTGAAGGCTATCCGTGTGAAGATGACGAACCTATGTCCGCAACCGATTTTCACGGCGAACAGATTTCAGCAATTTACGAACAGTTCAAGCGATACTTCGCTATTAACGAACTTGTTTATATTGGCATTGACAGTTTTATCTACTATAGCGAAGGCGACATCACAAAATGTGTTGCCCCTGATATCCACATCGTCTTCGGTGTTGCGAAGTATCCGCTACGGCGCAGCTTCTATACGTGGGCAGAAGGCACCGCTCCGGTTGCTGTCTTTGAATTCCTCTCTGATGCGACGGCACGTCAAGATCGGAATGAAAAAGTCGGCGTGTATCTCAATGATATAGGGGTCCAAGAGTATTTTATACATCAACCGGAGTTGAAGAAACGCGCAGAGTTTCGGGGGTGGCGGCGGGATTTATCAGGCGGTATTGTTGAAATGGAACCGGATGCGGAAGGCGGTCTGTTCAGTGAAGCGTTAAATCTCTACTTTCGCTGCGAGGAACAACATCGGACGCACGTTAGACTGTTGCGTCCATATCTGCCAGATGGTACGCCGATTACAACATCTCTGGAGGAACAGCACCTGAAAGAGGCAGCAGAAGCGCGCGCCGAAACCGCAGAAGCACGCGCTGAAGAAGAAGCACTACGCAGACAGCAAGCTGAAGCAGAGTTGGAAAAACTACGCGCACAAATTGCTAAATCTGAACGCGAATAAAAATATGGAATTCAGAGAGCGGACTATTATCTTAGGTGTTACGGGTGGGATAGCGATCCACAAATCACTTGACCTCGCAAGCCAACTCGTCAAGATGGATGCATCTGTCCATGTCGTGATGACAGAAAACGCCACCCGTCTTATCCAACCCTTGCAATTCCAAGTTATTTCACGGAACCCTGTGCTTCTGGACCTTTTCGACACAGGCACAGATTGGAAGCCACCGCATATTGATCTCGCCGATCGTGCTGACTTGCTGGCAATTGTCCCTGCGACAGCGAACATTATCGGTAAACTCGCAAACGGTATCGCAGACGACCCGCTCTCCACCGTCGCTGTCTCCGTCCACTGCCCGATACTTCTCGCGCCTGCAATGAACGGGCACATGTATCAAAACCCCTTCGTGCAACGAAACATAGACACGCTAAAAAAGCACGGTGTTCACTTCATCGAACCCGCAAGTGGCGATTTGGCATGCGGTTATGAAGGGGTAGGACGTTTGAACACAGTAGAGACGATTCTCGAAAGTATAAGTAACATCCTGGTTCCGACTGCAGCAACGTCGGAAATACAAGATTTGCGAGGCACACGTGTGCTTGTCACGGCGGGAGCGACGCGTGAATACATCGACCCGGTCCGGTTCATTACCAACCGTTCGAGCGGTAAGATGGGATACGCTATCGCTGAGGCGGCGGTGCAGCGGGGTGCTGAAGTGCGGTTGGTTAGCGGTGCTGCGACTGTCCCGCCACCCGCTGGTATTGAGATTCAACATGTCGAAACAACGCTTGACATGCATGATGTGCTTCAGAAGGCGTTCAATGAAACAGACATTGTGATTATGGCGGGCGCGCCCGCAGATTACCGTCCACGCGAATTCACACCGCATAAAATCAAAAAGAGTGCTGATACATTAACGCTTCCACTTGAAAGAAATCCTGACATCGCGCAGACGCTTGGCGAACGGAAAACGTATCAAACCCTTGTCTGTTTTGCTGCCGAAACGAACGATCTTCTCGAAAACGCGAAAAAGAAATTGATACGCAAGAACTGCGATCTGATTGTTGCGAATGATGTTCTCGCAGAAGGTGCGGGATTTCAATCTGATACGAATATTGTAACCCTGCTGGACCGAGATGGCACCTGCGAACAGCTGCCTCGTTCCTCGAAACGGGATGTAGCGGATGCCATTCTAACAAAGATTGTTTCTATACGAAACACCACCAAATAATCCGACAACAAAGATGAATCACCAACAAATCCGTGCCTTTTTCGCGCTAAACCATACCCGCCCTAAAAAGCAATTAGGTCAAAATTTCCTCGTCAATCCAGAACCCCTCAAAATCATCCTTGAAGCTGGCGCGCTCACGGCACACGACACGGTCATAGAAATTGGTGCAGGGTTAGGATGTCTCACAGAGGTAATGGCGCGGCATGTTGAACGCGTAATTGCTGTTGAAGTGGACGAACTGTTATTCAACGCCTTAGCAGCGCAATTTTCGACAGATTCACGGGTTCAACTCCTTAACGCCGACATTCTTAAAGTAGAATTCGATTCGCTGTTGTCGGAAGGCACAGGGACCGTGCCTACTACTTTTAAAGTTATAGCGAATCTGCCTTATAGTATTACAACTCCCATCTTGTGGAAACTTCTCGCACATCATAAACAAATTCACAGTTGTGTCTTAATGATGCAGAAAGAGGTCGCGGAAAGGATTGCTGCGCCCCCCGGTGGAAAGGATTACGGTGCGTTAACAATCGGTGTCACTTATTACGCCGAGGCAACACTCATTGCGACGCTGCCGCCAGAAAATTTTTATCCTGCACCGAAGGTGGATTCCGCACTTCTCAAGTTGACGATGCGTGAAAAACCAAAGGTCGCGGTTGAAGACGAAGAACTCTTTTTTAGAATAGTGCGGACCGCGTTTCGGACCCGGCGAAAAATGCTAAAAAATGCTTTAGTCAGAGGTAGGTTTGTTTCAGGAGAGGTATTGGCAGCCAAATTTGAGGAACTCGGTATAGCCCCCCAACGGCGCGCCGAAACATTGGACATCACTGAATTCGCGGCACTTGCTAATTCCTTGTCTCAATCCATATCAGCAAGGACGGGTGTTTGAAACACGTAATTTTGAAATCACATCACTGGTCGCAAGCACAGCTCGCTCCTACAAGAAGGGTTGCCCCTCAGCACAACTCGCTCCTACAGGAAAAGTTGCTCCTTGTATAACCCGATTAAATCTTTAGGCATTACAAACGGAGATCCAACTCAATAAGCTGCCAATAGACAATCTTCCAATCCGCGCCTTCACGACGGAATTCAAATTTACAATGGGCTTTGAGTTCCCTTAGATCCCGTTGTTCACCCTTTTCGGCGTTTACATCAAGCCGAAGCGTTACCGCCATTTTTCGTGCATGCGTCACATCTACCTCTATATCCTTGAACAGGAATTCAAGGAAAACATACTCCTCAAAGAGTTGCGTTATTGCCGGAACGACATCTTCGTAATTCTCAGGAATGATGCCTGATGCGACACCGAAGAGTGTAGCCGCATCGTCTGCAGCGACATAGGTTTCCGAAAAGAGTGCCCGGATCGCTTCGATGTTCTCCATATCCAACGATTCAAGAAGATCCGAAAAATTGTCAAAAAATTCCTGTGCCTCCACTACTGGATCCTTTAGCGGCTCCAAGGCAATATCGAGAACTAAACGTTCCTGATTAAGGGCAAAAGGTTCGTTATACGGTTTGTAATCCGCATCTTCAACAACCAGCACGTGCGCGCCATCGTAGACAATACCTTGGAAAGCATACGCACCATCCACGCCAGTTTCTACGGATATGCCGAGCAATGTTACAGTCGCTCCGGGAATTGGGTTTCCTGTCCCTGCATCGGTGACGGTACCAGAGACTGTACCGTATTCGAGGACGACCGGTTTTTCAGGTTCAGGTTCGGGTTCAAGCGGATCTTCAGTTTTTCCACATGCGAAAACGTACGCCATGCATAAAAAGAGTAAGGCAGTTTTCTTAAGTGTCATCATCTATTTATTAACTCCTATAATAATATTTAGCGAGGTCCTATGTCTCAACATCGCACGCCTTCCATAAAACTTTTACGAATTAAAAAATTTTTCAAGCGTCTGTGAACTCGGCGGTTTTGTGATCAGAGAAACAATTACCAAAGTGACAGATGAAACGGCAATCAGGATCGTAACAGGCATAATTCCGGTACCGCCGACAGTGTATCCCGGTGTCTGCCAGTTACGGAGAAAGAAATAGAGCCAGAATAAAATAACGCTTACAACCGCGGCGAATGCCCCCAACTTTGTACTACGCCGCCAGAACAGTGCTGCCACTACAATTGGAAAAAGCCCCGCAAATCCGGTGAACGACCAGATCGCGAGTCTAAAGATGCTCGGTGTCGCGACGAGTGAGATGAGATACGTGACAGAAAGGACACCCGTTACAAATAGACGTCCGACCCATACCCGCTGTTTTTCGGAAAACCCCTCTCGACGATAATGACCAATAATATCGTGTGTGAACATGCTCCCAATAGCGAGCGATTGTGAATCAAGGGATGACATAATCGCTGCGAAAACACCTGCCCCTAAAAACCCAGCCAACACCCCGGGAGCATGTATATGAATCATCTGGATCAGCACGTTGTTTGCTTGCGATCCCTTTAAATTAGGGACATCTACATTCCCGAGTATTCCGAGCGAAACACTCGGAATCCATACAACCGCAATACATAATGGATATAGGATAATTGCATATCGGAACGTACCGACATCCTTTGCGGTTAGGAAATGTGAAAAGATGTGTGGAAACATGCCAACACAGAGCGGAATACAGAGATATGTTAATAATTCCAACGGTTTAATATGCTCCGCTTGCATGAGTAAACTCGTGTCTACTTTAGAGATAGCGTTTGAAAGTCCGCCCATCCGATGCGTGATAACAAAGAAGGTGACTGCTCCGAGTGCCATGAAAACGAGCGTCTGGAACGTGTTCACCCAAGCAGTGCCACGCATCCCGCTGTAGGTAACGTAACAGAGGACGACAGCACAGATGAGTAAGCCGCCTACCCATTGCGGGATTTTGCCATCGGTGAGTGTCGCCAATGTGCCGCCGCCACCCATCACTCCGATCAGCAAATACGGTATAAGCAGCAGTACAAATATAATGAAAAGCAGCAGTCCTAAGCCATCGGACTCCCACCGGTCTCGGAAGTACTGTGCCTGCGTTACATAACCAAACTGCTTCCCGATTCGCCAGAGGCGAGTTCCGATAAAGAGGAACACACACGGCACGACGATCGCAGAAGAAGAAGCCATCAGTGCGAAGACACCGATACCTCTATGATAGGCTTCACCGGATGCCCCGAGGATCGAGAACGCCGTCATGTTCGTGCCGAAAAGTGTCATCAACAGGATAAACCAATTAATCGTCCGGCTCGCGACGAAGTAGTCTTCCCCAGTGTTTCGGAACAGTTTATGGCTCAAGGCACCGAGAACCAGTACCATAATGAGGTATATAAAAATGACAGCGAGGCTCATTTCTCTCCCCAATCCCCTCGTGCTTTAACGAAGGCGGCCATCAGCAATGTTGCTGCAATGCAGTAACCGATATGATAGAGTAACCCTACTGGCACTCCTAAAACAAGCTGCGGTGTCTTCCAGAGCCAGAAATCGTTGTGCAGTAAGAATAACAACACGAGCAGACCGTACAACAACCCTCTAATAGGCGTTTTCATGAGGTGTTTCCTTCTTTTGCCAATTATACAGGACTTACGCATTTTTCCATGATAATGGACATTCTATGTACTGCAAGCGGGGTTTTAAACCCCGCCTGCAGTGGGGGCTGCGTCCGTCCTATTATAGTAAAAAATGGCGATACTTGCGAGTACGACGACGCCATGAATCCATACAAACGGCATGTCAGTTGGTGCGAAAAAGAGAATGAGTGCAGCAATAAATAGGATACCGCGCATCCACAACGATAATTTGTTAAAGACATACCCCGCAATCGCCGCTGCGAAGATAACTGTACCCACCAACGTGAGTGAAAAAGTTCCGAAGACTGCCCATAACTCCGGTGTATTGCCATCTCCATGCAGCCAGAGCAACGCCGGACGTAACACAAAAGCGTAGGGTAACGCAAAGCCGACAAGTGCGAACCTGAACGCTGCGAATGCGGTCACCATTATCCCTGAACCCGCGATAGCAGCGGCAGCATACGCCGCCAGAGCAACAGGTGGCGTTACCATCGACATCATCCCGAAGTAGAAGATGAAAAAGTGCGCTGCAAGCGGAACGACTCCTAAATCCAGAAGCACGGGCCCCACTAAGATCGCCATTAGCAGGTAACAGACCGATGAAGGTAGCCCCATCCCCAGAATAATCGTTGAGATCATCAGAAAGAAGAGTGCTAACACCAGATTGGTAGAGGCAAGCGGTAAGAGTGCTGACGGTAACTTGCTACCGATACCTGTTAGTGTCACGACACCCAAGATGATACCGACACACGCTGCAGCGGCAATCAGCGAAACGCCGCTCTGCGCTGCTCGCTCACATGGCGATACGATAAAATCTACACCTTTTCGCAAATCTGAAACGCCAAATCGGGTCTCCGTTGGAACGTGCTGCTTACGGATTTTTCGGAATAAAAAATCTAAGAGGCTTATCGCGCCGACAACGAGAAGGCTCCAACTCACTGCTCGGAACGCCGTAGCACCCATCAGGAGAAACCCGATGAGTGTGATAAACGCAGCGAGAAAGATACAGCCTTGCACCGTCAAAAGTTTTCCACGCTTCTCCGTCTGTGTGTCGTTGCTCGCTTCTTCGGGACTGTGAACGTGCCTGCTACTTTTTGCGAGAAAATGTACGATACACAGCATGCCGGTGTAGTAAAGGATTGCTGGTAGCAGTGCCGCCCTGATGATTTCCAGATATGTAACGGTAGGCTCCACGATTTCAAGCATCATATAGGCAGCTGCACCCATGATAGGCGGCATTAGCGCACCACCGGAACTCGCTGCGGCTTCAATTCCGCCTGCTATTTCAGGTCGAAATCCAGAGCGTCGCATCAACGGGATCGTAAAGGTGCCGGTCGTCGCTGTATTCGCCACGGCGGAACCTGACAACGATCCCATCATGCCGCTGCCGAGGACAGCGACCTTCGCGGGTGCCCCTGCGCCCGCACCGAATACACGCCTTGCTAAATTTAAGACATAATCGGTTGCCCCTGTCCGTTCCAACAACGTACCGAACAGAACAAAAAGGAATACATACGTGAACATCACCCGAAGGGCGATACCAAACGCGCCTTGACTATGTAAAAACGTCTGGCTGACGATCCGTTGAATAGAATACCCGCGATGCGGAAACAGCCAATCTGGCATAAATTGTCCGAAACTGGCATAGAGAAGAAATGCGAGAGAGAGCAGCGGAAGCGTCATACCGATAGAACGGCGCGTCGCTTCTAATATTAAGATAAGTCCGATCCCACCGACGATATAATCCAGCAGCAGTTCCGCACCAGCGCGGTCCCCGAGAGACTTACCGTCTAACCAGAACGCTTGAAAGACGGGTTCTGTCTGGCTTAGCACATAGCCGAAGCAAAGGATCACACTGCCTATCAGCAGGAAATCAAGTATTTGAAAAAAACGGTTGTCCGCACTTTTAACAGCAAGTTTTGGCTTGCAAGCTTCGCCAAAATGTGAATGAATAGGGTATCTCAAAAATACCACTATTAATCCGAGCATTGCGAAGAGTGCTAATTCAGATTGCGGTGCAAGCCGTGGATAGTTGACCTCCGCTAAGATAAAGAGGCATAGCAGCACCGAGACTACAAGGAAGATGTTATTTTTTATCTTTTCTCTCAATAGGTTGACCAACTCTGATTTTTGTAGGGATTGGGTAACCCAACACCTACGGGTTTGAACTTCCACCTATTTTCAAGGCGAATAACGGGACACCCTAAATTTCTTTAAGTTTAGCAAGAAACGCGGGAAAAATCAAGGGAAACTATACATGGCGTAAATAAAAAAGGCGATTGCAGCCCAGCGTCACTACTGGTATCTACAATCGCCGCTATATTTGAAGTGTGGTTATTTCCAAGAGGTGCCTCCAAGAAAGTTATTCTGCCAAACCGAGCCTTTGCGCTGCACGGGTCAGTTTCTGTGTCACCTGTGTCACCAATTGATTGACACGCACTTCAGAGCGTGTCAACGCTTCAGCTGTGTTGGTTCATCAATCAGCGTGTGCGGGCTGCTTTATCTCGCCCCACAGCGTTGTCAACTTGCCGTATGGTGAAACAGACAACGCACCTTCTGTCCAGTCCGGATTCCGCTCATCACTGTCCATCGATGGCAGCCGTCTCAGACCCCGCGTCCCAAATGTATAGCGATAGATGTCATAATTCGGGGCGGGTTTATCCGAACGCCTTATTGAGAAGAGGATGGCACGGTCATTGTCCATCCAACTTGCCCCTGAGATAAGCCAATTGTTGCCGAGCCTGTCATTAATATCTGCTATGTCCCGCCGCCTACCACTGAGCGGCTGAACAAAGAAACTCCGCTTATCTTGTTCACCAAACCACTTGACTTCATAAGAGAGGATACGTTGTCCGTCTGCCGACCAGCGCGGAAAGAACCTGAACGTCGGCGGGCCGTTGACAGGTGGATCGGGAAGGACAGGGCGCGGGTGCTGCCCATCTGCAGACATCACGTAGATCGTTTTCGGGTTGATCCCGTTTTTGATTCGGATGAACCGCTCAAAAACTATCTGTGTCCCATCCGGCGACCAGTCGGGAGCCACGGACCCTACCTCATCTTCAATGCCGGTTAACTGTGTGACGGTCCGACTCGTCAATTCTATGACGAACACATCCCATTTCCCACCACGGGTACTCGTAAAAGCGAGGTGTTGGGCATCGGGAGACCAAGACGGATCCGAGTCGTTGACGTTGTTATGCGTGAGTCGCTGTGGGTCTGTTCCATCTGCGTTAATGATGAACACCTCGGACGAGGTCTGTATCCTGTCCTTGTCCATGAATCGGGTAAAGGCGACTTGTGTGCCATCAGGAGACCAGCGTGGGTGACGGTCTTTCGCCTGCGTGTTTTTTGTGAGCCTGCGTCTGTGGGTGCCGTCATCGTTCATGACGTAAAGGTCATCGTCAACACAAAAGACGATCTTCGCGTCAACGGAAACCGTAGCACCCGCAAACAAGAGCAGACAGCAGGCGAAGAAAAATCTTGTTGTTTGTGAGAGAACGTTTGTCTTTAGACGGTTCACGATGTTTCCTCCTTAGGTACAACTGATGCTTTGGAGGCAAGCGGCGAGGCGAGTATCCTCTCACCGCTTGCGTTATCGGGTGATTCTTGATGGTGAAGGTTATTCAATATCAAAATCGGTTGATCCGTTTTATTGGTTCATCAATCAGCGTGTGCGGGCTGCTTTATCTCGCCCCACAGCGTTGTCAACTTGCCGTATGGTGAAACAGACAACGCACCTTCTGTCCAGTCCGGATTCCGCTCATCACTGTCCATCGATGGCAGCCGTCTCAGACCCCGCGTCCCAAATGTATAGCGATAGATGTCATAATTCGGGGCGGGTTTATCCGAACGCCTTATTGAGAAGAGGATGGCACGGTCATTGTCCATCCAACACGTACCGGCTCCTAACCAATTGTTTCCGAGTCTGTCATTTATATCTGTTATTTCCTGTTTCCTGCTGCCAATCCGCTGAACAATGATCTTCTCGATATCTTTTGTCTCAAACCATTTGACTTCAGCAAATAGGATACGTTGTCCGTCTGCCGACCAGCGCGGAAAGAACCTGAACGTCGGCGGGCCGTTGAAAGGTGGATCGGGAAGGACAGGGCGCGGGTGCTGCCCATCTGCAGACATCACGTAGATCGTTTTCGGGTTGATCCCGTTTTTGATTCGGATGAACCGCTCAAAAACTATCTGTGTGCCATCAGGAGACCAGTCAGGTGCGGTGGACCCTACCTCATCTTCATCGATACCCGTTAGCTGTGTGATGGTCTGACTCTCCACCTCTATGACGAACACATTTGATTTTCCCCCAGGGCGACTCTTAAAAGCGATATGGTGTCCATCTGGGGACCAAGACGGATACCCGTCGGCGATGTTGTTATGTGTGAGTTGCTGTGGTGCTGTTCCATCTGCGTTAATGATGAACACCTCGGACGAGGTCTGTATCCTGTCCTTGTCCATGAATCGGGTAAAGGCGATTTGTGTGCCATCAGGAGACCAGCGCGGGTGACGGTCTTTTGCCTGCGTGTTTTTTGTGATTCTGCGTCTGTGGGTGCCGTCATCGTTCATGACGTAAAGGTCATCGTTAACACAAAAGACGATCTTCGCGTCAACGGAAACCGTAGCACCCGCAAACAAGAGCAGACAGCAGGCGAAGAAAAATCTTGTTGTTTGTGAGAGAACGTTTGTCTTTAGACGGTTCACGATGTTTCCTCCTTAGGTACAACTGATGCTTTGGAGGCAAGCAGCGAGGCGAGTCTCACTCTCACTGCTTGCGTTATCGGATGATTCTTGATGGTGAAGGTTATTCAATATCAAAATCGGTTGATCCGTTTTATTGGTTCATCAATCAGCGTGTGCGGGCTGCTTTATCTCGCCCCACAGCGTTGTCAACTTGCCGTATGGTGAAACAGACAACGCACCTTCTGTCCAGTCCGGATTCCGCTCATCACTGTCCGTCGATGGCAGCCGTCTCAGACCCCGCGTCCCAAATGTATAGCGATAGATGTCATAATTCGGGGTGGGTTTATCCGAACGCCTTATTGAGAAGAGGATGGCACGGTCATTGTCCATCCAACACGTACCGGCTCCTAACCAATTGTTTCCGAGTCTGTCATTTATATCTGTTATTTCCTGTTTCCTGCTGCCAATCCGCTGAACAATGATCTTCTCGATATCTCCTGTCTCAAACCATTTGACTTCAGCAAATAGGATACGTTGTCCATCTGCCGACCAGCGCGGAAAGAACCTGAACGTCGGCGGGCCGTTGACAGGTGGATCGGGAAGGACAGGGCGCGGGTGCTGCCCATCCGCAGACATCACGTAGATCGTTTTCGGGTTGATCCCGTTTTTGATTCGGATGAACCGCTCAAAAACTATCTGTGTCCCATCCGGCGACCAGTCGGGAGCCACGGACCCTACCTCATCTTCAATGCCGGTTAACTGTGTGACGGTCCGACTCGTCAATTCTATGACGAACACATTTGATCGCCCACTTCGGCTACTCGAAAAGGCAAGACATCGTCCATTGGGGGCCCAGGATGGATATTCATCGAAGACGTTGTTATGGGTGAGTCGCTGTGGGTTTGTTCCATCTGCATTGATGATGAACACCTCGGACGAGGTTTGTATCCTGTCCTTGTCCATGAATCGGGTAAAGGCGACTTGTGTGCCATCAGGAGACCAGCGCGGGTCACGGTCCATTGCCTGCGTGTTTTTTGTGATTCTGCGTCTGTGGGTGCCGTCATCGTTCATGACGTAAAGGTCATCGTCAACACAAAAGACGATCTTCGCGTCAACGGAAACCGTAGCACCCGCGAACAAGAGCAGACAGCAGGCGAAGAAAAATCTTGTTGTTTGTGAAAGAACGTTTGTCTTGAGACGGTTCATGATGTTTCCTCCTTAAGCACGCGTGATGCTTTGGAGGCAAGCGGCGAGGCAAGTATCGCTCCCACCGCTTGCGTTATTGGATGTTTCCAGATGGAAAAGGGCTACTTGATCCGAAATGTGGTGGAGCATGACGAATCCACACCGTCAATCTCGCCCATATCCTCAAAATCTCCATCCCCATTCAAATCGGATTTTACTGTTAAGTCTGCCTCCGCAGTAATCGTGTATTTCCCGGATCGTCTGCCTCTCATGTTGAAAGAAAAGTTTTTGGAGTCATACCACGAGTCGTTTTTCGCTACCCACCCATGATCCGACTTTTCTTTCGCGGGAATCTCCTCAGGCCCTGACACAGTGGCCTTGAACGTATAATAGTATCGGACGCTCTTATTGCTATTATTGTGGACAGCGGCTTGATGCACGCTCTTGGCGAGTGGGAAATTAAACCACGTCGTCCCTTCCGTGTATACTTCTACATCTCCATCGAATACAAAATCTGTGTCCATATCGTTTTCAGCGATAAGGTTCGTTAGAAAAAGACAAGTTGTCACGAAAAGTGCGGTCAGTGTGAAAACAAAAAAGCGTTTCATTTTAGAATCTCCTTTTGGCTCACTATAAGGAGCCTTCATTTTCGCAGCAGACGTAATTTATGATACGTCTGCCGCTCCGATGTTCACGGAGCGTCGGGGAATGAAAATCCAATAAGACTTACGCGCTTGGTCAAAACTTTACTTGTAGGAAGCGGAGACACCCAAGCAAAAACTCCGATTCTCGACCTCCAATAAATTGTAACGAATTTAGGTGAATCGCGTTGACATTAAACGCGCGAGGCAGAGCGGGAAAATTCACAATATAGGCAGGCGTTATGTACTGGCGAGGTGTTTTTGATAGGGTGTTTCCCCTAGAAACCCCGCCAATGGTGGATTCGTTCAATAAGTGCCAATATCTTCTTCAGTTTGTTCTGTTTTCCTGGCTGTCCCCTTAAACACAGCGTAAAGATACCAGAATGCCGGCACTAACAGCACACCACCTATACCCAGCACAATCAGCATTGGACGCAGCACTGCATCTGGTGCAGCCGTATTTGAAAAGGTTAAGTCCGGCGTGACAAGGTAGGGATATTGCGCCAGTCCCCAACCGAAGATGATGAACGTAACCTGTATCGGGACGAGGATACGCGCAAGGCGGAATTGACGGTTCCAAAGCGTCCAGATCGCCAAGAGTGCCACTGCGCCTGTTAAGATTTGAAACGGGATGGACCAAGCGGCACTTGCGAGTCCGCGTCGAATTGTCGGTGCCCCTTCAGCAGATAAGATAAAACTTACCCCCGCCATTGCGCCGACACTTACTGCTGCGACAAGCGCGCGTCGTCGAAAATCTTTCTGCAACTCGGTGTCCTCAGTCTCCAGTGTGAGATACACCGCGGCGAGCAATGCACAGAGCGTCAAGGTGAAGAATCCGATTGCAAATGGAAACGGGGCAAGCCACGCTGAGACGAAGTCGGTGGTTACCTGTCCGCTTTCCACGTCAACGTGAATTGTGCCAGATGCAACCGCGCCGAGCGTAATTCCTAACATCACAGGAGTGATGGCACTCCCAATAGCGAATACCCGGCTCCAACGGCGATGCGTCGTATCGGATTGGACATCGTAGGTACGAAATACAAACGCCGAGCCGCGAAGCACAATGCCGATGAGCATTAACGTTAGCGGAATGTGTAAAGCTGTGCTAATCGCCGCGAATCCAACTGGAAATGCCACAAACAGCAACACGATAATCACAATCAGCCAGACATGGTTCGCTTCCCAGATTGGTGCGATGGCTTGTGTGATAAGATCGCGTTGCGCTTTGGCGCGGCGACCCATAGCGAACAGATCCCAGACACCGCCTCCAAAGTCTGCGCCCCCGGTTAGCATATAGATAATTAGTGAGATAAGCATCACACCAGCAACGCAGAGTTCAAGTGTTAACATCCGATTTCCCCATTAATTTGTGTCATACAAGCGTGGACTCTGGAAGATATGACGACGCAACAGGACGAAAACAATAATTGAGAGAAAAATGTAAAGGATAGTAAAACTGATAAAGGGAATAACGAGGTTCGGCATCGGGGTTACGGCGTCTGCTGTGCGCATGTAGTTATAGATAATCCACGGTTGTCGTCCGACTTCCGTGACCGTCCAACCCGCTTCAATTGCGATAAATCCGAGCGGTGTGCAGAGCGTGATGAACCGAAGATACCAGCGTTCGGTTGGCAGCCTTTTGTGTCTCCACGCTAACCAGCCGCCAAGGACACCAGCAGTAATCAGGACTATTCCACATGCAACCATAATCTGAAACGCGAAATGCACGATTGCGACAGGTGGACGATTTTCACGCGGAACGTCTTTAAGTCCCATGATCTCTGCGTTGAAATCAGAATGTGCGAGGAAACTGAGAGCCTTCGGAATCTCGATCGCATATCGGGTTACTTCAGCGTCTTCGTCGGGAATACCGCCGATGCGTAATGGCGCGCCGCGTTCCGTCTCCCACTGTGCCTCCATCGCTGCGAGCTTAATGGGTTGGTACTTCGCGAGCTTCTTGGCACTGATGTCGCCTGAAATCGGTTGGAGGAGCGCGAATACACCCCCAACGCTCAAAGCAATAGCAAACGCCCGGCGATGGAATAGGTTATCGGGATCGCGTCGCAGGAAATAGGCGTGGATGCCTGCTACCGCAAATCCGACTGCCAGAAAGGCAGCGATGGTCATGTGAAGTGCTTGGCTGAAGGAGGAAGGATTCAGCATCGCCGCGATTGGATCAACGTCTGTTACCTCGCCATTGACGATTGAAAAACCGGTAGGTGTGTTCATCCATGCGTTCGCGGTAACAACAAAGATGCCGGAAAATGTGCCGCCGAGCAGCACCATCATACCGGCAAACCAGTGTGCATATTTTGGGATGCGGTCCCAGCCGTAGAGGTAAAGTCCCAAGAAGATCGCTTCAAGGAAGAACGCGAACCCTTCCAACGAAAACGGCATCCCAATGATAGGACCCGCGTAAGCCATGAAATTGGGCCACAACAGACCGAGTTCAAAAGACAAAACAGTTCCTGAGACCGCCCCGACAGCGAACATAATAGCCGTGCCTTTTGCCCACTGCTTCGCCAGTGTCAGATAGACCTCTTCTCGCGTTTTGAGCCACAGTCCTTCGGCAATTACCATCAACAGTGGCATCGCTATCCCGACTGCCGCGAAAATGATGTGAAATGCAAGTGACATCGCCATCTGTGCGCGTGCTGCCAATAAATCCGTCATGAGAGCGTCCTCCTTCATGCACGAGCTGCACACCGGCGAGTGGCACCAAGCACCCACCCCATTTGTTAACTATAAAGACGCATCAGGCAACCCACGGTTCAAGTCCGAGGAGTTTCTCGCCTAAAGGTGTCAACTCGGCAGTCTTACCGTGGTGATGCTCCTTCTCTTTCGCCTCTTTTCCGAGTCCTGTTAGCCGTTCTCGCCATCCTTTAACCCTGCCTTCGCTTGTCGCTGTGCCGCCATCCGGTGCCGGTGACATCGTGATGTATTGTGCCATCCGAGGACGTTCAGCAGAATTCGGACTGCTGCCGTGCGGCAATGCGCTATGCCAGATTACCAGATCGCCTGCTTTTCCTGCGACTGGCACTGCTTCCGCTTGGTATTCTCGCACCACTTCCCGTGGGTTCGCATCCTCCGGAAGGTCGTTTAACCACGATTCCAACTTCCGATGGAAACCGGGAATACAGGTAAACGCGCCTTGGTTACCCGGCGTATCCGCCAGATAGAGTACACCTTGTACTTTTAAACGCACCGGCATATTGTCTAACGACATATCCCAATGCAGATAAGGACCGGTGAACTTCCAATCCGGACGTTCAGGTGGATTCATGCTTGCCCGATCAAAACTAACCCAGAGTTTATCGTTGTCCCAAATTTCCGAGAACGCCTGATGGATACGCGGGTATTGGCGGTTATCCCACAACGCTTGGTGCTGATAAATCTCCACCATGATGCTCCGGCGCGGCGGTTCAGGATACCAACTCTCCGGATCATCACCATCCATCTCAAGAAAATCCCAGACGGCTTGTTCCGCCGCGCGGCAATTCTCAAGCGGCACCGCTTCCGGGACAACAACATATCCGTTTTCTTCCCAAAATTCTAAGGCTTCTGCATCAAAAACTGGCATAATTTTCTCCTTTTCGAGATGTTCTATGAACAGAGAACGTTTCGACTGCTTGAAAATCCATGTAACCTTAAGAATACCACAAAATACAGAGACAATTCAAATTTTTAAACCGAATACATCCAGAGACATTTATCGCAAACGCTATGACAAAATTTTCCTTGACATTGCCAGCAAAATTCCGTTATAATTAAAACAAACAACCTCTTCAGGAAAACGCCAAAAAACATGCAAAATACCTTACAAAAACTACAAAATCTCCTCCAACAACTCTTCCGCGCAGATGCTGCCGACCTCGACTTCGGCATCTATCGCATCATTAACCACCGGCGCGACCAACTCCAAGCCTTCATTGCCGAAGAACTCCCCACCATCGTCAACGATGCGCTTGACGAAAACACCGAAACAGAATCCCCACGCCAAGCACTTGACGACCTAAAAAACCGAGTCAAAGATGCCTTCGGCGAGGATGTATTAGATGCAGACGGAAATCTCATTGACGACACCATAAGAGACCGTCCACTGGTTAAACAATACCTTGAAGCAAAAGCACAACTTGGCTCCCCACAAACGCGTGACCAGCGTGCAGATGCCGTTTTTAATCACCTCTGGACCTTCTTCTCACGCTATTACGACAACGGCGACTTCATTCCACGCAGACGCTACTCACAAACCGAACGCTACGCTGTCCCCTACAACGGCGAAGAGGTCTACCTCCACTGGGCAAACCGCGATCAATATTACGTCAAGAGCGGCGAGCACTTCTCCGCCTACAGATTCAAATCCCAAGGCATTACCATCACTTTTGACCTCCGTGAGGTAGATATTGAAAAAGACAACGTCCAAGGGGCGAAACGTTTCTTCATTCCCTTATCTCATGAAACAACCTATTCACCAGAGAGCGATGAAATCTGCATTCCCTTTGAATACCGACCCCTCACCGATGAAGAAAAGAAACGCTACAGCGGTCAAAAACAACAGGATAAAATCATAGATACCACCGAACCAGAAATCATGGCACGCCTGATCGGACACTACAATGCCCTATCCGCATTAGATCGTCAAACGGAAGGTGAAACCGTTCTCAAGAAACACCTCCGCACTTACACCCGCCGCAACACCGCAGACTTCTTCATTCACAAAGACCTTAAGGGGTTCCTCTCCCGCGAATTGGATGTCTATATCAAAAGCGAAGTTATCCCATTGTCAGACTTAATTTTAACAAACGTTAAAAATGGGGGGGGGTCCGCTTAACAAAAAGTTAACAAATAGTAACAATTGGCTGGAAACAGCGAAACTCGTTCACCGCATTGCTACCCAAATTACAGACTTCCTCTCCCACATCGAAGAATTTCAAAAACGCCTCTGGCTCAAAAAGAAATTCGTCCGCTCCACCAACTACTGCATCACCCTCGACCGCGTCCCCGAAGAATTTTACCCCGAAATCGTCCAGAACGCGGCGCAACTTGCCGAATGGAAAGACCTCTTTGCTATTCACGAAATAGACCCTAACCTCTTCAACCCCGATTTCCCGCTTGATAAGCCCACCGCTTACCCCCCTGATAAGCCCACTTCTTACCCCCCTGATAAGCCCACCTCTTACCCCCCTGATAAGGGGGGCAGGGGGGTTAACTTCCTCAAACAGCACCCAAACCTCATCCTCGACACCTGTCACTTCGACGCTAATTTCAAAGATCGCCTCCTGTCCCATTTTAACGATCTGGACAACGAGACAGACGGTCTGCTAATTCACGGAGAAAACTTTCAAGCACTAAATCTGTTGACTAAAAAATATAACGAATCAATAAGGTGTATTCACATTGATCCTCCGTATAACACTAAAACAAGCGGATTTTTTTACAAAAACGCTTATCAACATTCAAGTTGGCTATCAATGATGGCAGATAGACTAATTCTCGCTGAACAGTTCATGGCACCCGATAGTTGTATTCTTTGTCATATTGACGAGAACGAATATGAAAACCTGTTTCATGTGTTCAATCTCCTTGAAACGCAAAATCAGGGAACAATTATATGGGATAAAAGAAATCCAGGGGGTGGAACAAGCAAAATTGCCGTGCAACACGAATATGTTGTTTGCCATTCTAAGGGAAATATAAAACTGCAGTTAAAACCTGTCAATCGTCAATGGATTCTCAATTTAGCTGCTTCGCTAGTAAAAAAGCATGGTATTACAGAACAAGGTCGTAAAGAATTTAAGGACTGGATGAGAGATAAACCTGACTTACGTGGTGGAGAACGATTATATTCAAATATTGATGAGGATGGTAGGGTCTATAGGCTTGTTCACATGGGAGCACCAGAACAGCGAACTGATGACAAATACTTTGTCCCTCTAAGACATCCAATTACAAAAAAATCTTGTCCTGTCCCATCATCTGGATGGTCTAATAGTCCAGAGTTTATGCAAGACCTTTTAAGTAAAAATCTAATTTTTTTCGGACCCGATGAATCAACCCAGCCTCAACAGAAATGGTTCCTTGAAGAACGTTTAATTACTGAAATGTCCTCCATAATTCCATCAGGAGAAAAAGGTAAGCAGACGATGGATGCTTTAGGACTAAGTTTCTTATATTGCCATCCGGTAAACTTATACGAATGGTTAACTTGGGCTGTAATACAAGATTCTGAAGATATCACACTCGACTTTTTTGCAGGAAGTGGAACTACTGCTCACGCTACCATCAACCTCAACCGCCAAGACAACGGCAACCGAAAATACATCCTCATTGAGATGGGACATCATTTTGACACTGTCCTTATGCCTCGCGTCAAAAAAGCCATCTATGCCGAAAAATGGAAAGGTGCAAAGCCAATATCTCGTGAAAGCCGTCTCTCCCACACCATCAAATACCAACGCATCGAATCCTATGAAGACGCACTCAACAACATTGAATTCACCGAACGCGAAAACTCACTCTTTGAGGAACCGTTGCTGAGTTACCTGTTAGGAAGTGAAACCCGCGAAAGTCAAACCTTTTTGAACATTACCAAACTTCAAAACCCTTTCAGTTATCAACTCAAGATCGTAAAAGATATGCAGACACAAACCCAGAGCATAGATCTGCCCGAAACCTTCAACTACCTCCTCGGCATCACAGTCCAAACCCGCCGGTGCCTTTATGATGACGATAGACGCTACCTCGTCTACCGCGGCACAGTCGCACAAAAAAGCACCGTCATCATCTGGCGTGAAACCGCAGGATGGAAGCCAAAGGACTATGAACGAGATTACAACTTCATTCAGCAACACAAACTCACAGATAACGCAACGGAGGTCTATATCAACACAGACAGCATCGTTCCAGAAGCAAAACCCCTAGACCCGCTGTTCAAAAAATTAATGTTCTCACAAACAACCCCGTAGCACAAACTTTCCAGTTTGTGCCAGACATAAACCGACTTTTAGGTGGACCACAAACCCGGTAGGTGCGGTTTTGCGGCGTACACGCCCAAATGCGACCTGCATTCTAACCGCACCGGGATTGTTACGAAATTACCGAACTTTGTACCACAAACTTTCCAGTTTGTGCCATCAAAAAAATGTTACACTTTTCGCACAATTATTTTTTTCACCTTTAAAAATGAACCCGAAAAACGCCTTCAAACCCTCACAACCACTCACAATTCAACCCTACATATCCAAAACCAATGTGTAGGAAATTTCCTACAATTTTGTAGGAAATTCACCGAAATTTGACAAAATTTATGGAAAATCCTACAAATCTATAACCCCTAAAGGAGAAATAAAAATGAAACTTCAAGAAGCACACAAAGAATTCGTCGTCCAATGCTACGCACAATTTATGAAAGCAACAGAAATCGTTGACGCTTTCATGATAGAATTCCAGCACGAACTCCACAAAATCTACGCCGTCCCAAACGAAAGTTTCAACCCAAAAGACTTCGATAAATACGGATTTCCAATAGACCAATCAGAAATTAAGGAATACGCCGACAGAAACAATCTAAATGTCTCGTTAACCTTTATTTCGGACTTCCAAGATATACATAAGACAATACGCACAAAACTCCTCGCCGCATTCCGAAGACTCAACATCACCCACTCCCAATTCCCCGAAAAATACAAGGCACTCTTCCAAAAAACACG
>JAAXHI010000151.1:11105-25196 GCA_012270875.1 Candidatus Poribacteria bacterium | reverse complement strand
GTGCTGATACCTTCCGCTCAGCGGACGGGTATCCCGATCTCTTGCCGTTTTTCCAGCAAGAGAACTCGCAATCCGTTTTCAGCGGCCACTTTCGCTGCTATTGAACCCCCTGGTCCTGCACCAACAACAATAACATCATATTCTGAATGTAGCATCTATATTTTTCTCTGTAGCGTCCATAATTAGAAAAGTCCTCTATCTGGATAATCGAAAGCATAAATCTTGCCATTCCGTTCCATAGAGAGGACACCGATCGGACATCCTTTCACACATTTCATACAGTCAATGCACTTGGGTTGGTCTATTTTCAGATGTGTGTCTACCAGATCAATGATGTTCTCAGGACAGACAGCGACGCATGCCCCGCAGTAGACACAAAGTTCTTCGTTAATATGAATCATGTTAAGTTCCTATTATCTTCTGGTATCTTGGGTTGCATCTCTGGTTCCTTCCGTAAGTCCTATAAACTATTATAATCAGGATTTACGCAGAGATGCGATAAATCGCATCTCTACAAACAGGCGGACTTTGGAAATATGGGTGTTTCTCAAAAGTGATCAGGTTCGTAGTGGCGCAATTCTGCGGCGTACCCGCCCCGGTGAATGCCACACGGAGAACCTTCATACCGTTGATTCATGCGACGGGCATTATTGCGCCTTGCGTAAGTCCTAATAATGTCTAATTTTGAAAAGCACGGATAAATCGTTTCTTACTTAACTAATGACCGATTATATTTGATTATACGTGCTAAAAAAGAGATTTGTCAAGTTTAAAATTTGTTTTTTTAAATTTATCGATAAAAAAGGGATTTTACGACTGGTGCTAAATAACTAATTGTAAACTATTACTTCCATAAGCAGATGGTCTTTAGTTCCATTATACCAAAGGTTCTCTTTATGCAAGAAATACCCAAGTATTTATCAAACTCACGTAAGAAATTATAGAGTTTCTCGTCTTTTTTCAGGATCCGGTGCGACAGGCTGCGAATTTTTCTGCGGTTTGTTATAATACATAACATAAATTAAGTGTTATGATCTGCGAAAAGGACAACACCAAAAACGGACAATTGAACGACCCTGTATCAAGACAGGGCGATTTATAGTGTCTCCTAAAAATAATCGGGATTGGGAGATCGGGAGCTATAATACTTCACGTAAGAAACGAGCGGTGTGAGATTTTTGGACATCAGCAACTTCTTCTGGCGTGCCCATCGCAACGACTTTTCCGCCGCCTTTGCTGCCTTCCGGTCCCAAGTCAATAATCCAGTCGGCGGATTTGATAACGTCGATGTTGTGTTCAACAGCGATGATTGTGTTACCTGCATCAACGAGTCTGTTCAGCACCTTGAGGAGTTTTTGGATGTCGTCAAAGTGGAGGCCTGTCGTCGGTTCGTCCATAATATAAAGCGTTGAACCCGTTTGACGACGTGCTAACTCTTTCGCCAATTTGACGCGCTGTGCCTCACCGCCGGAGAGTGTCGTCGCGGATTGCCCTAATTGGATGTAGCCCAACCCGACATCCGCTAACATCTGGAGTGTTCGGCAGATACGTGAACTTTCACTGAAGAACGTGAGCGCTTCATCTACCGTCATATCTAAGACTTCGGCGATATTTTTCCCTTTGTAACGGATTTCAAGCGTATCCATGTTGTAACCGGTGCTATTACACGCTTCACACGGTATCCAGACATCTGGGAGAAAGTGCATCTCGACGCGATTGAAACGGTGCCCTTCGCATACGTGGCATTGCCCAGCAGCAAGGTTGAAACTGAAACTACCGATACCAAATCCGCGCATCTTTGCATCGTGTTGCTCGGCGAAGAGCTCACGAATTTTCGTGAACAGATCCGTATAAGTAGCAGGATTAGATCGCGGCGTTTCACCGATCGCCTTCTGGTCTACATTGATGAGCCGCTTGATATGGCTAACACCCCGGATGCTTTCATACTCCGGTAGACCGTAGTCGTTATATATGGGTTCCCACTGATTGTCGCGGATGTGGTGGGTATAACGCCGATCTTGCGCATCGCCGGTTTTGATAGAACCCCGACTTTCAAGTGCCGGTTTGAGTGTGCCTTCAACGAGTGAGCTTTTTCCGCACCCGGAAACGCCTGTTACACAGGTGAGTGTTCCGAGCGGAATCTTGACATCAATGTTTTTGAGATTGTTCGTTTTCGCACCGAATATTGCCAACTGTTTGCCTGTACCTTTACGTCGAGTTGTTGGAACAGGGATTTCGACTTCATTGGAGAGGTAGGCTTGCGTCAAAGACTGGGTAGACGGTTTCTGTGTAGCAATGGTGCCGTCAGTGAAGGTATCTGGTGCGCCGATGGCAATAATTTCACCGCCACCTTTACCCGCATTAGGTCCGAAGTCAATCACATGGTCGGACGCTAATATCGTGTCGCGGTCGTGTTCAACAACGAGGACACTGTTGCCGATGTCGCGGAGTTTTTGGAGTGCAGCGATAAGGCGTTCTTGGTCGCGTGGATGTAACCCGATGCTCGGTTCGTCGAGGATATAGGTTACCCCAGTGAGACCGCTACCGAGTTGACTTGCGAGTTGGATTCTGCGCATTTCGCCGCCGGAGAGCGTCGGTGCGCCGCGGTCTAATGCGAGGTAACCGAGCCCGATATCTTCTAAGAACTGAAGGCGTATCTGAATTTGGCGGAGGACTTCCGCTTCAAATTCGGGTGAGGTATGAACATGCAGTGTCGGATGTGTGGCTCTGGAGGTTGACACCCCTTTCGCAACAGATGGATCCTCGCTGCCGTTTTGTGTATCATTGCCGACTTGCGCTTCAATCTGTTTAAGCCGGACATTGAAGAACGCAATGATTTCGGTAATTGACATTTCCATCAGTTCAGCGATGGTTGTTTCCTCGAACATGGTGCAGCTTGGGAAGGGTTTCAGACGCGTGCCTTGACATTGGTTACATGTGTTGTATGGTGGATGTAAATTCCGTCCGCGTCCATCGCAAACGTCGCACGCGCCGACTTTGTTGTTAAAGGAGAAGTGGCGCGGTGTCAACTGTGCGAAGTTGTTGCCGCAAGAGGCACACATCGCGTGTTCACTGAAGAATTTTTTGTCTGTCGGTGCTTCCTTCGGTGTTTCTGTGGTTTTCTGTTTGGATCGGTTGCTTCTCGTGGATACACGAGCGGCGCGCGTCTTTTGGATGAGTACGAACCCACCACTTTGGACGAGTGCCAACTCGACGGCTTCCGTAAACCGCCCCTTTTCTTCGTCAATGAGTTCGACGCGATCTATGACGATAAAGATTTCGTGGCGAATGCCTTTGCTGAGTTTCGGAACTTCATCAAGTCTGTGAATTTCGCCATCAATCTGGACGCGCGCAAAACCTGCGCGTTGCAGTCGGCTGAAGACATCGGCGTAATCCTCATTTCCTTTCAGACCGTAAGCGGATTCACTGGCGTTGATGTCAATGATTTTACCCTTAGTTACGCCTTCGTCAGTGTCTGAGAGAAGCATAAAGTTTGTGAGCGGCGCAAGCACATCTACCCTTTCTTGCGGGAGAATTTCAAAAACCTGTTGTGTTATCTGTTCGGCACTCTGCGGTTGGACCTCCACAAGGCAATCTGGACAGTAGGGTTTACCCCATCTGGCGTAGAGCGTACGGAGTCCGTCATGTATTTCAGTGATTGTTGCGACTGTTGAGCGTGGGTTTTGACCTGCGTTTGCATGCGAAATTGCGATAGCGGGTGAAAGTCCCTCAATTTTAGAGACTTTCGGTTTCTCCATCTGCCCTATGAACTGACGTGCGTAGGTGCTGAGTGTTTCGATATAACGCCGCTGCCCTTCGGCGTAAATGGTATCAAGTGCGAGGGATGTCTTTCCAGAGCCGCTGACCCCTGTCAATGCCGTCATTTTCCGATGTGGGATATCGATGTCAACATTTTTGAGGTTATTTTCGGTAGCACCTTGCACAGCGATTGCCGTCCGTTCTTCTTGTGTCTGTCCGAGTGCGTAAACAAGTTCAGGCTCCCTGAGTCGTTGCTTCGCATCACGCCAGATATCGAAATCACCGCGGAGTGCCTGTCCAGTGTAAGATTCAGGCATCTCAGCGATCTGTTCAGGCGTGCCTTCGGCGACGATGGTGCCGCCACCAACACCACCCTCTGGTCCTAAGTCGATGAGGTAATCCGCGGAATTGATAACCTCAAGGTTGTGCTCTACGACAACGACGGTGTTACCGTCATCTACGAGTCGATGAAGAATCGTTAGCAGCTTGTTTACATCATCAAAATGCAACCCTGTTGTGGGTTCATCAAGGATATAAAGCGTTTTACCGGTGCCGCGTTTCGAGAGTTCCTTTGAAAGTTTGATGCGTTGCGCCTCACCGCCGGAAAGTGTCGGTGCAGGTTGTCCGAGTTTAATGTAATCCAGACCGACATCGTGGAGTAGTTTTAAGCCTCGTGCGATTCTTGGAATATCGGCAAAGTGGACGAGTGCGGTATCAATATCCATTTCGAGGACTTCAGCGATATTTTTTCCTTTATATTTTATCGCGAGGGTTTCTTCATTAAAGCGTTTCCCATCGCATACCTCGCACTCCACCCAGACATCCGCGAGAAGCCCCATATCCACTTTTTTCGCACCGTTGCCGCTGCATGCTTCGCATCTGCCGCCGGTAACATTGAAACTGAATCGTCCGGGTTTATAACCCCGTAATTTCGCATCAGGCAAGTCAGCGTAGAGTGCGCGAATCGCGTCAAACACCTTTGTGTAGGTCGCAGCGTTGGAGCGGGGTGTTCGTCCGATGGGTGCCATGTTAATGTTGATAATCTTGTCAATAACATCGGAGATAGGCACATCTTTTTCTTCGATGATACCCCGAATATCGTCGTAATCACCCGGTACAGTCTTTGCCTTCATGAGGTCGCGAGCGAGTGCGTTGTAAAGGATATCGTGTATTAAAGAACTCTTTCCAGAACCGCTGACCCCTGTTACACAGCAGAGCGTGCTGATCGGTATTTTAGGGCTGATCGCTTGAAGGTTGTTTTGACGTGCGTTCTGTATCTGTATCCATCTGTCTCCCGTTGGACGGCGGGATTCGGGCTGGATAATCACCTTATCGCCACGAAGATATTGGGCAGTAAGCGTCCTACTCTCCTTGATGAATTGTGCGGGTGTCCCGATATCCGTTATTTTTCCACCTTTAATGCCCGCGCCAGGTCCGAAATCTACGATCCAGTCGGCTACCAGCATCGTTGCCTCATCGTGTTCAACAACAATAACGGTATTGCCTTGATTCCGTAGGTTTAGAAGCGTTGTGAGCAAGCCAGCGTGGTCGCGTGGGTGTAGACCGATACTCGGTTCATCAAGCACATAAGTAACATCGCGTAACCCCGCGCCTACCTGACTGGCGAGCCGGATGCGTTGTGCTTCACCACCGGAAAGTGTCGGCGTGGGACGTGAGAGGGTCAAGTATCCCAATCCGACATCCATGAGGAATCCGAGGCGTCCTCGAATTTCCTTTAAGAGTTCCTGCGCGATGAACGTCTCACGTTCTGGGAGTTCCAACGCTGTGAAGAATTGCGTTGCATCCTGAATAGACTTTTCAAGGATGTCAGTGATAGGTGTCCCGCCTATCGTTATCGCTTTTGTCCAAGAATTAAGCCGGGTACCTTCACATTCCCGACACGGCATTTTGACGAAGTAATCGGGGAAGTCGTCTTCATCGGTTTCGTCATCATCGAAGTAGTACTTCTGTTCTTCAGCGGGAATGATACCGTGAAAGTGGACGCGGTACCGTCGGCGTTGTTTTCGTTTTTTATTTGTGCTTTTGCCGGGGGTAGTGATCGTAAGGATAGTGTCGCCGGTGCCGTAAAGGATAGCGTTCTGTTGTTCCGGCGTGAGTTCTTTCCAAGGGGTCTTGATGTCAAATCCGAGGTGTTTTGCGAGTGCTTCGGCAATGGCTTTTTCTGTGGCGCGTTTTTGCGTGTGAAGCGGTCCCCATAGACTGATAGCACCTTTCATGAGAGAGAGGCTGTCATCAAGGATGATTAACTGCGGTAAGATACCCATTTGCACACCCAACCCTCTGCAGCTTTCGCACATCCCGTCGGGATTGTTAAAAGAGAAGTGACGGGGTTCCGGTTTCACGAAACTAATCCGACAGTGCGAACAGGTATAATCCCGACTAAAGAGCAGGTCATCTTCTTCTGCCAGAAATGGGGATGCCTCGCCTTCGGTTGGAATAACTTGGACAAGCATGCTTCCCTCGCCGCGCAAAAGTGCTGTATCCACTGCTTGCGAGATACGGGGTTCGATGCCGTCTTTGATGATGATCCGGTCAATGACGAGATCAATGTCGTGCCGTTGGTTGCGGCTGAGCGCGAAACCTGGGCGGATTTCGTGTATTTCGCCATCAACGCGTAATCGAGCGAAACCGGCGTTTCGTAAGTCCTCAATTTCCTTTTCATGTGCGCCGCGGGAGCCTCTGGCAATCGGTGCTAAGATGATGAGTCTTGTGCGTTCAGGGTAACTGAGCAGCGTATTGACGATGTCCGCGGGGGTTTGTGAACCGACTTCACGACTACATTCGGGACAGTGGAATTGCCCTACACGCGCATAAAGCACACGCAGATAGTCATAGATTTCGGTTACTGTGGCGACTGTAGAACGCGGGTTGTGTCCGGTTGAACCCTGACTGATAGCGATGGAAGGGGATAACCCGATGATCTCATCTACGTCCGGCTTTCCGAGTTGCCCGAGAAATTGCCGGGCATAAGCGGATAAAGATTCGATGTATCGGCGCTGTCCCTCGGCATAGACAGTATCAATTGCAAGTGAGGATTTACCAGAACCACTAACACCCGTAAAGACAATGAGTTTGTCTTTTGGCAGTTGGATGTCAATATTTCTTAAGTTGTGTTCTCGCGCACCTTGTACGTGAATTGACTCTTCTGTCATTTTTTTAACTATGTGGCTCCTCGGCCGCCTTCCACTTCGTTTCAGGCAGGTTTCTGATTAATTCTTGACTCGGTTGGAGGCGATTCAGTTTTTTATTCAGAAGAACATACTTAAATGTCTACGAAGCCGCCTAATTCTCTAAGTTTACGGGCATCTCTACGCCAGTCGGCTTTGACCGTTACGTAGAGTTCTAAGAAGACGCGTTCATCTAAGAATTTTTCGATATCGGTGCGTGCGAGTTCGCCGACCCGTTTGATTAACTTGCCACCTTTGCCGATGATAATTTGCTTTTGGGTCTGGCGTTCTGTGTAGACGATGGCGCGGATATAGAGAATTTCGCCTGATTTCTTTGTTGGTCGTTTTTCAAACTCTTCGACCACAACAGCGGAGGCGTAAGGTATCTCGCGTTGCGTCATGAGCATAATTTTCTCGCGGACAGTTTCGGCGATAAAAAACCGTTCAGGGAGATCGCTGAGTTGATCCTCTGGGAAGTAGTGAGGACCCAATGGCAGATTGTCTTCAATCTGTTCAAGAAGCACTGGAACGCCATCAGCCGTTAATGCCGAGATCGGGATTATATGCGCAAATTCAAACTTTTGGCTGTAGTCTTCAAAGATAGGGAGTAGGGTCCGTTTTTCGACGAGATCTACTTTATTGGGGACGAGAATTGTTGTCGATTTAACACGTTTGAGGCGTTTTAGGATTGTATCTTCAATATCTGGGTCCCGGCGCGTGACATCGATTACGAAAAGGACGACATCGGCATCGCCTAAAGCACTGTATGCGGTCTTAACCATTTCGCTCTGTAAGCGATATTTAGGGTTCATCAGCCCGGGGGTATCGACAAAAATGATTTGATGGGTATCTGTGGTGAGAATCCCACGAATCTGGTTCCGTGTTGTCTGCGGTTTCGGGGTGACGATCGCTAATTTCTGTCCTAAGATAGCATTAAGCAGCGTCGATTTCCCGACGTTCGGTGCACCGATAATGCTAACGTAACCAGATTTGAAGTCTTGAATTTCGTTCATAATGCTCGAAGGTAGAGAGAGTTGTGATGCTCTTCAAAGTGGGGAAAGCAAAAGCGTATAAGGTTCCAATCCAAGCCGCTCTAACCTTGTCATGCCTTTGTTAAGACTTAGCCGCCGGTTTTGATAATCTTTCAATGTGTTCGCTAATCCACTCATGAATTAATGCCCGCGGAGAGATGCCGCGCGCCTTCGCGATCGCGTTAACGACTTTAGCGTCTTTTGGTGTTAATGGAACGGTGACCCCGGGCTGAAAAACAGGATCATGTACCTCTTCAAGTTCGTCCTCAAAATCAGTTAAGTCATGTGTATCCCAGAACTCGGCGAGCTCTCGAATTGAATCTGTTTGTGGAATTTTTTTAGGTTTCATTCTCTCATAAACTTTTTCCATATCGTAACTGTATAACTATTTTAACACGGGACAATAGTTAATTCAAATTAAAATCAGAGTTATCCAGTTTTCGACAGTCTCATAGATTTATGAGGGCAGCCGCGAGCTGGGCAAATCGCTCCAGAGGTTAGAGTGTCGGTTTTGAGGATGCCCTCAGGCGTTCTGTTCTTCGATTTGATGTAATGCCTCGCTGATGTAGCGGCGGATCCATTCGCTGTCGGTAGTTTCTGCGAGTGCGTCGAGTGCAGAGACGGCTTGGGAGTTACCGATTCTGCCTAAAGCGACAACAGCGGCGGCGCAGACACCTCTATCGCTGTCTGTTACACTGTTTATCAGTGCCTCTATTACCTGTACAGGTGGCGTTAAAAACCTGTCCTCGGTGAGTCCTAATTCTCCGAGCGCGACAGCGGCGGCGCAGCGCATATCTGCTTCTTCGTCTTGTAGGAATGGGATCAGGACATCAATGGCGCGGGCATCACGGATCTTTCCGAGGGAGGAGATAGCAAATCGGCGGACGGTTGAGTTGTTATCGGTGAGGGCATCAATGAGTGGTGCGACCGCGTGGACATCCCCGACACCGCCTAACCCTTCAGCGGCGTAGGCGCGCATTTCGGCAGACTCTGATCGTAGCTTTCGCAGCAACACATGTGTCGGGATGTATCGCCAATTCCGAACGGGACCGTCTCGATGTAGGAGCCAACCGATGAACTTGCGGGCTTTCTGTTGTAGAGACAGACTTGAAGCAGCATCTACGGTTTCACGGGCCATCGTACTACCTCGCTTGCTATTTTTTCACTAAGCAACAAGCATTATAGCATATAGCGGATCGGATCGCAAATTGTTTTCATAGCGTAACTCATAAACGCCACGACACAGAGCAAAAATTCTTACAATAGGTGTTGGATTTCATAATCTGGGTTCACCCATTTAAGCATGTCTGTTGTGTACTCGGGTTCATCTTCTCCATAAGCTCGGGCGAGCATCTGCATGGAAAGATTGTACCAGGCTTCGCGTTCTGCTGCCTCTTGTTCTAATTCATATTTTTCAATAAGTGCCTCAACGACTTCCATTAATGAAATCAACGGGTGATTTTCGCTGCCACCGATGAGAACTATTAATTCCTCCCGTAAGATTGAAAGCCTCTGATAGTCGCTCTCTGTACGCGGAACGAATACAATAGAAGCGAGTTGTGGCCATATATCCTGAGCAGTTTGTATTTCGGTTACCATGTTAACTCCTCATTGATAGTGCTAATATTGTTTAAAACGCAATAATCTTAGTATAACACATATTTAAAGGAAACTCAGGTCTTGTGTTCAAGCCGACTTATCACTCGCGATTCAATCTATTGCTAAAGGCTGATGCCTAATTCCTTCGCGATGGTATAGACATCTTTATCGCCTCTGCCGGAAAGACAGACGACGATGACTTTCTCTGGACCGAGTTTAGGGGCAAGTTCACGCAGATAGGCGATGGCGTGTGCGGATTCTAATGCCGGGATGATACCTTCTGTCTCTGATAACAACTGGAACCCTTCTACGGCTTCAGCATCGGTAACAGGGACGTATTCGGCTCTACCGGTTTCACGGTAATAACTGTGTTCGGGTCCGACACCCGGATAGTCTAACCCTGCAGAGATGGAGTGTGCAGGCGTTATCTGTCCGTCGTCTTCTTGCAGTAGATAGCACTTCGCACCGTGGAAGACACCGACGCTGCCCGCAGTGAGCGGTGCTGCATGTCGTCCGCTACGGATGCTCTCACCGGCGGCTTCTACGCCGATCATTCGGACGGATTCATCGGCATAAAAGGGGTAGAACATACCGAGCGAGTTACTACCGCCACCGACACAGGCAACGACACAATCCGGCAATGCGCCCTCTTGTTCTAAAATCTGTGCGCGTGCTTCATCACCGATGACGGCTTGGAAGTCTCGGACGATCATCGGATACGGATGCGCGCCGACCACTGAACCGAGCAATAGGTAGGTGGTACGGACATTTGTGACCCAGTCGCGGAAACAGGCGTTGATCGCATCTTTGAGGGTACGCGAGCCGGAGTCCACCGGCACGACTTTCGTTCCCATCAACTGCATTCGGAAAACATTGAGTGCCTGCCGTTCTATATCTTCCTCACCCATATAGACTTCGCATTCCATATCGAACTTTGCTGCGACGGTGGCTGTTGCGACACCGTGTTGTCCTGCGCCTGTCTCGGCGATGATGCGTTTTTTGCCCATCCAGCGGGCAAGGAGGATTTGACCGATGGCACTATTGATTTTGTGCGCGCCTGTATGGTTGAGGTCTTCCCGTTTGAGGTATATCTTCGCACCGCCGAGGGTTTCCGTCAGACGCTCGGCGTAATAGAGCGGGTTGGGTCGTCCGACGTATTCGCGGAGGTAGTACCGGAATTCTTCTTGGAAATCGGTGTTATCTTTGAGTGCGTTGTATGCGTCTTCGAGTTCTAATAGCGCAGGCATCAGGGTTTCGGGGACGTATCTACCCCCGAATTGTCCGAAATGCCCTGTCGCGTCAGGGAGTTGTTGCATTTAAGTTCTCCAATGGTTACGGCACAGCAGAATGTTTACTACTTTAATGTTACGGCACAGCGGAGTGTGCCTACTACTTTAATGATTTGGCGCGGAGGTTCGGTTGTTCCAGAACCGATGGATTTACAACGGATTCCGGTAGCTGCCCTGTTAGCACTTCTGCCACACATCTGGCAGCAGTGACCTCCAGTTCAAGGATTGCATCTTCTGAGACGAATGCGGCGTGCGGTGTAACAACGGCGTTTTCCAGCGTTAGCAGTTCGGTATCTGGTTCAGGGGGTTCGGTTTCCAAAACATCCAATCCCGCACCAGCGATGTCTCCGTTTCGGAGTGCGGTTGTAAGGGCGCGGGTATCTACAATACCACCGCGTGCCGTGTTAATTAAAAAGGCTGTCGGTTTCATTGCCCGGAATTCGGCATCGCTGAACATGTATTCTGTTTCCTGTGTCAGCGGTGCGTGGATCGTGATGAAGTCGGACGTTGTAAGGAGTTCTTGGAATGAGACCTTTTGTGCGCCGTGTTGCTGAATTCGTTTCGGGTCCGTGCGTGGGGAGCAGACGTTGATTGCGAGTCCAAACGCTTTCGCTTTTGGGATGATTGCCTGCCCGATCCGTCCGAACCCGACGATACCGAGTGTCTTGCCGCGGATTCTGTGCATCTCCGGTCCGATGTTCTGGTCCCATGTGCCGTTTCTGACAGCCTGATCAAAACGTGGAATTTTTCTGGCACACGCCAATAGGAGTCCCATCGCGTGGTCAGAAACCTCGTCCATACAGTAGGCAGGGACGTTTGTGACAACGATACCTTGCTCCGTAGCGACATCTACATCGATGTTGTCGAGTCCGATGCCGTAGCGTGCGATAATCTGACACTTCTTCGCGGCGACGATCACCGGTTCTCGGACCGGGTTCCAACAGGTGAGGATACCGTCCATCATCGGCGCAAGCGTTTGAAGTTCCGGTGCATCGCCGGTTTCCGCTGCGATGAGTTCTGCGCCAACTTCGGCAAGGACCTGTCGTTCAGGTTCAATAGAGGCCCAGACATAATCGGTGATGAGGATTTTCCAAGTGCTTTGCATGTTTCTATTTTTTTTCGCTACGGCGACTCAGGATGTGACTTGTCGCGTTCCTTTTCTGACCGCAACTGTTTTAGTTCGGCTAATACCTCCTCATGTACTGCGTAAAGTTCTTCAACTGCGGTCTGCAGGCGTTCTTGTCCGCGTTGTCTAAACGCTGTGATTAGTTGTGGAATACCAATCGCTGCGATGACTAATGCAAAGAGCCATCCTAACACCGTGAAAGCAATATTCAGTCGCTTGTCGAGTTCATCAATACGATTGTTAACTTGTTCAAACTGAGAGTTGACTTGTACAAATTGTGAGTCAACCCCTAAAATTTTTATATCCACATATTCTTTTAGATCTGTAGATATTCGCTTTCCTTCGGCGGCCACTTCAATTTGGACGATTTCTCGGATACGTTGAAGATCCGAGTCGCTGAGTTCAGAAAAGACGGGTGTAGTGAAAAGCAACATCCCTACGAGAATTAACGTTAAGTTTTTCATCAGAATTTTCTCCCTAAGTTTGTGGGGACAAGAAAACTTTACCGGGGTTCATTAAGTTTTGTGGGTCCAAGGCGTGTTTGATGGCACGCATCAGGTCTATTGCTTCTCCGTGTTCCTTCTCTAACGCGTTCCGTTTACCGACACCGACACCGTGTTCACCCGTGCAAGTACCGTCCATCTCTAAGGCGATGTCTACAATCTGGTCGCTGAGCCGTTGCGCTTCTGCTAATTCGACCTTGTTGTTGGGTTCAAGCGGGAAGACGACATGAAAATTGCCGTCCCCGACATGTCCGAGAATTGACGGTATGAGATATGATGTAGCCAAAAGTGCTTTCGTCTTCGCGATACACTCGGCGAGCCGAGAGATTGGGACACAGACATCGGTTACGTAGCCGACGGAACCCGGACGGCGGTTGAGTGCGGCGTAATAACTATCGTATCGCGCTTGCCAGAGCCGTTTACGTTCATTTTCGTCTGTTGCCCATCGGAAATCTCCACTGCCGTGCATCGCTGCGATTTTACCGGCAATCTCAGAACTCTCTGCAACCGTATGTTCGGACCCGTGAAATTCAAAGAAGAGCGTCGGCGCGACTTCGTAATCTAATCCCGCATATTTGTTGACGGCATCCATCTGCAGTTCGTCTAACAGTTCGATGCGGGCAATGCTGATGCCCGTATCCATCATCTTGATAACGGTATCTACGGCGGCGGCGACAGTTGGGAAAGCGCAAACCGCCGAGGCAACAGCGTCCGGCAACCTTGTTAATTTGAGTGTGATTTCGGTAATGATTCCCAGTGTGCCTTCTGAACCGATAAAGAGACGCGTAAGATCGTAGCCTGCAGCGGATTTTCTGGCTCTGCTGCCCGTCTGTACGATAGAACCGTCCGCAGTAACGACAGTCAAGCCGAGGACGTTATCGAGCATGGTGCCGTATCGGACAGCACTCGTGCCGGATGCGCGGGTCGCGACCATCCCGCCTAATGACGCATCTGCACCCGGATCGACAGAGAAGTGGAGTTGTGTGCCGATCTTTGTGAGGTGCGTGTTCAGTTGGAGACGCGTTACGCCTGCTTCGACTGTGGCATCTCTATCATCTGGACTGACACGGAGGATACGGTTCATTTCGTTGAGAGCGATACAAAGCACGCCTTCCGTTGCGACGACTGCGCCTTCAACACCGGTGCCAGTGCCGTAGGGAACTATCGGTATCTTATATTTTGCACAGATTCTGACAATATCTGCGACTTCAGCATTGGTTTTCGGGAAGGCAACAGCATCTGGGAGTGTGCCTTGATGGTATGAGGCATCGCGTGCGTGTGCGTCTCGAACAGCGTCATCTGTACTGAAGCGTGTTCCGAGGCGTTTGCGGAGTTCTTTGTGTGGGTGCTTTAGGTTGTGTCGGTTCATGCTATGTGCATTTTAGCACAATTTGTGGGTGGTAGCAAGCGAAAAGCAAAAGTATGGCAGGGTCGTTCAATTTTAAGAAATCATATAGTTTTATCTTTTAGCGAAATGCAGCGAAAATTTCAGCGTTTTGTCTTAATACATAACATAAATTAAGTATTAACACCTACGAAAAGGACAACACCAAAACCTACAATTGAATGACCCTGAACAGACAGCAGGACTATTTA
>JAAXHI010000151.1:5945-10997 GCA_012270875.1 Candidatus Poribacteria bacterium | reverse complement strand
TAAATTTTGGTTTTCATTTACGGATGTTAACGTTTTTTCGCAATATCGCGAGCACAGCTCGCTCCTACAGAAGAAATATATCCACACATAAAGTAAATATGTAAAACTGAATGACTCTGGTCGAACGTGCATCGTTCTACAAGAGAGTGATTTATTAACAGAAATGGTATTATTTACTCCTCCAATGCTTTTGGATCTTGGGGTGTGATGTCTACTACGTTTTGCTCTGCGTTGATGGCGTTGCAGGCGACGAGGGTTTTGAGGATTTGGTGTGCTAAAGTTACGTGTTTCGTGGCCTCTTCAGGGTCTTCTGCTTGAAAGACGCTTCTACAAAGAGAATCGCGACCGGGGATGTTCCTGCAAAAATAAAACTTAAGGGTGTTTTATTCAGGGAATGGGACGTTTTCGTATATTTCTTGTAGAGGCAGTTCACACTGGATGGAAGTGAGTGGAAGGTGCTGGTCAAGTGCTTGAAAATCGGTGAGGATCCATTGTGTCGCGTGTCGGACGTAGTGATCCACACGCACCTTGTCTTGGGAGACGAGGATGTATTCTTGCAAGGATTGGAGTTGGCGGTAGTGTGCGAATTTATCGCCTCTGTCATAAGCCTCTGTTGATGGAGAGAGCACCTCTACAACGACAATCGGATTGAGGAGTATATCAAAAACATCGTCTTCAAAACGGGGTTCTTCACAGACGATACCGATATCAGGGTAAAAGTAGGAGTTTACTGAGGGAATACTAACACGCATTTCGTTAGCGAATACGAAGCATCCACTGCTTTTCAGGCGGGTGTAAAGTCCAGCGACAATGTTGCCCGTAATAAGGTTGTGTGAAAGGTTAGAACTGGACCTTCCAATTATTTTGCCGTTCATGTATTCGCTTCTAACTATCTCAGCGTCAGGGATTGCTTTGCGTTCTAAAGCGATATATTCTTCGGGTGTAAAATATGCTTGGGATATCCGCATCGTCGTAATTTCCTCATTTTTATCTCGAATTCACTAACTTCTGAAGAGATTCAGGTATTTTTCCAATACGAAGAGACGGTTGCGGGAGTGACCTGTAGTCTCCTTCAGTACACCGAGTTCCGTCAAGGATTTTAGAAGTCGGTTCGCGCTTGAAAAACTTATGCCTAACTGCTTTTCAACGGATCTTACGGTAACAATAGGTGTTGCATACATGCGTTGCAGCAACTTTTGTGCGTTTTTCGATCGGGCACCGAGTGTTAGGATTTTGACATCATATTCTTGGCGGAGCGCGATCATCCCTTTGAACGTCTTGAGGCCATGCTGAGCGGTTTCAACAAGTCCGTTTAAGAAAAATATAATCCACTGTTCCAAGTCATTTGATTTACGAACCATAGAGAATGCGTTATAGTATGCGTTTCTGCGTCTCTCAAAAAATGTGGAGATGTAAAGTACTGGCTTGTTTAGTATTTGAGCATCAATGAGTTGCAGAGCAATTAACAGTCTTCCACACCTGCCGTTTCCATCAAGGAAGGGATGGATGGTTTCAAACTGATAATGCGTGATAGCGATTTTGATCAGATAAGGCAGTTGTAATGATTGGTTGTGCCAAAATTTTTCTAAATCACTTAGGAGGTCTGGCAGTTCTTCAGGTGAAGGCGGGACGAAAAGCGCGTCGGCAAGCGATGAACCACCAATCCAGTTTTGACTTCTGCGGATTTCGCCGGGTGCCTTATGTCTTCCACGAACACCAGAAAGTAGTATTTTATGAACATCCTTGAGAAGTCGCATCGAAAGCGGAATTCTTGGGAGTTCGGCTATCGCGAAATTCATCGCTTCAATATAATTTTGGACCTCCTGCCAATCGTCTCGTCTCGCCGGATTAATTTCTCCTTGCGGTAGGACTGCTTCATCAAGTTCAGTTTTTGTCCCTTCAATTTGATTGGAATAAGTTGCCTCCTTCGCAATGCTCATTGGAATGGAGAAGTCAACATCCGGATGAAGTTCCGCATAAGCGTTGAGTTCTCCGAGAAGTTTCGCCGCATGTTCTATTAAGAGGTTTATCTGCGAGTTTTTCCAAGCAAAAGGACAGTTTATAAAGGAAGGTGTGAAACTCTGATATTCTCGTTGTTGTCGGTATTTACCTGATATAAAATTATCCATATTTCGTTTTCACCTATTTTTGGCAATCGTAAATTTTGAATTGTCATTTTTGAGAATTTTTGAAAATCCCAAATTTTATATTACCATTTTCATCTATTTTTGGCAATCGTAAATTTCATATTATCAGAAGTGTGAAGTTGGAATCTCGCGTAGCGGTGAATAAGAAATACGATCTACGCTACAGTGTTGGATTTATAGTTCCTCGGACTTCGTTGACGATGGTATCAGGTTCAATGCCTTCGCCTTGTCCCTCGAAGTTGAGGAGGATACGGTGGCGGAGTGCGGGGAGCAGCACGGCATCAATATCTGAGAAAGCGACGTTGTAGCGTTCATCGAGGAGGGCGTTGATTTTGGCAGTGAGTGCGACGGCTTGGACGCTCCGAATACCCGCGCCGAGATGGACATACTGTTTCACAATATCGGGTGCGTCCTCAGAATCCGGGTGTGTGGCGCGGACGAGTCGGATGATGTGCCGTTCGACATGCTCAGCGATCGGGACTTGCGGGACAAGTCGGCGCATCTCGTTGAGCGTTTCGGCGTTCGTAACCTTGTCTATGGTGATCTCGGTACCCGATGTGGTACGACGCAAGATCTCGACGATCTCGTCTTCGTTTGGGAAATCTATGAGGAGTTTGAATAGAAACCGATCGAGTTGTGCCTCTGGCAGCGGATAGGTCCCTTCCATTTCCAGTGGGTTTTGTGTCGCTAAGACACAGAACGGTTCTTCTAATTGGTGGCTGGTACGCCCGACGGTGACGGTGCGTTCTTGCATCGCCTCAAGGAGCGCGGATTGCGTGCGCGGTGTAGCGCGGTTAATCTCGTCTGCGAGGATGAGTTGTGCGAAGATGGGACCCTGTTGGAATTCCAGCTGCCTTCCGCCGTGTTCATCTTCTACAAGGAGCGTTGTGCCTGTGATGTCCGAAGGCATCATGTCCGGTGTGAATTGGATACGCTTGTAAGCGAGATCGAGTACCTCGCTGAGGGTGTGAATCAGTTGCGTTTTGCCTAAGCCGGGGATCCCTTCAAGGAGCGCGTGTCCGTTGGCGAGTAGACAGAAAAGCACACCTTCAATAATCGCGTCCTGACCGACGATGCGCTTTTGGACTTCGGCTTTGACGTTGTAAAAGGTTTCACGGAATTGCTGGATTTGGGTTTCTAAGTTCATGTTGGATGAAGGGTCGCCAGTTATCAGGTATCAGTTACAAGAGGTTTCCTTAAACGATACCCCTCTTAACTGATAACCGATAACTGAAAGCGAACGAAGTGAGCGAACCGATTACCAATTGTCTCTGGTAACGTAGAGGGAACGGTTTTCCATCGGGAGTGAGATGTGCTTACCGCCGAGTCGATGCGATTCAATCATACCCATAAGCGTCTCCTGACTGCGACGCGCGAGGTGGACGGGTCCCTGGGTCTCGCGGTCTTCGTCGAGTGCTTCGGCGATGTCTGTGATACCCATCACAGTGCCTGTCGCACGAGATGTCTCTGGGAACGGTACTTCTTCAAAGAAGGTGCCGTCCTTCTTTCGGAATTGGATTTCTCGGCTGTTGTTCTGGATACGGATCTTGCCATTTGTGCCGCAGACCTCATATTCGGGTCCGGTGCCTGCGGTGTTATAGCCGTGAACGCCGTTGGAATAGCGGATGTAACCACAAGCGATACCCGGATCGGCGTTGAGACGATTGCCTTCCCAATCTGAATCATTGCATATAATCGCGCCTTGCACGAAATCTACTTCTGGGTCACCCGCGAGGAAGAGGAGCATATCGGCGGCGTGCGTTAAGCCCCAGAGCGCGGAGCCGGCACCGTATTGTGCAATGGAGCAGAGGACGTTCCCGATTTCGCCTGCATCGACGAGTTCACGCACTTTACGATAGATCGGCATATAGCGACGCTGCGTGCCGTAGTTGAATTTGACACCGTGCTTTTCAACGATGTCTACCATGATGTCTGCTTCTTCCATAGAGCAACAGAGCGGTTTTTCGCAGTAGATGCCCTTAACGCCGTTCTCGGCAGCAAAGACGGTAATGTCGGCGTGTGGACCGGGACGCGTGGCGATACAGACGATGTCGGGTTTCTCTTTTTCGATCATCTCTTGATAATCTGTATAGGCGCGCTCGGCACCGTAGCGTTTTCTGATGGCTTCGGCTTTTTCCTCAAAGACATCGGAGACAGCGACGAGGTCTGTCCGCTCACAGGCGACAGCGGCTGCAGCGTGTGAGAAGGGTTGCCAGATAAAGCTATCTGGGCGACCTGCGACTTCGTCGTCAATGGTCGCGCCCATCCGTCCACATCCGATGAGACAGGCTTTGTATGTGCGTGGCATAATTTTCTCCTTTATGAGACAGGAGGTTTGAGGTCTCCCAATAATCGTATAGTGGTCCTGAATTACGGACTGTATGCCCTTCCTCTCTGGTGGATACCTCTGATAATACATCTATAGTGTTGTGTGTCCACCCTATAGATAATTCTGTAACGTCCAACACGGTAGCGGTATAACCCGGCGTATTGCCCTGTCAACTTACGAACGTTCGGTCCGAATAATGGATTATGAACCAACGTATCAAGTGCTGTGTTAACTCGCCGTGTCATATTTTGGTCAAGTTTAAGGTAATCGGTATATGCTTCATCCGTGAATTGAATTTCAAACGTCGCGCTTAACATCATCCCAACTTCTGAGTCTGCCAGCTTTTTCATCTGCTTCTGCACGCTCTAAACTTTTTACAATTTCAGGGTCGCTTGCTAATTCGTATGTGGCTTCCCATGCTTCCTTGTCATAGAGATAAGTCATATAATCTATAGCAGCTTTGAGTTTTTTCTTTGGGAGTCGCTCGATTAACATCATAGCTTGCTTTTGCAGTTTTGCATTCTTCATCACAGAACTCCTTAAAAGGGTTATCTTTCTTGGGTTGCATGTCTTGTT
>JAAXHI010000151.1:4418-5882 GCA_012270875.1 Candidatus Poribacteria bacterium | reverse complement strand
CGGTAACCTTCGGGTCCGGGGAAGCCGTCCCAATAATGCGCACTTTCTGGGAACGCAGCTTCGCCGCCATTACGGAGCCACGCCATCAGTGCAGGATCGGTGCCACGCCGTTCAATCTCATCAACAGCAGCGGCATGAAGTTTCGCAACGATGTCGGGGTGCCTGTCCTGCACGTATTCTAACTCACCAAGTCCGACGAGTTTTGAGTTTTCGGGTTTCGCAGCGACCTCTAAGCTCCACTCTTGATCGAATGCGGTGAAAAGGATAGCATTTTCGTTCTGCGATGCTTGCTGCCAGCGTTCAATGCTTCCACCTGAGAGGGCAAGCTGCCTTTCACCGGATGTGCCTGCACGGGCAGGCGTTAAAATGTCGTGTCCTTCAATGCCGTCAGGACGCGTCTCGCCTAAGATGTTGAGAATCGTCGGGAAGAAATCCTGCGGTTGGACGATGACGTTGCTTCGTCCAGTGTCGCCTTCAGGGAGACGGATGAAGAGTGGGACGTGTGCTTCCTGTTCACGTACGGGTTGTCCTTTACCAAACCTACCTCTTTCACCAACATTTGTACCGTGGTCAGCCGTAAAGATGACGGCGGTGTTCTTGTCGAGTCCAGTGGATTCGAGGGCATCAAGGAACTGTCCGAAGCAGTGATCCATCCATGTCGTTTTAGCTGCGTATTGGTCTTTAATGTGTTGTTTCGCTTCGTCTGAGAGTTCCGCATTGCCGCGTGCACCGAGGCTCCGTGGATCGACGCGCCCATCATAACCGGGTCGCTTGTCGTATTTTTTCATAAATTCAAGGGGTGAGTCCCAAGGTTCGTGCGGGTCGAAGCAGTCTATCCAGAGAAAGAAGTTATCTCGCTTGGCATTGTCTTTAAGGAATTGTGCGGCGGTATTAAAGAGTTTTGCGCAGTTCCAATCTTCCGGTTTTTTGCGGTTTCGGTTCGCGCGTGCGTAGCTGCGGAGCATCCCTGATTCGGCGGCTTTGTCGTCAATGCAATCGAAGAGTGATTGGCGAGTCCAGTTATCGGGCCAAGGCACGGTGTCCATAATCCAATCTCGATCAACCTCTGCGCCACGGACAAATGTCCATGCATGGAAGGGCCAGTCGAAGTTATGTCCGCCGTTGACGAGGTGCGGTGTATCGTGGATGAGTTGTGTTGCGTAACCGTTTTGTGCGAGCGTCCACGGTAGCGTTTGACGTTCGTGTCGGAGCGGTTTCCACGCGTGGAAGGGTGCCCCGTATTGTCCGGTGATGACATCCGTACGGTAGGGGATGGTTGGGAAACTGGCACAGAAAGCACGGTCATAAGCCCAGGCTTTGGAAGCAAACCGATCAATATTCGGTGTCTCTATCCAGTCATTGCCGTTTGCACCGATATAATCGTAGCGGAGTGTGTCGATAACGATGTAAGCAAGATTCATATATTTTCCTTTCATTCGCTGTCGGCTTTCAGGTCGCTTCGCT
>JAAXHI010000151.1:0-4363 GCA_012270875.1 Candidatus Poribacteria bacterium | reverse complement strand
GCTGATTGCTGACTGCTATTTTGCTGATTGCTGACTGCTGATAGCCAACCGCTTTACCATTTCGGGATTGCCCCGAGTAGAAGTTGTTGCTGCGGTGTGCCTCCTTCTCGGAGTTTTGTGACGCGCGGTCCGTCGAAGGGTTCGCGAGATTTCATCCACGCGTTTTGATAGCACATCAGACAGACACGCCGACGTTGTGAGGAATTGTTAGCCGCACCGCGGTGCCATGTCCATCCGTCGAACATCACTGCTTGCCCGGGAGAGACGAGTACCCGTTTTTCATCAGGCAATTCGACAGGCGTCGGTGGCGGACGGAAGGGAGCTCTGTGGCTACCGGGTTGGATAACCGTGGGACCGTTGTCGTCCGTAACTTCGTCGAGATAATAGCCGCAATTAATCTGTGCGGGGAGGCTCCCGTAAGGCGTGCCGTTCGGCGCGACGGGCCATGGTCCATCACGATGCCAATGTTGGTCTGGTGTTCCGGGTTCGGTAATGCGTGCTGTCGCGCTATGGAGTTGTACACAGGTGCCTAATATCGCTTCCATCCGTTTTAGGACGGGTGGGTTGTCCAGCAGGAAGGCGAACCGATCGTCTTCTTCGAGCAGTTCACCGATGAATTGACTTTTATCGTTGCGTTCGTAGCTATCATCGAGTGCCTCTCGTAGCGACGCAATCTGTTCGGGTGTTGCGGCGTTGTCAACGATGAGATAACCCCAGTTGACAAAGAAGTTAACTTCTTGTTGCAATTGGTGATCCAGTTCGACGTTGAGTGTTGACGGTACGACAGGATTTGCCATCGGTTATTCCTCCTTGATTGCCGCTTGATCGGCGGTTGCCCACTCTTCCCAGCGTTCTTCGTCCGAGCGGAGGAAGCCAGAATTACATCGCGGTTGCAGTTGCTCATCTACACCGAGGAGTCGCATGTGTTGATGATTATTGGCGGCTCTCGCGGTTTCCAACAACTTTTGGGTATGCGGACCCGTGTGGTGATCGGTGTGTTTCAGCCATGTTAGGTTATAGTAGATACTGAAAAAATAGCGTAACGTGTCAGAAGTATTCGGTGTACCGGAGTGGATGAGTCCGTTGTGCGTGATGACGACATCACCGGCTCCCATGTGGATTAAGGTCTCGTCCGGATGTGGAATCCCACGTTGTGCGTCTTCCATGGTAATCGGTTTTCGGTGTGAACCGACAATAACGCGGAGGGGACCGAATTCGTGTGTCAAGTCTTGCAGATAGGAGATGGCGTTGATGGCGTTAGGACGGTGATACGCGTCGGTGAAGGGGACATGTGCCCATCGGTCGCGATGCCACCCAGAGACTTTACCTTCCGCTTTTTCTTTTTCCATGGGTGGGAACGCAGCGAGCGTGAGATTATCTAATTGCACAAAAGGACCCATCACCCTTTCAATAAATTCCAAGATCGTCGGGTGTGCGACGGCGGGCCACATCAGTTCGGGTGCCAATTCGAGGGTATTTCCGAACCATGTCTGTCCGTCGTTGGCGGCGGAGAGTTCTGCGTGTTTCTCGCGCCAACTTTGCATTTGGGGTTCGTCAAAAACCTTTTCAAAGATTGCAAAGCCGTCGGTTTTATAGGCTTCATAGCGTTCATCAAGTGTCGGCATTTTTTAATTTTTCCTTGCGGTTCGGTCAGACAGGTTAGATATTTCGCGCGCTTCTCCGTAGATCTGAAGAAACGCCCAAGCAAAACCCCTCCGCTACGCTTACGGGTTCCATTAATTGAGCACCCTCAAATTCAAATAGTCTGAATGCCCCTTGAGGACATTCAGACTGGCACAACCTAACAGGTTATGCTACAAAATTGATCAGCGCAGTCCGTTTAGAATATCTTCAGCGAGTTGCATGGTTTTAACGGCTTCGTCAAGATTCGCGGCTGGGAACGAAACAGGTGTATCGGATTTAACGCAATCTAAGAAATATCTGTTCTGTTCAACGGTGCCGCCGGTGCCTGCCTCGGTCAGTTTGTGCTGTGTGCCGTCGCAGAAAACGGTGCCGTGCGAGACACCTTCAAGGTAAGCGGAGATGTCTCTGCCGTGAATTTCGTAGCGTTCGAGCCGTGCATCTGTGGTATAGTTGGCGATGTGTTGCGCGACGCAGCCGTTGTCAAATAGAATGAGCGCAGCGTGAACATCTTTGTAATCTGAAATTGTCCGTTGAACAACACTATACACCTCTTGCACATCGCCTTCGGCAACGGCGCGGATCGTATCAAGCGCGTGGATTGGGGTCTCCAGAAACATATTGTCCATCAGATGTTCGGGAAATCTGCCTGTCAGCCGGGTAATACTCTTGTGAAATTCACCGACGATTTGCGTGACGGGACCGCGGGCGGTAACTTGCCGTTTTGCTTCAAGGATAATCGGATGGAAGCGACGGTTCCAACCGACCATCCCTTTCGCACCTGTCCGTTCCGCTGCGGTACGCAAGCCGACTGTCTCGGAGACGCTCATCCCTGGCGGTTTCTCTAAAAGCGTGTGCACCCCGCGTTCAAAGCACGGGAGCGCTGCCTCGCCGTTGAGGTGCGCCGGTGTCGCGACGAAGATAGCGTCTAAGGTTTCACTGTCCAATAACTCGTCAATGCTCTCATAGCGGTTTGAGACGTTGAACGTATCCGCAGCACCGTTTCGTGCCGCTTCAACAGGATCGCAGACAGCGACGAGGTCGGTATCATCAAATTCTGAAAGGATTTTCATGTGGCCGCGGCCTCTGCCGCCGCAGCCGATGACAGCAACGCGTAGATTTGACACGGGTTTCTCCTTATTTTCAACCCCCTAAATCCCCCTTATCAGGGGGACTTTAAGAGGAACCACGTAAGTCCTGAATGGGTTTAGTGCCGGATGTGCGGTGCCTCCATGATTTCTCGCTGTTCAGGTGACATGTCCTCAATGTAATCGGGATACGTAACCTGGTGTGCCCCTGTGCCATAAGACTGGAATCCAGGGCTAAACTTGTAGAGCAGCGCGCGTCGTTGATGGCTGCCTTTCCATGGAAGCGTGCCGTGTGTCAAGGTTTCAGTGAAAATCACTGCATCGCCGGCTTTGGCATTGACTTCAAGCACCAGATGCTGATATTCCTCGTACCTTTTCATGCTGCTCGGACACGGAAGATTCGCCTTGTGGCTTCCCGGTATGATCGCTAAACCGCCATCGCCGGGTCCCTCGTCAGCGAGCATGTATTCGACGACAGTCAAACCCGTGTATATGCGTCCGTATTTGAAGAAATAGGCTTCGGAGAAATTCGGACGTTCGATCCCACCGCCGTGTAAAGTGCCGCCTTCCGTGCCTTTTTCCATAGCGATTAAGCCGGGACCGTGATCGAGTCGATATTTTTGCCCTAAAATCTCTTCAAGGCAGGGTTTAATCTTGGGATGGATGAGTAAATCTCGAAACGGTTCACACCACGGTTTCTCCCATGAGAGCATCCCTCCCATGTCCATCCGGTTTGCGGTCCCGACAAGCGCGGGTGAGCCACCTGCTAATGAGTTATCGCGTTCTCTGAGTCCCTCAATGTGATGGTCAATAGCGGCGTTACATTGCGCTACTTCTTCGTCTGTCAAAGCGTTTTCGACGATGATGTATCCGGTCAAATCGAATAGATATTTTTGATCTTCTTTCATCAATCTTCGGGCAGGAGACCCCATCCTTTAGGTTGGGGAGGAATGCCCGCTCCTATAGTAAAAGTTGAGGCGTGTCAGCACTCTAAAATCAGAACGCTTCGCCCCTGTCGTTAGTCGTTTGTTTCCCAGACTGTATATTGAAAACAAACCCTTTGCGTTAACACCAGCAAGGCGCGTTAGACCGTATTTAACATGCCTAATCAATGTATTTTTAGCTAAACCTTGACCTAAGACAGTGCCACCCACTCGCCCGCGTTTACGACCTTTTGCCTCCTGTTCCCTATGCAATCCTCTTCGTTTTATCGGTATTGGGGAGACACACATTACTGCCGTGTTATCAGGGACACCTGAACCGCCAACAGTGTAATATGCCAAGCACCAACTATCTACACAATGGGCATCAAATGTCTCTGATAACTTCTTTGAAGACTTCTTAAGCCCTAATCTATCTCGTATCTCTTTGGTTTCATATCCTTGAAGGGTTCGCAACTCCCACCGTTTTCGGATTTCGGTGTAGAACCACTGCTTACCAACCTCAAGCGGACTGAAAGACTGATTCCACTTCTTAGCACGTTCTATTGTCCGTGCCTTAATATCTTCTACACAGACGTGTGTCAGCGGATAGAGTTTTGATAACCAATCAAGTATCCTTAGTTTCCAATCCCACCTCGCACGTGTGCCTGCGGGTAGCTTTTCTTTCCCCGCATTACGGTTCTTTCTGTGCTT
>JAAXHI010000039.1 GCA_012270875.1 Candidatus Poribacteria bacterium | reverse complement strand
AGGTCATCTGCGCCGTCATAAGTAACGACCGGCTCACCGAGTTCTTCGGAATCTGCGAAGAGATCCGGGGCATCAGCGTAAGGCATATACCAGACTTCAATGAGGCTGCCGGTGACCTGAACACGTGCGAAATAGGCGACAGAGTTGTCTTGCGTGAGACCTGCGCCTAAGCCGTGATCCGCACTGGCGAGTACATTTTCACCGTCGTTTTCGCAGGCACACTCGCTGAGACATTGGCCGGAGGGGCAGCATCCATCCGCGAGACTTCCAACGATGACTTGCGGTGTTTCGTTATAGCCGAAAGCGACGAGATAGCCTCTATCGTCGCCGACGCGACGGAACTGGAATCCAACGCCGTCATCGTCTTGCCAAGAGAAGACTGCTTGGATGATGCCGTCGGAGAAGTTGTCAACGCCGGGGATGGGTGTGTTTCCAGAGATGCCGCATCCCTCCTGCGTTTGATGCAATGCGCCTTCGCCGCCTGGGAATTCAGTCGCTTCTGCCCAAACGGTTCCATCGTTCTCCGACACCCAATTTGCTGGGTCGTTGACGCTGGCATCTGGCACTGCTTCAGAGGAATTAGCTTCAAAATCAGCGAAAAAAATTATCTGCGCACTCGCGTGACTGATCAGCATGACGGAAAAAAGCGCGATGAGCGTCAGAAGGTAGGTTCTTTTCATTTTCTACTCCTTTATTGATTGATTTTGCGCAAAATGTAAAGCCGAAGCCCTTCTTAATTATGTACTTATAACGTGAGCTCGAGAAAAGGTTACACTTGTAGTGCCAACTTTTAGTTTGCGCCGTATATACCACAAACTAATTGAAGATTAATTTTTTTCGGTAATTTCTTGACGCGGTCCGGTCCGGTTAGGAATGCAGATCGCATGAATCAACGGTATGAATGCCGTGTGGCATTCACCGGGGTGCGTACACCGCAAAACCGCACCTACCGAGCCTGGAGAAAATTCCGAAATGTTTAAATCGAACTGACGTTACTTATACGTGGCTACGTGGCATGTTAAACCGGTTTTATAGCAGTAACTTGGGTAGCCTATACAAAATCGCCATGGCTTGCGAAGGACAGACTTTATAAATAGGTCGGTTTATGGCAAAACCGTTGTGTAAAATATAGCAAAAATGCGAATTTTTGTCAAGAAATAAAAAAAAATCAGCGGTCAGCCATCAGCAGTCAGTTGTCAGCGTATTATCCATCGGAAACCATCAGCAGTCAGTGAAACGTTATTAGGGAAGGGAGAGCGGCGCAATTATTTATTGACCGTCGCGTTGGAAGCGGAGTACGCCGTTTTGTTTTGTGCCGATGTAGAACGTATCACCATCAATAGCAAAAGAGGTTGCTGTGTGTGGTAGTTCTGGGGCAATCTGTTTCCACGCGTTTGTCTGGTTATCTACCCGATAGATGCCGTTATCACACACACCGTAAGCCGTTGTGCCATCGACTGCAATTCGGTCCATGATAAGTCTATTTCCGTTAGCATTCGTGAGGACGTGCCATGTTTCGCCATCGTTTGAACGCATGACTCCCATATCTGTTGAGACATAGACGGTGGAACCAGCGAATAGTATCTCTTTGAAATAGCCAAACGGGAATGCGAGGTTTGCGGTAACATCGCGCCAAGTGTCACCGTCATCACAGGATAGGAAAAGATCTCCCTCTCGTTTCCCGGTATAGACAGTGTTCCCAGAAGCGGCAAAGGTGAGACCTTTTCCATCAATAGGTGAGATGCCTTCAATGTCTTCTAAACCCGTATCATGCCAGTTCGCTTCGCCGCGCTGCCATCTGAAGAGTTTATGTCTGTATTCCATGAAGACGGTATCGTCAGCGACTGTAAATGTTCCATTTGTCTTCCATTCTTCAAAGACGCGGTGCTGGTTAGCCTTCCACTGTTCCTGCACCTTATTAACATCTTCGCCGTTCTTTCTCGCCTCCATACGCTTGTTCCACCATTCCTTGTGTAAGGTATCTTTTTCAAAATCCGGTACACCCTCAACTGGTTGAAACACGTCACCAGCATCAGAGAGACGAAAGAGTGTGACACCATCGAATTCACTATTGCTTGCATAAAGTACACCGTTAGTCGTTGCGACTTTCGCTGTCTCTGCTTCAAGGGAAGCATTCTCGTTAGTATTCAAGCTGACAGATTCCCACGACTCCCCACCATCTGTAGATTTGAGGGTTTCATCAGGTGTTAGTGCGTAGAGAACGTTTTCGAGTGCAACCAGATTTGGCACGTGTGAATTCACCATTCCAGTCATGAACGGGTGCCACGTGACACCGCCATTTGTTGAGCGTGTTATTCCGGATGGATTGGTTATATAAAAATTACTTTCGTCCAATGCAACAAGAGGAAATGCGCCAAACGTATGGGATCCGGGTTTAGGATCCACCCATGTCTCGCCACCGTCATCAGAGATTAACACACCACTGGAACCTTTCAACACAAGCAAATCACCGACTGGAACAACTTCAACAGTGGTTATTATTTTGACGGGATATTCGCGGGTATTCGGTGTAATATCTATCCAGAAACCGCCGAGGTCGGTTGAATAGAAAACGGCGGCATGCGGACCATGCGGCGGACTTGCAATTGTTCCGACGTAGAGTCTATCTTCGGCGACTGCCAGCGAAAAGATGCCGTGTGGTACGGGTATCGGCAATTTTTTCCACTCGTCAGTAAATCGGAAAAGCCCTTGACTTGTTCCGACGAAGAGTGTGTTATCAATAGCAAGTGCGTCCCATATACGGAAATTGGGGTTGCCTGCCTTTGGCACGTTATCGGCTCGCAAATCCTCCCCGATGGGTTCCCACTGGTTCCCGACATCCTCAGAACGAAACACCTCTGTTTGGAGGACGAGGTACATCGCTGTATCTGTGATAATTAATGCCCTTGCCCGTCCTTCAGGTCGTGCGCCGAGGCTGTTCCATGCCTTACCTTCATCGATTGAGACCAAGAGTTCATTGGAAGTAAGGAGATAGAGGGTGCCATCGCGTTCTGCCATGACACGATTGAACTCCCGATTCGGACCGCTGGCACTGACGAGTGTCCACGCATCTCCTCCTTCTGTGAGCCGATAAAGCCCTGTTTTCGCGATGGCGTAGAGGGTTTGGTCAGATGCCAAGAAAAGCCCGGCACTTGAAACACCGCCCGGTCCCTTCGTCTGGATCCATTCAGGTTTTGCTGCTGGCAGGTCGGTTTCTTCGGCATGCGCTGCTGCAGCGAGAAGCGATTCCGCTTGGAATCCAGATGTCCCGTTTTTATCCTGCGTATCAGTATTCCCGAATCGTGTCAGCGCGTTGGATTTGCGTTCCAATTCAAGGACAACAGGCGCGTCCACCAGTTCGACAGTCATCTCGGATGTTGCGTCTAAATTGTAAGGTTGCTGAAAACGGGATAATGCACGCGGTCCCATTCCGAGCATCAGGATAACTAAGAAGGTTGAGGCGAAAGAGAGTCCCCACGGTATCCACGGTTTGCTCGCGGAAGGAGATACGGGTTTGATGCGTGCGATCTCTTGTATAATGTTCTCTGTGAGATGTGGGGAGAATTGAAAATTGCCTGCGATCTCTTGAATGACGGCTTCTTCTTTTTCCAATCGTTCGCGGGCGCGGTAGAGTCGACTCCTAACGGTCCCCGGCGATACACCCAAAAATACGCTAATCTCTTCACCCGTCATTTCTGCGAGATAAAACAGCGTTACGACAGTGCGTTCGCTCTCTGGCAATTTTTGTAGGAGGCGTTTGACGAGTTCGCGCTGGTGCTCAATCGTTGCTTTTTTATTACGGTTCGCCTCATACTGCGCGCAGCATATTTCTTCGAGTTCGGCTGTGGACATGGCATCCAAAGATTTTGTTGGCAGCCGCTTCTTGCGCAGCCATGTGATACAGTGCCGCGTCGCAATTACATAGAGCCAACCCGGAAAATGATCCCGACGTTTCAGCGTTGATAGGCTCTTGTAGACCTTCAGAAAGACATCCTGCGTGAGTTCTTCGGCGATATGGAAATCACCGATCTTCCGCCAGATGAGGGTGTGCACCGATTTTTGATATTTGTTGACGAGCGTGGTGAATGCGCCTTGGTCACCATCTAATATACGTTGAATGAGGTTAGCGTCATTGGTGTTCATCATGTCTCCTCTCAAAAAATAGGGGTTTCATGATATTATAGACGCGTATAGGGGTAAGAATGTTGCAGAAAATGCAATTTTTGGAAGATTGATGAAATTCCGCCAGTGAAATTGTGGACTATTGGAGTCCACGCAGCGGTAAATGTAGGATCCCACAATGCTTTGTGCCGACATAGAGCACATCGTCTGCAACCACGAGTGATGTCACGCCTCCGGGTACTTCCGGGGCAATCTGTATCCAAGTGTTTGTCTCGTTGCTCAAGCGATACGCACCTGTCTCGGAGGCACCATAGAGAGTTGTCCCTTTAACGGCTAACTCGGAGAGGGTGATCGGTACGGATTTTTCATTTGTGAGTGGCTGCCAATTCTCGCCATCGTTTGACATGGCACCCCCGTCGGTTGTTATGATATACACCGTGTTCCCCACATAGACGATATCCTTGAAATGCGGCAATTTTCTCATCATCTCCTGGACCTCCGACAAGTGGATTAACGGTAATTTTGATCTATCAAGTGGAAATGGAAAGGTCGCAGTAATATCGCGCCAGGTGTCTCCGCCGTCCAATGACTGAAAGAGACCACCGTCGCTTTTTCCGAGGTAGATAACTTTCCCTGAGACGGCGAATTGGAAACTGTTGTGGCGTATCTGCGTGGCGTTGTAGGTGCAGCAGGCCGTTTGCGCTGTCGCCTCTGTTTTCTCTGAAATAGAGCGAATCTCCCACCGCCGTTAGGGATGTTAATGAAAATGGCTCTACTGGCTGGATATATGCCCACTGTGCGCCCCCGTCAGTGGATGTTGCGATACCTTTATAGGTTGCGGCGTAGAGGATGTTGTTAACCTGTGCGAGATCTTTGATGTTGGGTGCAGCGATGCCTGCTGTGACCGGGTGCCAACGCTTGCCGCCGTCGTCTGAGCGGACGACACCCGGGTCCATTGAACTGCGGAGAAAAAAGGTGTCTTCGTTCAAAGCGACTGCGGTGCTAGAGCCAACATGAAATGGATGTCCCCCTCCATGGGGTCCAAGGTCTTCCCATGTATTGCCAGCATCCGTTGAGCTTAAGATGCGCTCACTGAGTATCCAGAGCGTATCGCCTATCGCCACAAGTTTAGCAAATGGCGGTAGCTGCTGCGGTGGTGTTATGTCTGTCCAGGACTCTCCGAAATCGTTTGAGAGGTAAAGCGCATCGAGCCACCCGCCATTCTGCCTTTTGGTGATGAAATAGATCTTATTATCGGCAACTGCCAACGATTCAACAGGTTGTGACGGCGCGATGGGCAATTTCTCCCATACACCGGTATTGAGCCGATAGAGTCCCTGTTTCGTTCCCAAAAAAATCGGATTCGTTCCAAAAAAAAGTGCGTTGTCAATGACGGCGGCGGTTTGTATCTCTGTTGTTGTCAAGCCCTCATTAAAGGCATGCCATGTCTTACCAGCATCCGTTGAACGGAAAACCCCGTTGGTGAGAACGAGGTACATTTCGGACTGTGCCTCCTGTGGCCGGCGCATTTGGCTCGGATCAGTGATCAGCAATGCGACGGCGCGTCCTGCTGGCCGGGGACCGACGGGTATCAGCGTCGTCCCGCGGTCGGTTGAGACGAACAGATGTTTTTGGGTGGCAATATAGAGCGTATTGTTCCGTTCTGCTATTAAGGTGTTATAGCCTGAGGGTGTAGGGAGCCCAGCGTTGATGAGCATCCATTCAGTGCTGTTGTCATCTAATCGGTAAAGCCGGGTCCCACCAATAGCGTAGAGTTCCTTTTGAGATGTTACAAAGAGATTATTGACGGACCCGCCTCCGGGTCCCTTGGCAGGTATCCATTTTGGTTTTGTTTCCAACGGCACTGTCGTATCTGCTTGCGCTGCTGCGAGCAGTTTCGCGTTGGTTTTAGTGCCTGTACTGCTGCCTCGCCGGCTGTTGCCAGTTATCCCATACTGGTTTCTCAAATCCCTTTTTAGTTCCAAAGCGAATAGAACAGGTGCATCGACTAATTCGATCGTCATCTCTGATGTTGCGTCCAAACTGTAGGGCTGTTGAAAGCGGGACAACGCACGCGGGCCCGCGCCCATCAGCAGGATAACCAAGAAGGTTGACGCGAATGAAAGTCCCCATGGTAGCCAAGGTTTGCTTACGGAAGGAGATTCAGGCCTGATCTTAGCAATTTCACGCATGATGTTCTCGGTTAAAGTCGGCGGAAATTGGAACACACCGGAGGTACTGGGAAGCAAATGCGCTTGCTCTTTCAATCGCTTGCGAGCACGGCGGAGTCGGCTTCTAATGGTGTTCGGCGATACACCCAAAAATGCACCGACCTCCTCACTTGTCATTTCTGCGAGATAATACAGCGTTACAACGGTGCGCTCGCTCTCTGGAAGCTTTTGAAGCAGGCGTTTGACGAGTTCGCGCTGGTGTTCAATAGATGCTTCCTCGCTACGCGCTGCCTCATATCGTGCATAACATAATGCCTCTAATTCGGTTGTGGGTATCGTATTCAGGGATGTCGTTGATACCCGCTTCTTTCGGAGCCATGTGATACAGTGCCGCGTGGTGATGACATAGAGCCACCCCGGAAAACGATCTGGCGGTTTTAGCGTTGATAACTTTTTATAAACCTTCAGGAAGATATCCTGCGTGAGTTCCTCAGCGGTATGGAAATCACCGATCTTCCGCCAGACAAGGGTATGAACCCATTTCTGGTATTTCTTGACGAGCGTCGTAAATGCCCTCTCGTCTCCATCCAAAGTCCGTTGAATTAACGCAGCATCACTCTCTCTCATCTGTCTTCCTCCGAAAAAATCAAAAATAAGACTTCATTATATAATAACGCACTTTGGGGGTAGAAGTGGTGCATAAAATGCAATTTTCGGAAGGGTGGATACCTATTTTTTTTTCAAGGCACCCCAAACAGTTGGTAACTTATCTGTACGGTCAAC
>JAAXHI010000252.1:10972-16226 GCA_012270875.1 Candidatus Poribacteria bacterium | reverse complement strand
ACGATTTATGAAACACCCTCATTTAACTATCAGAGACTATTCAGTAAGCAACATAGTCAAGCGACTTAAAAAATTGTACAAGGACAATAAAAATTCATGAAACAGGTTTTCTTATTTTTAGGGTTAGCCCTACTGATGGGAACGGTTGCCCTTTTCGCACTCTGCGGCTACGATAGGGTCGGCACGCTCTACGCAGCACCTGTAGAAGCTGATGCATCTAACACAGCAACACCGTTTGCTGAAGGTTGCGACAAGTGTCACGGGACCGAACCCGCCTATCAAGAGTGGCAACACGCGGGACACTCACACGCGCTTGTCAACCTGATTGAGGGTCCGTATGAGGTGCAGACATCCTGCCTGAGCTGCCATTCCGCTGGTTACGAAGTCTTTAGTGACCGGGTCTATCCGGGACATACCTATAATATAGAGACGGCGGTGAATGCTGTTTCTTGTTCTACGTGCCATTCCCACACGAGCAAATCGGAACATTTACTGGTGCAACCCGCGAAAAAGTTATGTGTCAGCTGCCATAAAATGGATTGCGGTTGTGCGGGTGCCGGTATTGTTCACCAGTCTCAATCGGAGATGTTCCTTGGACGCGAGGGTGCTGGTGTCAAACGGATGCCGTCGCCGCACGTACGCGTGATGAAGAAACGGTGTGTGCACTGTCACATGGCGAAAGAGGACCCTGAAGCGATTGCGAAACACGGAGGACACACGTTCATTGCCGAGTTGTCGCTATGCAGTACTGCGGGTTGTCATGATAGTGCGGATAATAGCATGGAGACGAAGTTACCACAGTATCGTGCTGAGATAGAGGCGAAGATGCAAGCCGTCAAAGCGATGCTTGACGCTGCGCCTGACAAAACTTCACAGGACTATCTGGACGCAAAACTGAACTACGACATGGTTAAAGGCGATAGCGGGTACGGACTTCACAATATACCGTATGCGAATGCACTTCTTGATTATAGCCTTTCGCTGAAGAGTAAACTTGAGTAGTGCGCGGTGCACATCTTCACTTTACGCGTTTGTGCGTTATTGCGTCTCCGAGTTGAGCGCGGCGCGCAGCGGTACATCTTGGTCCTTCGGCAGATAGTAGCTGAGCGGATCACTGACGACCCCGATTAATTGTTTCTGTATCGGATTGCATTTGTCAACCAGTTCGTCAGGCATCGTGATATAATCCATCGGTTTGATCCAGCGATAGGCGTATCCCATGAAGATGGTTTTGCGGGGTATACCTGACCAGTTGTGTCCGATCCCGTGCCATGTGCGTTGTTCAAAGAGAAACGCATCTCCAGCGTTGACATTCATAGAAATAGCACCACGTGCTGAACCTGTATCTGGATCGGTTGCGGGTCTGCCTTCCAATCGGTTGCTCCCGGGTACGAGTACTGTCGCACCGGAGGCGGGGTCGGATTGGTCGCTAATGGCGTATGCTATTTTAAGCATGATACGCGGATGGGGTTCCTGCATTTCGGCATGTGACGTGCCACCGTCTCGGTGTAAACCGATACGGTTCTTTACCTCGTCAGGCGGTTCTTCTTTAGAGGGCAGCACAATCAGATGGGATGTAATCATCTGCACGTTCCAATTCAGGACACCATAGGCGAGGGGTACGGTTTTCTGCCAATCAAGGAGTTGCAGGAACGCTTCGTGGTGCGTGATGCAGTTACGGAGATTCAATTTACCGCCTGCTTCAAGATTCCCCGCGGCGTCCTCTTTAGCATAAACCTCGTCAACAGCGGCATCAATTTCCGAGACGACATCAGCGGGCAAGGCGTTTTTAATGAGCAAATACCCGTTGTTTTCGACGAATTCCTTGTTTTGTGGTGTAAAGATGGCTGCTCCGGCAGCATCAGTTGTAATATCCATAGGATTTGTCCTTTTAATATACTGGAAGTAGCCTCGATCTGCGGACCGAGATCTTAATCATGCTATGCATTATATAAGATGCAACGGAAAAATTTCAAATTAATTTTATTTTAGGAGCAAAACGGACTATTCAAATATGACAGAAAATGCAAGGCAATCTGAATCCGATGTATCCCGTCCTCTAAGTGGGCGATATGATACGGTGGCAAAAAATGTCATTCAGAGTGCCCCGAATGACTTAATCAGATTCGGTCTTGGGATCCCGGATGCCGAAGTAATTCGGATTCTTGAAACAGAACAACCGACTGTGAATTGGTACCGCGCCGATAGTTTCATACATGCAAAGGTCCGCGGCGAAGAAGTTGTTGTGCATTTTGAACTTCAGACGCACGATAGCACAGAGATACCAATGCCGCGCCGCGTAGCAGGCTACGTTGGTTTAGGCATTCGTACATTTGGAATGCCTATCTATTCACATGTCATCTATTTCCATCCGAATGCGGGGCTCAATGATCCGGGAGAATACGTCCAAAACGGGCTGGCGTATGAGATTACTATCAAATACAAGGTCATCAGACTCTGCGAAATAGAGGGGCAAGACATTCTGGATGCGAAGTTAAGGGGACTCATCCCGTTCGCACCGTTGATGAAACCGCCAGAAGAGATGGGCTGAAAAGAATGGTTGCGACACTGTGTTGAAGTTGCCGAGACGATCCCAATGGACGCGGCGGACAAGCCTAATTACCTTGCCTCCCTGGCTATCTTATCTAACGTCATCTTCAACTTTTATGACATTCGTGAAATTATACCGGAGGAAATCCTAATGCAATCAGAGGTTGTCCAATATTTCAAAGAACAAGGCATAGAACAAGGCATAGAACAAGGCATAGAACAAGGCATAGAACAAGGCGCGCGAGCAAGCATCATTGAGGGCATTCTTGAATCGTTGGAATTTCGGTTTTCCGCCCGAGGCGTGGAAGAACTGAAGTCGATACTTGAAAATGTCGAAACGCTTCAACGTCTCAAGGAACTACGTCGTGAAGCGTTGGGAGCAGATAGTCTTGAAATGTTTAGGCAGATGCTGTTGGAAAATGAGGACCAAAGCGATTAATAGCAAACAGCGCACCGTTCTTTTCAAAAGTTCGCGATGCCGTCAAAAATCGCCTGTTAAACACATGCACACTGGCGTGTAAGAGGGAAACACTACGTAATTTGAAGAGCGAATTGAATTCAGAGCCTTATAGATTCAGAGAACCTCCCGAACAAAATAGTCGAAACCTTAAGTTTGGCGCGTCATGGCGAGCGATCCTACTCGGCACTCTCCTTATTATCCCGAACATGTACTGGATTCTGGACTCTGCCGGGCAGGGGTATCCGACGACTATTTCTCTCTATTTTAACGTCATTTTCTGCGTTTTTGTTATCACGGGTGTTAACCTCGTCTTGGTGCGGGTAGCCCCTGGGATCGCCATGCAACAGGGCGAATTACTGACGGTTTACGTCATGCTGGCGATTGCTTCTTCATTGGCGGGTCACGATGTCCTTCGCGTTTTGATTCCGATGATTCCGTATGCATTCTGGTACGCAACGCCAGAAAATGACTGGGCAGACCTGTTTCATCGGTATATCCCGGATTGGATGGCTGTCAAGGAGCGGACCTTCTTAACGGAGTATTATCGTGGTGAGACGACCCTTTACGAGTGGGAAACCGTACAAGGTTGGCTGACGACAACTGTTGCTTGGGGCGGTTTCCTGTGCGTGATGGTATTCCTAATGGTGTGTATCAACAGTCTCGTCCGAAAACAGTGGACGGAACACGAGAAGCTGAGTTACCCCATTATTCAGTTACCGCTTGAATTGACGAGCGGCGGTAGAACTAATCTGTTAACAAACAAGATGATGTGGCTTGGGTTCGGGATTGCTGGAGCGATTGACATCCTCAATGGACTTCACTATCTCTATCCGAGTGTGCCGAGTTTGGGGGGAAGGCTCTACGATTTACGTCCGTTCTTTACACAGAAACCGTGGAGTGCTGTGGGGTGGACACCTATCGCTGTCTTTCCGTTTGCAGTGGGTATCGCTTTCTTTATTCCACTTGACTTGTCGTTTTCATGCTGGTTTTTCTATCTCTTTTGGAAGGTGGAGCGCGTTTTTGGAGATGCCTTGGGCGTACGGGGTATGCCGAATTTTCCGTTCACAGATGAACAGTCTTTCGGTGCATACCTCGGTTTATTTGTTATCGCGATTGTAGCGACGCGAAAGCATCTCACACAGGTTGGACGCAAGTTGTTTAGAAATGACCCGCGTGTTGACGATTCGGATGAACCGATGTCCTATAGGGTGACGGTATTGGGGCTTATTGCGAGTCTGATCTTTATCGTTGGCTTCTGTAAAACGGCGGGTATGTCTGTCTGGGTGGTTCTCGTGTTTTTTGGGATCTATTATGCGATTTCTACTGCGGTAACTCGGATGCGTGCGGAACTCGGGTCGCCGGTGCATGACTTGCACTTTATTGGTCCTGATGAGATGATGCCTCGTATTTTCGGAACGCGACTGCTCGGTCCGCACAACTTAACGATAATGGCGTATCTGTTCTTTTTCAATCGTGCTTATCGCGGGCATCCGATGCCGCACATTTTGGAGGGATTTAAATTAGCGGAACGCACAGGAATTTCCAATCGACGGTTGCTGATTGCTATGTGTATTGCGATTGTTATCGGGACATTCGCTTCGTTCTGGGCATTCTATCATATCTCTTACATTGAAGGCGCGCGCGATTGGTTCGCGGGACGACCCTTCAACCGACTGCAAAGTTGGCTGACTTCACCGAGAAACCCGGATGTGCCAGCAATCGTTGCGATGTGTATCGGGTTCCTTATTACCGGATTTTTGATGATTATGCGGATGCGGCTTTTTTGGTGGCCCTTTCACCCTGCCGGATTTGCAATTTCCAGCAGCTGGTCAATGAACGTGTTTTGGTTCTCGATCTTGGTGAGTTCCGTCATCAAATGGATTATTCTTCGGCACGGTGGTGTGAGTGCACACCGAAAATTGATTCCGTTCTTTCTCGGTCTAATCTTAGGTGAATTTATCGTTGGCAGTGTGTGGAGCATTATAGGGATTACGACGAACCAACCGATGTACCGGTTTCTATTTTAATAGTTTTCAGTTTTCAGTTATCGGTTATCAGTTACTTTGTTAGGGTCTCAAGGTTCTTGTGGATGCGAGGAGAAAATTGAATGCCACAAGATATTAACTGATAGCCATTCATAGGAGAAAATTACATGATTCGAGAAGCGATTCAGCAGGTTATAGCAGGAGATAACCTAACCGAAGCAGAGATGATTGAGACCATGAACGAGATCATGGAAGGTGA
>JAAXHI010000252.1:0-10960 GCA_012270875.1 Candidatus Poribacteria bacterium | reverse complement strand
GCTGCACGCGTCATGCGTGACAAAGCAACACCTGTTACCACGAAACATTCATTCGTTGTTGATACGTGTAGTACAGGTGGGACGGGTCTGAACCATTTCAACATTTCGACAACTTCCGCTATCGTTACTGCTGGCGCGGGGATGCCGGTCGCGAAGCATGGGAACCGAGGCGTAACGCGGCAGAGCGGCAGTGCGAATGTGCTGATGGCGTTAGATGTGAATATTGAAATTAGTCCTGAACACGTTGGGCGATGCATTGATGAGGTCGGTATCGGCTTTCTGTTTGCGCCAGCACTACACGGTGCCATGAAGTATGCCATCGGACCGCGCCGAGAGATTGGCATCCGAACGATCTTCAATGCCTTGGGTCCGCTGACAAATCCGGCAGGCGCGCAGGCACAGGTGCTTGGCGTTTATGCGCCGGAACTCACTGAAACGCATGCCAATGTGTTGAATAATCTGGGATGCCAGCACGCCTTTGTTGTCCATGGGGATGACGGGTTGGACGATATTACAACGACAACAACGACGCGCGTTTCGGAACTCCGAAATGGTGTCGTTGAGACCTATACGCTTGATCCTACAACACTCGGAATTCCAAGAGCAGAACCTGAAGCACTCCTGGGTGGCACGCCAGAGGAAAACGCTGAAATTATAATCAATATTCTGAACGGCGAGAAGGGACCTAAACGCGATATTGTTGTGCTAAATGCTGGTGCCGCGATTGTTGCGGGTGGGAAAGCGGGTAGTCTTGATGTAGGCATTGAACTTGCGTCGGAATCTGTTGATTCGGGCGCGGCACTCGCGAGATTAGAAGGACTCAAGCGCGTTTCAAACAATTAGATTTTACCGGAAGAGGTTGCCATATTGATACTCGACACAATCATTGCACATAAGAAGAAAGAGTTGGAAGCCGAACAGGCGCAGGTCCCGCTTGCGGATCTGGAAGCAGCGGTTGCGAATCTTCCGCCGACGCGGGATTTTCGAGGGGCTATCACAGGTGGCGATACTGTCAAACTTATCGCAGAGGTGAAGAAAAAATCACCCAGTAAAGGCATTATCCGCGAAGATTTCCATCCGGTGTCGATTGCTGAAACCTACGTCGAAAATGGTGCCGCTGCTATTTCCGTACTGACAGATAAGCATTTTTTCGCGGGTGAGCTCGACTATCTACGCGCAATTCGTGCTGCTGTTGACGTGCCGCTGCTAAGAAAAGATTTCACGATAGATCCATATCATATTTACCAAGCACGTGTTGCAGGGGCAGATGCTATTTTACTGATTGTGGCTGCGTTGACAGTAGCACAGTTGCGAAAATTCATGGATGCCGCAGCGTCGTTGTCACTGGCGTGTCTGGTGGAGGTCCATACACGTGAGGAGTTGGCGATTGCTTTGGATGTGGATGCACAGATTATCGGTATCAACAACCGTGATTTGCGGACATTTCACACAGACATTGCGACGACATTCCAGTTACGTGAAGCGATCCCGACAGATAAGGTTGTGGTGAGTGAAAGTGGTATCTATTCGCGTGAAGACGTGGTGCGGCTGCAGGAAGCCGGTATCCATGCGATGCTTGTCGGTGAGTCGTTGATGCGGAGTCCCAATATTGGCGCACAAGTCCGTCGTTTGATCTCCTAAACAGGACTTACGCAAATTTAGCACACAACGGTAGATTTTTTACTCTTTAACCCCCTAAATCCCCCTTATCAGGGGGGCTTTAAGAGAAAATGCGTAAGTCCTATTAAAATTAGAAACTACATGGAAGTGACGGTAATACCGTGGCGTTTTAGGAGGGCAGTGGTTACCCCATCGCCAGATGTGAGTGTGCCTGAAAAAGTCCCGTCGTAGATGTCTCCACAGCCGCAAGACGGACTTCTTGCCTTGAGAATTACCTGCGTTGCGTCGTGTGATTGCGCAACCTGTAAAGCGTGATGTGCCCCCTTCAAATATGCCGCAGTCACATCTGTCCCATCAATAGTCATGACTTTCGCTTTACCATTGAGAACATCATCCCCATCGCCGCCGACGATTTCTGCTGGCGAGCGCGGTGTTGACAACCCACCTGCCTCTTCTGGGCAGACAGGGATCAGTTCATCCGTTTCCGATTGTTTTATTGCTGTTTCATTTCGGCTGTCGCCACCGTCGTATCGGCAGGGAACGCCTAAGAGACAGGCACTAATGACTACTTTCATCTTCTCTCAATTTTTTGAACCGATTCATGATTAAGTCTGTCTCACCTGCTTTCAGGTGCAGATAGGTGTCTTCTAACTGACAGAGGATCGCGTGCAGTAATGCGGCACGACAGACCTTGGTGTTCTGATTTTCGGAATGACTGCACGCAATACGCACAGAGGTTGCTGTCTCACGTAATTCGGGTGGAAAATCCGCTAATACGCTGTTGACATTCACACCGAAGCCTAAGACGAAAAATGGGTGCTGCTGCGCGTCATAGGCGAATTCTGTTAGCACGCCTGCCACTTTCCTTTTTTGGATACGGACATCGTTAGGTGGCTTAATCCGTGCGTCAAGTCCATGTGTCTTTTGGATTGCCTGTGCAATCGCAATTGCGCCGATGAAATTAGGGAGCGGAACTTGATCGCTGAGCAACCGATGTCTAAACACAACTGATACGAGGAGACACTTGCCCGGCGGTGCTTCCCATTTTCTGCCATATCTTCCACGACCTGCGGTTTGATGTTCCGCAATGATGAGCGTTCCCTCTGCTGCGCCTGCTTTTCCGCGTGCAATCGCAATATCATTGGTGGAGGCGACTTGCGGGTAATGCTCAATCTGATGTCCGATAAATGAGGTCTGAAGTGTCGCGCCAAAATCCTTAATGTCCATAAGCACTACTGGCGTAGATGTTCTTCTGCCTCAATTTTCCACTGTTCCGGCGGATTGAGTTCAAGGAAGCGTTTCCATTGTGTTCTTGCCTGCTCGTGCTTTTCGGTATATTCATACATCAGCGCGAGATTGTAGTTCGCTGTCAAATTGCCCGGCTCCAGTTGTATCACACGTTCAAACTGCTCCGCAGCTGCGCCGAGTAGATCCATACTGAAAAGGTTATTTGCGTAGCTGAGCAGTGTCGGAACGTGGGTGTCATCTAAGGCGAGTGCCTTCTCTAAGGTCTCTTTTGCGGCGTTGTAATCCAAAGCGTGAGCGTAGTAAAGGTCTCCAAGACGTTGATAGGTCTTGGCGGCGATGTCGTCGTCTTTTTCGGCGGGTTGTTGAATAAGTGCGGCTTCCGCTTCGTAGTGTTTGATTGCCTCCTTCCATGCCTGTTCCCATTCTGCGATTTTGCCGAGATGTAGGTGAGTTCCCCTATGTTTTGGCGCGTAAGAGAGCATTTTTTTAAAAGTCTCTTTTGCGAGGTTGTGTCGGTCAATTTCGAGATAAAGTACACCGATGTTATAATTTGCCTCAAGATTTCTGGGTTGGAGTTCAGCCACCTGTTTGAAATCCTCTAAAATTTGGCTATAGCGATAAAGCGTTTTGCCAATTTGCCTATAGCGAAGCGTGAGCATTCCGCGATAGAAGTAGGCATCTATATAGGTTGGATTCAGGGCAATAGTTGCGGTGTATTCGTTAACTGCCATTTCTGCGTGTTTATGATAATCGTCTCCGAGCGTTTCAGCGTGTTGGTCGAGCAGACGCGCGTAACTGTAGTGCCAATCGAAGTTATCGGGGTTGTAATGATTTGCCAACCCGTAGTAGCGAATCGCGTTCTCGCGTTCGTCCCGTTTCTCAAAAATAACGGCGAGGAGATGTTGGAGTTCCGGGTGTGCAGGTTCGATCTCCAATGCGGGTTGATAGACGCGGATAATGTTATCTTCGTCGTTGCGTTGGCGATAGATCGCACCGAGACGGAAGAAGGGTTCTACTTCTGTTGCTTCAACACCTTGCAAGGGTGTTTGCAAACTACGTCCTGTGTCGTTTTCAAGCAGTGTCGTATCAAGGGTGATCGTTTTCTCGTAATGCACAATGGCGTTATCTATCTCGCCTTTCTGTTCAAACAGGAGTGCTGCGTGATAATGCGCTGCGACATCGTCGGGACTTAACCGAACGGTTTCGAGAAATGCGGGTAAAGCATCATTAGGCTGCTGTAGCGAAAGATAGGACAGTGCCAATAGGTAGTGTGCTTCAGTGGTTTCAGGGGCAATCTCAATAAGCCTGTGTAAGGTATCAACCGCCTGCTGATGTGCTTCGCCTCCCCGATAAATGTGGACTATTTTGAAAAGCACATCTGGTCGTTGGGGGTCTAATGTTAGCGTGCGTTCGTAAAAGGTAATCGCGCTGTCTGTATTACCGCTTGCTTCGTAGCTTTGCCCAAGAAGATAAGTGGCACTGACATCTTCAGGAAATAGGAGGAGGTGTATATTCAGCGGTTTGATCGCATCTTGATATTTTTCTGCGTCGAAGGCGCGTTGTCCCTGAGCGATGAACCTATCTGCCAACTCTGGATGCAACGCTAATGCGCGTTTAAAGTAGCCTACTGCTGTATCCACATCCCCCTGTTGGTGATGAAGTTCACCGAGTTTGAGGTAAGCATCGTTGAAATTTCCCAGATGGAGTTCAATTTGCAGATAACTTGTATCTGTTTCGATAATTTCAAGCGTTTTCTCATAATGTTGGATAGCTTTTTCGGTGTTGCCTGCATCGGCTTCGACGGCACCCGCGTAAAAGTAGGAGCGCGGGTCATCGGGGAGGACGAACATCGCTTTCTCTAAAATTGGCATCGCTTGATCGGGGGTTATCAACCCCGCGAAGTAAGGCTCCAACGGTTCATAGAAAGCGTCCTTGAGGCTTGGTGTGACGGACAGTGCTTGTTGGTAATGGTGGCGTGCTGTCTCGGTATCTCCATTGGTATAGAAGATTTCTCCGAGTGCGAAATGCGCTTGCGCATGGGTAGGTTCAACCTCAATTGTGCGTTGATAGAGTTGAATTGCGCCATCTGTATTGCCTTTTTCATTGAAGATAACCGCCAACTCGTGAAGTATCTGCGCTGAGTAGTCTTGATGCTTGGATCCTTTAGCATATTCTTCCAACGCGTCGTCGAAAAATCCTTGTGTAGCAAGGATCTGTCCAAGTTTGAAGTAAGCGGGCGCGAACTTTTTCTTTTGATGCGTAATATTTTCAAACATTTCGCGGGCACGGTCCATCTCACCTTGTGCGAAGTAGACTAACCCGATACCGTATTGCGGATATTCCCATTTTCGATTTAAATTTCGCGCAGTGTCGAAGGCTTGAAGTGCTGTTGTGTAATCCTTTTGTTTTAAGTGGATTTCACCCATGCGATAGTAGACAGGGTAGTAGTTAGGGTTCAAACGGACGCAAGCCTCAAATTCCGTAAGTGCGGATTTGTCTTCACCTTTTTGTTGATAGATGCCACCCAAATTGAAACGTGCCCAAAACAGGTCTGGCTGAATTTCGAGGGCGTGTTGTAAGTGGGTGATGGCTGTATCAAACGTCCCATCGACTTTCGTAGCCTCAAGGGCGTGTACGTAGCCTAAACCGTAGTAAAACGCCGCCTCCATAGCAGGGGATGAACGCTGCTGTGCTTGGCGGTTCCCTTTTTCTGTGTCATAAAGGGTCAGGAGTGTGGAAATCCGTCCCTGTTTCTGCCACTTGAGGATGAATTCACGGTGTTTCTCGGCAGGCTTCTTTTTTTCTTGTAGGACCTTTGTAAAATCTTTTCTTATATTTTTTTCCCATTTTTCCTCTGCTATGGTAACTTGTGAAAAAGAGGTATTGAATATTAAACCTACAATTAGCAGTATAAATATGGGGTTTAGCACTATTTTTTTCATCTTTTTATATTTCCTTGATGGATTGTAAGTTGCGTTTTTTCTATCTTTTAAAGTCCCCCTGATAAGGGGATTTAGGGGGTTTAATGAACGAAAATTCCAACTTTTTGCGTAAGTTCTATTGATATTGTTATTTTTCAGATGCTAACAGATATTCAATTTTCGCGCGCGTCGGCATAGAAGGAGTCGCGCCAACAACAGTGACTGCTGCTGCGCCCGCGGCGTTTGCGAACGCAACCGCTGAGTGTAAGGATTCACCGCTTGCTAAGGCGTTTGCGAGTGCACCACAAAATGCGTCGCCTGCCCCTGTCGTATCTACAGGTTCGACTGGCAGCGCGGAGACCTGTTCAGATGTCTTTTCCGTTAATATCAATGCGCCTTGTGCGCTGAGGGTTAGCACGACGGCAGCGTTTTCGGTAGCCATCATGCGAGTAAGTAGCACTTCTGCTGCACGGTGTGCTTCTTCGTGGCTGCTAACCTTCATTCCCGACAGCAATTCCGTTTCGGATTGGTTCGGCGTGAGAATATCAACGTATTTCAAGAGACTATCCGGCAGTGGTTGCGCAGGCGCGGGATTTAGTACTACTGTTGTCCCGTATCTCTTGGCAATTGCTGCTGCGTGTTCGGATGTCGCGATCGGTGTCTCCAATTGTAGGAGGAGCACATCTGCGTCTGCGATACAATCGGCGGCAGCATCTATATCTGCCGTCGTGAGTGCCATGTTTGCGCGCGGTACGACGATAATGCTATTGTCGCCATCGGGTTCAACGACGATTGTTGCTACACCTGTGCCGATGTCTGTACGTTTTGTGACAAACCTGCTGTCGATATGTTCATTTTCTATTGCAGTGAGTAGTATCTCTCCAAATGGATCCGCACCAATACTTCCGACGAGTGTAACTTCGGCACCTAACCGTGCTGCGGCGGTCGCCTGATTAAATCCTTTCCCGCCTGTGAAAATGTCAAAAGCATCGCCGATGAGCGTTTCGCCTTTATCGGGTCTCCGGGATGCGTGGCACACCAGATCAATGTTTAGACTGCCAACGACGGTAATTTTCGGTGCTGTGTGGTTCATCACAACGCATTCCTATTGTTTTAACGATTTTAGACAATTATAGTTGACAGATATTGCTGTTGTCAAGGACTTATAGCAGTTTTGGCTTGCAAGCTGCGTCAAAAGTTGCTATCATGCACATAAGCGAGAACAGGTAAATCCTATAACTGAAAGGGCAGGATGCTGAGGACGCTGATGGATTCTAAATTAAAATATGTAATTGGCTTTTTAATTTTTTTAGGACTTTGTTTCATTTTTCAGTGGCGTGCAGGGCAGGTTAGTGATGCTGAAACGCTTGTATGGTACAGCATCATCCCGCCGTTGCTCGCTGTCACATTAGCGATTGTAACAGCTCGATTGTTTCCGAGCCTCTGTATAGCAGTGGGTGTCGGACTTGTGCTCTCGTGGTATCAGAAAGGTGGGACACCGAGCGGTTTCTTGGCGGAAGCTGTCTGGTTCGTGCGTGCCGTGAGTGTCGGGAATGATGGGATAGAGCTCTTCAATTTCTGGGTGGTTCTGTTTGTTTGTCTGATCATGGCGACGATCTCTGTGGTAGTCGCCTCCGGTGGCATTGGTGGTGTGGTTGTCTGGCTCTCTCAGTTTGCGAAGGGACCGCGTTCGGCACAATTTATCACAGGTTTGATGGGGATTGTTATCTTTATTGGCGATTATTCCAATGCGATGCTCGTCGGACCGACAATGCGTCCGCTTACCGATCACTATCGCGTCAGCCGTGAAAAGTTGGCGTTCCTTGTCGATTCCACAAGTGCCCCGATCGCCGGTCTCGCGTTTGTTAGCACCTGGATCGGCTATGAAGTCGGACTCTTTGAGGATATAGGAGAGACACTCGGGCTTGGACTTGACGGGTATTCCATGTTTTTCGATGCACTCAGTTTTCGGTTTTATTGTGTGCTGACCATCATTTTTGTCATCGTCAATGCGCTCAGTGGTAAGGATTATGGGGCGATGCACCAAGCCGAGACGCGTGCGCGAGAGACGGGAGACATTGCTGCTCCAGATGCGGAAGCACTCGGACACGCTGCATCTTTTACCAGTCTACCCAACGCCGTTGTCCAACCTTTTTCGGCGGTTTTACCCCTTTTAACGCTTTTTGGGTTGCTGTTGGGTGGTTTTTGGATTGATGGCAACGGTACTGGGTCTATTCTGTCGCTAACGTCTTGGCGGAACGCGCTTTCAGAGGCGAACAATGTGATGGTGCTTGCCTGTGCGGCAGCGAGTGCATTTGTCGTTGCGATTATCTGTGCACGTTGGCTTTCAAAGTTAAAATTTTCGGAGATCGCGCCGGTCGTTTGGAACGGTATAAAGGGGAGCCTCACGCCGTTGGGCATTCTGTTGTTGGCGTGGGGACTAAAAGCGAGTTGCGATAGACTCATGACGGGTGATTTTCTTGCCACGATGCTCAGTGATGTTGTATCACCACTCTGGTTCCCGATTTTCGTGTTTATCTGTGGTGCCGTGACCTCTTTTGCGACCGGCACGAGTTGGGGTACGATGGCGATTCTGATTCCGACTGCGATTCCGGTGGCGTTTTCGCTCGATGGCGATAGTTACGGACTCACGACAATCATCTGTCTCGGTGCAGTGCTGGATGGTGCTATCTTCGGGGATCACTGCTCGCCGCTTTCGGATACAACGATTTTGAGTTCCATCGCCAGCAGTTGCGATCCGCTGCACCATGTGCGAACACAATTGCCTTATAGCCTTACTGTTGCGAGTATTGCGCTGTTTTGTGGTTACCTTCCTGCTGCACTTGGTATCTCTTCAGGGATCGGGATTGCGTGTGGGACTGCTGTAATAATCTTGTTGTTTTATGGGGTTGCTGGCTACCGTAAGGTTCAAGAAAGGAGAATGATATGAAGGTGGCACTTGAAGGACAAGTAGCGGTTGTTACGGGTGGTGCGAATGGCATCGGTCGCGCGATTGTAGATAAGTTAATTGATAATGGTGCTTCTGTGGCGATTGTTGATATTGATGTGCAGGCAGGTGAGGAGACCGTCAAAGAAATTCAGCAAAGCGGTGGGACAGGTCTGTTTGTGGAAGGTGATGTATCAGATGCGGCACAGATGGAGATTGTCGCAGAGCGGATTGCGGGGCACTTTGGCAAAATTGAGATTCTGGTGAACAATGCCGGGATTAACACCAAGAGCGATAGGGTACCGATTCATCAATACACCATAGAGGATTGGCACCGTATTTTGGAGATAGACCTCACCGGTGTTTTCACAACGAGTCGTGCTGTTATCCCGTATATTCTTAAATCTCATAGTAGGTCTGGTTCGGAGAATGCGACTGGACGGATTGTTAATATCAGTTCTATTGCGGGGTTGGTGCCGTTACGTTTGCAGAGTGCTTACGTCGCGGCGAAGGCAGGCGTTGCGAATCTAACACGGTCAATGGCATTGGAACTCGGACCGGAAGGGATTCTGGTAAATGCTGTTGCTCCCGGTTCGACCTTGACGCGCGGCACGAAGGCTCTCTTTTATGGGGACGATGGAGCATACACGGAAAACGCCGCGAGTTTACTATCGCACATTCCGCTTGGGAGACCGGGAAAAACGACGGAGATCGCGGCAGCGGTACTGTTTCTTGTTTCGCCCGATGCGAGTTATATCAACGGGAGTGTTCTTGCGGTGGATGGCGGGTGGACTGCTGGTTATACGCGGGATTGGTAGATGTGAGGAAATGTAAATCGCGAGCACAGCTCGCTCCTACAAGAAGGTAGATGTGTAAATCGCGAGCACAGCTCGCTCCTACAAGTTAAAGGAGATGAAAATGGCGAAGATTACTACGTTTAAAGGGTATCAAGGCGAACCTCCTATTCCGAAACCGACGCATCAGGTGCAAGCGAATGTTGTCACGGTTCAAGACGGGGTGCCGGTAAGGTATCCGGGTTGTGATGGCATCGGTGTGCGTGTCGTACATCCAGCGAACTCGAATGCGCCTGCGCAAAACTTGGGACTTGTCGTGTTTTTTGTGCCGCCGCACGTTGTGCTTGAACCGGGAAGTCATCATACTGAGGAATGCTATGTCATTCTAAAAGGTAAAGGCGTAATGACGCTTGCCGGTGAAAAGGTGCCTGTTGAGGCGGGGACGTTCATCCATCTTCCGCCGTGGTGTGAACACGGGATTGAGAACACAGGTGATGAGTCGATGGAGGTGCTGATCTGTACTTCACCGCCGAACCCGTAAATTGACCCCAAAAACGTTGCTATGACGAATCAAATGCCTGATTTGAGGGGACTTGTGCTCTCACACAGGCATTTTGTATTTTTAATTCAACTTTTTCGCCATATTTTCGTTAAATAAAGTATCTTGACCTAAGTTGTCACCTTATGTTAAATAAACAAGAAATGTAGGGGCAGGACACTATAGCATACCAGAATTAGCGGAAAACCTTTGTATTTTCAATCAAAACCGGTAGATGCCTGTCTAAAATATTGTAAGTAGCAACTTGGGTTATCTTAAGTGTTTAGAAACCAGACGTTTAATCTGTGAGGGGTTGATTTATGCGCGACTCAATGCGAGGTTTCGACAGTGGAAGGTCATCTCGGAGACGGATGAGTTCTCATAGTAATGGCGGACGCCTACGGAAGCAGAACCATGACCCACTAACGACAATGGAAGAGGTGCCTGAACGCCTAAAAGAGCAGGCAGCGGCAGTGTTTGAAACAGGCGAAGAAATCAAGATTGCTGTTTCAACAGATCTGCGCTTTGACGGTACCTACGGCAAGGATTGGCTGTTAGTCACGAATAAGCGGCTCATCGCTTTTAATCAGAATGGTGCTATCGGGCACCACATGCGCGAAGTGCCTCTCACGTCCGTTGAAGATATCGAAATCCTTGAGATGTACGGGAATAACATTCTCAAAGTGATTACTGCAGACAATGCATTTGAGGTATCGCGCTACTCAAAACGGTTAACCCCGAAGTTCAATCTTGTTGTTTCCGAGTTGGAAGCATTAGTTCCCGAAAAGGAAAGAGATTCAGACGGTAGGCGACGCGGGAGACGTGGTTTCGGTCCGGGTGGGCGCCCTTCTGGAAAGGACAAGGGGCGTTGTGAAAAGTGTGACCAACCTAT
>JAAXHI010000335.1:26706-28644 GCA_012270875.1 Candidatus Poribacteria bacterium | reverse complement strand
TGATAGCCAAGGAAGTGACGCGCATTCGTATGCAGTGGTGCCCGCTTCCCTGAACGGAGTGCTGCTTCGTCTAATTGATATGGTGCCATCTTATCGCTGAAGTTGGGTGTTTCTGGCAACGCGAAAGGTAGGTTTCTAATTGACAACGAATCAATCATCTTCTGATTGCATACATAATCCCCAGGGGCGATGGAACGTGTTGCGTAACCGAAGGGTAACCCCCAAGACAACAACGGTGCTTCCTCTGAAATCGGCTGGATGGCAAAGCGGTGCCCTTCTAAAATCGTGTGCGATAGTTGAAACTGCGCGCCATTATAGCCTATGCGTGTGCCGTCCTCTAATGTCTGCGTAGCAATAGCGACGTTATCATCTGGCGCGGGCAAACGCGCAACACTTTCTAATTTTCCTTGGGGTTCGGTTGAGTGGTTAGTTGTTTTCACGTTCTCCTCCGTAAAGTCGCCCTCCACTATGTTACGGGCTTACATCTTTGAATTTTGAGAAGGATTGCAGACCTTTGTGTAGAAGAGGATTAATGGCGGTAAATACTCACTTCGATTGCATCCTGTTTCACCCACGGTAGATCAATATCAAACCAGTGCGTTTCGGATTCGTAACGTTCGCGGACGTGTCCGAGATAATCCGCCATCGAATCTGCGCCGATCCCGACGTTATCTGCCACGACGGTCGCGGGATTTGTCAACCGCGATTCGATCGCCTGAAAGCATGGGAAATAGTTGCTGAAGTTATTATCAAGGAGCAGAAAATCGACGGGAGCTTCGATGCTTTTGAGTACCTCTTGTGCATCACCGATGCGTGAATCGACGAGATCCGCCATGCCAGCGCGTTCAAAGTTTGCGCGTGCCTGAGTCGCTCGGTCAGTCTCTATTTCGACTGTTATCAAGCGTCCAGTACCGGCAGCTTTTAATACGCGTAACATCCAGAGTCCAGAGTAACCGATAGCCGTGCCGCATTCAACAATAAGGGACGGCTTCGCTTCTTCGACGCAAGCGGCAAGAAATTTCGCCTTTTCTTCCCCTAACATCGGGATTCTCTCTTCTTTACACTGTGCCTCGACCTCTTGTAAAACCTGATCAAACATACAAGCCTCCATCGGAACGCCGTTGTCTCGCCCTGAATTTAATATCTGCTAAGAGTTATGGTTAATTTTTGGTGTTGCGTGTCATGTTCCGTTAGATAATCATACACGCGAACCTGCTTTGAGGTCAAGGGTCTTTGAATATTCGTAATTCTGCCTCTTGCGTTGCAGGTTGGCTTGTGCTAAACTGATGCATTATGCGAAAGCGAAACTCGACAAAAAACAGGACGGATGGCACTGCTCTCATCAATACTGATTCTTTGCTGAAACCGTATAGGACACAACTGCGTGAGCGATTTGCGCACTATCAACGTCTCAAAGCCGAGATTGAGGAGACGGGTGGCGTATTAGGCGAGATAAGCCAAGGTCACCGATATTTCGGTTTCAATCGTGGTGAACATGAAGGCGAGACCGGTGTCTGGTACCGCGAGTGGGCACCGGGTGCGGAGAGGCTTGCGCTCATCGGTGATTTTAACGGCTGGTCGCGCGATGCGAACCCGATGTCCGTTGATGATTGGGGTGTGTGGTATCTATTCTTGCCTGACAGCGAGTATGCGGATAGGTTCACGCATGGTAGTCTCGTCAAGGTACATGTCGTCAGTGGGGACGAGGTGACCTCTCCCCTACGTGAACTTGACCGGATTCCTGCGTATATTCAGCGTGTCGTTCAGGAAGGCGATGCGGATTTCACAGGTCAGTACTGGGCACCCCCGCAGCCGTATCAGTGGCAGCACGACGCACCCGATTTTGACATCAGCAACGAGGGTTTGCGGATTTACGAGGCGCACGTCGGGATGGCACAGGAAGCAGAGAGGGTCGGGACGTTCGTTGAGTTTACAGAG
>JAAXHI010000335.1:0-26638 GCA_012270875.1 Candidatus Poribacteria bacterium | reverse complement strand
GTCAAGAATCTCAATGAGGGATTGAGCCGTTTTGATGGCACAGGGCATCAGTATTTCCACGCCGGTGCGAAAGGTGAACACGTCGCATGGGATTCGCGCTGTTTCGATTATAGTAAATACGAGGTACAACGCTTTCTACTGAGCAATATCCGCTATTGGCTGGAGACGTATCGGTTTGACGGATTCAGGTTCGATGGTGTCACGAGTATGCTCTATAGCGATCACGGGTTAGAACGGGAGTTTACGGGCTATGCCGATTATTTTGACACCGATGTTGAACTGGATGCTATCGCCTATCTGATGTTGGCGAATGAGGTTGTCCACGCTGTCAATCCGAACGCTATTTCGGTTGCTGAGGATATGAGCGGTATGCCAGGGCTTGCCCGTCCTACCGAAGAAGGTGGACTCGGTTTCGATTATCGGCTGGCAATGGGGATTCCAGATTATTGGATCCGGTTGTTGAAAGAGAAGCAGGACGAGGAATGGCACATCGGCGAGATTTACGGCATGTTACGCAACCGCCGCGCAGGTGAAAAACATATCGCTTACGTTGAGAGCCACGACCAGTCGATTGTCGGTGATAAGACGCTTGCTATGCAACTCATGGACGCTGAGCTTTACACGCACATGAGTATTTCCACGACGAGCCATCTTATTTCTCGCGGCATCGCGCTCCACAAGCTCATCCGACTCCTGACGTTTAGTTTGGGGGGTGAGGGGTACCTCAACTTTATGGGAAATGAGTTTGGACACCCCGAATGGATTGATTTTCCACGGGCGGGGAACAATAATTCTTACTGGTATGCGCGCAGGCAGTGGCACCTCGTTGACGATGACGCGCTTCGCTATAAGCACCTCAACGCTTTTGACCGCGCGATGCAGCACCTTGATGCTACTTATCATCTTCTTGCTGACGAAAATATCCAGTTATTATTCATTCATGAGGGCGCGAAACAGATTGTTTATGCGCGCGGTGGACTCATCTTTGCCTTCAACTTTCATCCGACTGAATCTGTTACAGATTGGCGGATCCCTGTACCTGAGAAGGCGGATTACCGTCTTATCCTCAATACCGATGATACAGCGTATGGTGGTCACGGTGCTGTAGAGGGCAGACATTACCCGTGGCAAGATGTTGCGATAGAGGGACAGGCGCAGTCGATTCAGCTTTACGTCCCTGCTCGAAGTGCACAGGTGTTAGTATCTGGTCATAAATAGTGTTTGTTTTGACAATTAGAGCTTTGTGTGATATAATAACCATAAGTTATAGACAATGCCAAAACGCATCTACATTGAAACAACAATTCCAAGTGCTTACTATACATTGCGAACCGATGATGTGTCCCTCGCTAGACAGAAATTGACTCGGCAATGGTGGGAAGAATATGCTAATCTTTTTACCCTGACTTCAAGTACTGCTGTGATTGATGAACTTGAGGCAGGCAGCGGGGCAGTAACATTAGATCGGCTTACTTTACTTGATAGTGTTGAGATGTTCAATCCTACAGTTGAGAGTGTACAAATCTCACAGATTTACATTGAAAAATTGATAATGCCGCAAAAAGAAGGAGGTGACGCGCTTCACTTAGCAATTGCCTCGTTTCATCACGTTGATATACTACTTACATGGAATTGTACACACCTTGCTAATCCGAACAAATTTGATTTCATCGCGCGTATTAACCGAGAATTGGGATTAATAACACCAGAATTAAAAACACCGCATGACTACTTAGGAGGCTCCGCATAAAATGTGTAAGAAAATTGATCTTTGCAGTACAGAAATGAACGAAGTCGTCAAGGAAGTTCGCGAAATGCGGATGAAAATTTCAGAAAAATGCGGACACGATCTTAATCGTGTACTTGAATACTACCAAAAATCAGGTGAGGAACTGCGGAAGTCCGGCAAGTATAAGTTCGTCGATCCGGAACCACCTGCTGAGAAACCCGCGCCCACAGAATCAACGCCTGGTGAAGCCACAGATTAGCAACAAACAGCGTCTATTCTCTGATAATACCTTTGCCCGAATACGTGCTGTATGGACGGTGTTTTCCTTCTGGGAAAAATAGGGACAGCCAACCGTGACCTCTATCGCTACGGTATGTCTATGTTGGGTTGCTGGAGCCAGACACTCCAGCTTTTTTTCTTTGACACCTCTCGGTAGGCGCGGTTTGATGAAGATTAATTTTTTAATTCGGTAATTGAATAGAAATATAGCGTAGGGTTACCACAGGGTTTCTGCCTAAGGTCCGGTGCGGTTAGAAACCGCACCTACCGGCCTGGGGATTACCGATTTATTTTCTTAAACTTCATTAACCGCGCCTTTTGAGCATGTGGTTGTTACGTGGTGTTATTCTCCAGCGAATATTCTCGGTTTCCGCCGGGACCGCCGCCGATTGCCCACGTGCCACGGAACAACGATTGCCGTTTAGCAGGCATCGTTTCAATCACTTCGTGGCTCAGGTTCAATCGATGCCACTGTGCCCAGATGGAGTTATAACAGTTGAAAACTGCACACCGTGGGTTGTCTGGATTCGTCCAATCATTTGCTGCATGGACGAGGCTTTCTGTGAAGATGACAACGGAACCGGGTGGGCAACTGTAGTCGTCCATTACGTCGCGCATGTTCGCCTCCCACGGCGATTCACCGATATTCGGACGATACTTGTCAGGACCGCCATAGTTGAAATGCGCTTTGTGTGAACCGCTGAGGAAAGAGGTCGCACCTTGTCCTGACTTGACCTCCTCAAGTTCCCACACAACACGCGTCAGTCCGGCGAAAATCTTTCCACCAGCGACCTGATACCGCATCGCATTTGCCTGCTGCGGTGGACGCACAACATGCGGCAGACCGTTATCGCCACGTTCCGACACATTCCAACCCGGGGGTCTCACAGTCGTAAATGACCCTTCACACCGAAACCCATAGCAATCGTCCATCACAAAAGGGTCTTCGGACAGAATTTCGTTCAGAACACCGACGATTGCTGGATGATCCAGTAAGTTCTGTAAGGCACCTTGATAGCTCTGTCTCGCACCGTCATAGACTTCCGCTTTCATCTCTTCGATTTCTGAGTCTGATAATATTGATGGCAATAAAATCCAACCCCGTAAGTCGAAGAAAAACTTCTGTTCTGGGGTCATCGGCACGGGTTGATCATTAAACGTTTCTTTTGGCATGGATATCTCCTTGTAACTCGAATAGTCTTTGAATTATGTGGTGTTATTCTCCAGCGAATATGCACGATTCCCACCGGGACCACCACCTATTGCCCAAGTTCCACGGAATAAAGATTGGCGTTTTGGGGGCATCTTTTCTATGATTTCATGACTTAGATTCAACCGAAACCATTGTGACCATACTGAATTGTAACAATTAAACACAGCGCAACGCGGATTGTCAGGGTTCGTCCAGTTGTTGGTAGCATGTATAACGCTTTCAGTGAAAATAAGCACCGACCCAGGTGGACAACTATAGTCCTCCATCATATCCTTTATGTTCTCCTCCCAAGGAGATTCACTAATATTCGGACGGTATGGGTCCGGTCCACCATAGTCGAAATGCGCCTTATGAGATCCACTCAGAAAAGTCGTACCACCCTGTCCAGCTTTCACCTCTTCAAGTTCCCAAATCACGCGTGTCAGTCCTGCGAATATCTTTCCACCGGCGACCTGATACCGCATCGCATTTGCTTGTTGTGGTGGACGCACGACATGCGGCACCGCAGTACCACTATCCGAAGCGGTACTCCAGCCAGGTTTCCTGACCGTAGTAACCGAATTCTCACATCGAAAGCCGTAGCAATCCTCAAAGATAAATCGTTCATCAGCAAGGATTTCGTTGAGAATACCGACAAGGGCAGGATGATCGAGTAAATTCTGGAGTGCTCCCTGATAACTGTGTCTGGCACCCGCATAGACTTCCGCTTTCATCTCTTCGATTTCCGACGCTGATAATACCGATGGTAATAAAATCCAACCCCGTAAGTCGAAGAAAAACTTCTGTTCTGGGGTCATCAATTTCTCTCCTGGAGATAATGGCATTGGATCATTAGAATTGCGTACTTCTTTCATAATAAAATCCTTTTATCGACAAACTGTCCAAATCGGGACTTACGCAAATTTAGCATGCCTCGCGATATTTGGGTGTATTTATAACCCCCTAAACCCCCCTTATCAGGGGGACTTTAAGAGTAAATGAGTAAGTCCTACAAATATTATAACGCCTGTTTCAATCCAGGCAAGAAATAATCTTTAACGACGACTTCCCAACTCATTCGGGAAGCGATGTCGTAGCCTTCTCGCAGCATATCCTCTACGTCACGGGGTTTACGGGGCAAACGTCCTAAAAGTTTTGCCGCGATGTCTCGACTATTTTCCATTTCAATCGCGTTCCGCTCCGCCAAACCGATATGAAGCACATCGTCCAACGATTTCGGTGGGATCTGCAGCTGCGTATAGTCAGCAACGACAATATTTGGGACTTCGCGATTGTCGGTGGCACGCTGAATGAAACCACAACATCCACACACGTTGCTAACGACGCAAATTGCACCGAAACTTAAAGGTTCCACCTGTGCGATCCCGAAAGGTTCATAAATGGACTGCCCAAATTCCGCGTCGCTCCCCTTACGGATGTCCATAAACTCCATCTCTATCGGCATCCGTTTCCCACACGCCGCTTGGCTCCACCCAAACTGGTTCACAAAGACGACTTTGATTGCCTTAGACTGGAGATTGAATGCGGAGACACCGTTGTTCAATTCAATTTCTGCCCCAACCAAATCCGGATAACCGATTTTATGGTACATCGGCCAGCCGTAGGCTTCCTCCATCTCGTGAATACTTTCGTTGGGTCTTCCTGTTGCAATTTCTGTGGAGAGAATGAACAGCACAGCGGTTTTATCGTTAGAGGCAAGAAGGTCATCAAGATGCATCAGCACCTGTAAATCGCGCCACAATCCTTTGCTTTTTACGAGCCGCGTTACGTGTGTGAAAACGTAATCCGGACGGTAATCTAACAACGTTTTCGCATATTTTTGGAGCAGTGCTTTCGATGTTAACTTTTCTTGCAGACTTACCTCAAACGCGGGGATACCGTTATAAACGAGGTTAATCGGAAAATCCTCAAACGGTTTTGCCAAGAATCGGAGTTCATCTACAACGAGGTCTCCGACGGCGAAGATGGTATCGCAGAGGTGTGCTTTGTCAATCAACGCGTGTTTGAAATACCAAAACGGATCATCGAACACATCGTGGATGGATTGTCCTTTTATTTTCGCCTGTTCTAAAGCGTTGTAAAAACGCACATCGTGTCCGGGATGTCCTTCAACAATGGGGCGTATCGTTGCGACTTCATGCGCGTAGAAGACAGTACGCAGGTTCTGCGCTGTTTCATTGTTCTTCCGTTCAATGAGTGTTTTGAGGGCGAGTGGCATCCCCATGAATTCGTGCGAGATGATGAACACAGGGGTCGTTGTCTCTTCGCCGATGATTGCTTGCAGTGCTGCATACGCAGGTTCGGCAAGGCGGACATACTCCTCGAACTCCCATTCACTCTCGTAACGATTTGATTCTATTTGGAAGTGTTCGTAGAGTTGCCATTTGAACTGCCCTGTCAGTGCTTCGTTGGTGTTTGAGACGTTCACCAAGATGACATCTGTGAGGGTCGTAACTTTCTTATTTTTATTTTCAAATTGGCGTTGTCCATAGACGAGTTCTACGTGATAGGTTTTCTCAATCTCACTGAGAGCCTCTGCGTGCGGTGTGTCCATTATCCCTTCGCTTGCTCGGTATAGGATAGTATCTAAACTTCCGAGATCGGCACCGGAAAAGAGTGGGCCTACGAGAAAGGTGCGCTCAATCGCTGCGTTGTAGTTTTGGGTTGTCAGTAACCCTTCTAAGACTGCACCGATACCCCCCATTTTTTGGATGGCTTCGTGTGTAACGTGAACAACAATACTCAAATTTTTTACCTCGTCAAAATTATTTTTATCGGCTTGCAAGCAAAGCCTTTAAGTGTATCTATTGCGAAGAATTATAGCATAATGTCAAAATAGATGTCAAATCCGCGTCAGAGTCATTCAGTTCTCTCATAATTTCGATTTTTCGGACGCAAATTTCTTCTTATGGGATTCTCACTGCGAAGCCCTCTCGGTCGCGAATTCACTGACTGCCGAAGGCTGACTGCTGATGGCTATTCAGGCTATTGCTCTTGACAACCTGACCTAAAGTAACTATAATATATACTGTAGACTTGTGCGACATCTTTTGTTTTTCTATAAGAAATTTTCGGCGTAAATTGCACAAGGCATCGGTTAAGATGTATTCAATAAAGCCTCGGTTTTTTATGTTTTTGGAGGTAAAATGTTAGAAAATATTGGAAGTGTAGCGGGTGCCGTGTGGCACTATCTCGAAGAGAACAGCGAAGCCACTGTTACAAAATTGACACGCGAAATCGGTGAGAATGAACGCACAATCCTGATGGCGATCGGTTGGCTCGCTCGCGAAGGCAAATTAGATTTTGAAAAGCGCAGACAAGGTACTTACATCACACTAAAGACACAACAATCAGACGCAGCAGCGGCATAGATTTCGGAAGGAGAATGGAATTAAATGAAGCCACTTCGCCAGTTAACAGTGGTACCGACTTTACCCCCGAATCTTGAACCGCTACGTGAACTCGCCTTAAATCTATGGTGGACCTGGGATCGTGAAGCATTGGATCTGTTTCATCATCTTGATGCGGAATTATGGGAAAGAACTTATCATAACCCGGTCGCGATGCTCGGTCAGATTTCACAAGAACGGTTAGACGCAACCGCAAAAAACAGCGTATTCCTCGCGCGTCTGGAAGTCATCCACAAGAAGTTTAGAGAATACCATAAGACCCCTTCATGGTTTGAGACGAATCATAATGATGAGACGCTCACCGACCTACAAATCGCCTATTTTTCAATGGAATATGGGTTGACGGAGTGCATGCCGCTCTACTCTGGCGGTTTAGGGGTCTTAGCAGGTGACCACCTAAAGTCCACGAGTTACTTAGGACTGCCTTTCGTCGCAGTCGGACTCCTCTACCAACACGGCTATTTCCGCCAGACCCTTACCGCAGATGGCTGGCAGATGGCGGATTACCCTACCAATGACTTTTACAATATGCCCATCCAGCCAGTGAAACTCGCCGATGGGTCCCCGCTTTTAGTCGAAGTCGAATATCCCGAAGGGAAAGCGTTCGCTAAAGTTTGGTGTGCGCAAGTCGGACGCATCTCCTTGTATCTGCTGGATACGAATATCTCCGAAAACCAGAACGAAGAGTTGCGGAACGTCACGGATTACCTGTATGGCGGTGATGAACGTCTCCGTATCAAACAGGAAATTTTGCTCGGTATTGGTGGCTACCGTGCCTTAGCAGCGCTCGGTATCCGACCTACGGTCTGCCACATGAACGAAGGGCATGCTGCGTTCCTCGCAATTGAACGGATCCGGCAGATGATGTTGCAGACAGGCATCCGTTTTGAAGAAGCCTGCGAAGCGACAAAGGCGGGAAATATCTTCACGACGCATACACCTGTTCCCGCTGGTATTGACTGGTTCCCGCCTGATTTAGTCAATCACTACTTCAGTAGTTATTACCGTGAACTCGGTGTCTCCATGGATACCTTCCTCGGTCTCGGTAGAACAAATCCGTCGAATACGCACAGTGAATTCAGTCCCGCACTTCTTGCCCTTCGGCTCTCTGCGATGTGCAACGGTGTGAGTCAACTGCACGGAGAGGTCGCCCGTGAGATGTGGAAAGACCTCTGGCCCGGTACCCCTGTGCATGAGGTGCCTATTGGCGCGATTACAAACGGGATTCACGCGCGTTCGTGGGTCTCTGGCGATATGCAGAGCCTTTTTGACAGATACCTCGGACCCCGCTGGATTGTTGAACTCACGAATCAAGCCGTCTGGACGCAAATCTCACAGATTCCTGACCCCGAATTGTGGCGGATACATGAACGGCGGCGTGAACGTTTGATTACATTCGCTCGCCAACGGCAGGAACAGAAACAGGCACTCGGCGGAAGTATTTCCAAACGCGCCCCAAAAAGCGACAATATGGCAACGAAAACGCTCAATTCAGCAGCGTTGACGATCGGTTTTGCACGCCGATTTGCGACCTATAAGCGCGCAACGCTGTTGTTCCATGACGTTGACCGACTTGATAAGATTCTCAACCATCCTGAGCGTCCTGTTCAACTCATTTTTGCGGGGAAAGCACATCCCCATGACTATGAGGGAAAACTACTTATCCAGCGTATCGCTCGGATCGCAGCGGAGCCGCGATTTTATCATAAAATCGTCTTTATTGAGAATTACGATATTTGTGTTGGACGTTATCTCGTTGAAGGTGTTGATGTGTGGCTTAATAACCCATTACGTCCGAATGAGGCGAGCGGTACAAGCGGTATGAAAGCAGCAGCGAATGGTGTTCTCAACCTCAGTATCGCAGACGGTTGGTGGGCGGAGGCGAACCATTTGGGCGGTGGATGGACGATTGACACGGGACCCGTTCCAGAGGATTCCAAATCTACTAACAAAGCGCACGCGAATGCCATTTATGACCTCCTTGAAAACGAGATTGTGCCACTCTATTACCAGCGGAACCCCGTTGACGATGTACCCTACGAATGGGTCGCACGGATGAAGAGTGCGATGCAGAACCTCGCACCTGTCTTCAATACCAAACGGATGGTGTCAGAATACGCGGAGCAGTTATATTTCCCGGCACATCGGCGTTGGCAGGAACTCAATGAATCGGAGGCGAAACGCAGTATTGCCTTAGCGCGCTGGAAAACCCACATCCGAGACCATTGGGGCGACCTTCGGATTGAAGAAAAACCGACCGACCCCAAAGCCGATGCCACGCGAAATTCCGAACTTGGCGTGGGTGAATCCACAACCGTGCAAGCAGTTGTCCGAACCGATGTGCTGTTTCCGCACGAACTTGCCGTTCAGATTTACCACGGTGTATTAGACGAGGCGGGTGAAATCCACAACGGGGCTGTGAGTCCTATGGAATATAAGGACGACCTCGGTGGTGGTACTTACCTTTTTGAGGGGACACTGTCCTTGAAACAGACGGGCTTGCACGGCTATACTGTACGTGCCTTGCCGTACCATGAGGATCTGCAATCTCCATACGAACTCGGATTAATAACATGGGCATAGGAGTATCGCGAGCAGGAGCTTGCTCCTATGAGACCTCATTTGTTTTCGCGTTGCTGAAAACCATTTTTAAGCGTATAATAAGAGTACGCAGCTTGAAACGAAGTGGAAAGCGGATATACGGAAAAGAACGTGAAGGCCGCAATCGGCTTGACCGAACCGCAAGGAATAATTAAAAGTTCTTTGTAGCACCAAAAACCAAGCCCGTAATGTAATGGAGGGCGACTCCTAAAAAAGCACGGCNNACGTTGTTTAACCGCAAGGAATAATTAAAAAATAAAAATGGATAGAAAAGCAGAAATCGCTCGCGAAACAGCAGAAACCCGCATCCGACTCACCCTTGACCTTGATGGAACTGGGGCATCCGACATTAAGACCGGGGTCGGATTCTTGGATCACATGTTAGAACTCTTTGCCAAACATGGATTCTTTAACCTTGAGATTGAGGCGAAAGGTGATTTACATGTAGATGCGCATCATACGACCGAAGATGTTGGCATCTGCTTGGGGCAAGCCCTCCAAAAAGCGGTACTCGACAAAGCAGGAATGCAACGGTTCGGTAGTTTCACTGTCCCGATGTATGAATCGCTTGCGAAAGTTGATTTGGATGTCTGCGGACGACCTTATCTCCACTTTGAGACACCGCTGAATTATGGAAAGGTCGGCGATTTTGATATTGAACTCGCGGAGGAATTTTTCCACGGGTTTGTGAACAATAGCGGTACAACTTTGCATATCAACGTTCCCTACGGCACGAACCAGCACCATATTATTGAAGCGATCTTTAAGGCGGTCGCGAAAGCGTTGCATATTGCCACACGTCTTGATGAAAATATTACCGGTGTTCTGTCCACTAAAGGGAGTTTGTAGGACGGAATAGTTATAAGTTTTTAGTTTTTGGTTAAGAGGGTTCTGATTTACTTACATATCTTTGTTCCTTTTATCATTTCAATTAGGAAACGACACGGACAAAGAGATAATCAAGCACCAGAAAACAGACTTATAACTGATAACTAATAACTGACAACTAAATTCGGAGAGTGTTTATGAGTAATGGGAGCGTTATCGCGGTTATTCTTGGAGGCGGTCGCGGCACGCGGCTATTTCCGTTGACACGGGATCGAGCGAAACCGAGTGTCCCGATTGCGGGTAAATTTCGACTCGTCGATATACCGATTAGTAATTGCCTGCACTCTGGTCTTGAAAAAATCTATGTCTTGACCCAGTTCAACTCTGTCTCCTTGAATCGACATATTGCACAGACGTACCGCTTTGATACGTATCGCCGCGGGTTCGTCCAAATCCTCGCAGCGCAACAGACGCTGATGGGCGAGGAGTGGTATCAAGGAACAGCGGATGCCATCAAGCACAATCAACCTTACATTCTCAATCCACGGTTCCAAGACGACCATGTGCTGATTCTTGCAGGCGATCATCTCTATCGGATGGATTATCAAAAAATGTTGGCTGTTCACACTGAATCCAATGCTGACATTACAGTCTCTGTCATTCCCGTGGAGAAAGAGATTACAAGTGGACTCGGCATTCTCCAGGCGGATACGAGTGGACGGATCGTCGATTTCGTTGAAAAGCCACAAACCGAGGCGGAACTCCAGCGACTCCGCGTTGAACCCGAGGTATTTACATCGCGGGGCATTGAACCACAAGGTCGGGAATACATCGCCTCAATGGGGATCTATATCTTCAATCGAGAGGTCTTACGAGAGGTGCTGCAAGATGATTCAAACGTGGACTTCGGTAAGGATATTATTCCGAAAAGCATCCAGAAGCGTACGGTTTCAGCCTACTTTTTTGACGGCTATTGGGAGGATATTGGGACGATTCACTCATTCTATTTGGCGAATATTGCGCTCACCGATGCTACACCTTCGTTCAATTTCTACGATGAACAGGCACCGATCTATACGAACCGTCGGCATCTGCCAAGTACCAAGGTCAACAGCAGTAGTGTCCGTTCATCGATTCTCGCGGAAGGCTCTATTATTGATGATTCCGAGTTAGATCGAACGATTGTTGGGATTCGTAGTATCATTTCAGGGGGCAGTCGCATTTACCAGTCTATACTTATGGGAGCAGACTACTATGAGTCAGATGCGTCGCGTGTTGAGAGTGAAAAGTCAGGTGTCCCGAAGGTCGGTATTGGACGGAATTGTCTGATTCAGAATGCAATTATTGACAAAAATGCGCGTATCGGTGATAATTCAGTACTTGTGAACCGAGACGGAATTGATAATTACGATGGCAAAAATTACTACATTCGGGATGGGATTGTGATTGTGCCAAAGGACGCGACGATACCGCCCGAAACTGTTGTCTAAATGATAGCCTTGAATTTCAGTATCAAGGTCAGTTTAAAATGGGGAGTTTCTGATGTACAGAGTACTAACATTTTTAATCCTAAGTCTTTTTGCGCTAACACTTTTCGTGGCAACGCAGGTCGTAGCACTGGATACAGAGGGGCTTGTCGGTGCGTGGCTGCTTGATGAAGGTAAAGGGGAAGCCGTTAAGGATTCCTCCGATAACGGATTGGATGGGAAAATCGCCAAAGGCAAGCCGAAATGGGTTGATGGTAAGTTTGGTGGCGCGATGGAATTCGGCGGGCAAGATATGGTGACGGTCGATGATGATAATGCGCTTGATTTAGCGGAATTCACAATTGCCGCATGGGTGAATATCCCGAAAATCTCCGGCGCGTGGCAAATTATTGCTTCTAAAGAACACCGCAATCCGACGGGTAGAAACTATGGGCTTTTCGGTCATATTAACAGAGGTGTCGTGCATTACTCTTTCACAACAAACGCTGGATGGAAATCGTTTGATGCCCAAACTGTTGTGACAGATGGCGACTGGCATCACGTTGCAGGCACTTACGACGGTTCAGACTTCAAACTCTATCTCAACGGAGCGGTTGACGCAGAAGTCGCACCAGGGACGAAACCTGATAACCACGATAATTTCCTGTTTATTGGGGGCTGCGACATCGGCGGCTACTGGATGACAGGTACTATTGATGAGGTGGTTCTTTATGACAGAGCCCTCAGCGAGAAGGAACTCAACGAATTAATGGAAGATGGAATGTCCGTTGCGTTAGATGTACAACCCGGCGGAAAACTGGTGACGACTTGGAGTCGGATTAAGGCGCAATAACGTCTAAGACGGATATATCTCATGAGCGCGTTTACAGAGCGTGTTCCAAGGAAGGCTAACTTTCAACATGTCTGAATTAAGACAGAAACTTCTGGTCCTACATTTACACACACCTGACCTGAATAGTAGCGTTGTCGCTTGGGCGATGTATGATGGCACTGGCGACAAACGTCATACCACAGGTGATAGCGAAACACCGCCGTATAACTCAGTTCTGGAAGCGATGCGGGATGGCTGGCGAGTGATTCAGTTTCCACAACAATTTCCTGCCTATCCGGGTATGGAATATCATACTTCATATCTCAGGTTTGAATATATCCTGGAGAAATTGGAGGATATCTAATGTTAGATAAAAAGTATTTGCTTACTACGGAGCAGATGGCGAATTTCGTTGCGGACGGTTACCTCCGCTTCGATAATTTAATCCCTGATGAATTGAATAAAGCCGCGCATGCAGAGATGGAATCGGGTGTGGGTGTCCGCGGTGGTGGCGGCACCGTTTTAAACGATGTCTGGAATGATGACTCTGCTGTCGGTAAAGTCTTTGGGTTACCAGAGGTACAGGGCATTGTTCACAGTCTCGTCGGCGAGGATCCACTCTACGATCACCATGCCGTTCATATCGTCCGCCCACAGAACGAGATCGGGCAAATTTGGCATGCCGATGCGATCATTGATCTGCGGATGCACTTTGACATCCAATTCTTCTATTTCTCGCACGATACGCCGCGTGAAATGGGTGGGACGATGATTCTGCCGGGAAGCCACTATCGCCGTGTCTGTGAAACGGACATCGCACGTTACCAAAACTTCCTCAGTCAGTTGCCGATCGCTTGTGAGGCAGGCACGCTTTTTGTCGTGCATCACGGGATGTGGCATTGTGCACAACCGAATTTAACGGATCAGACGCGCTATATGTTCAAACTCCGTCTCAATCCGACGGTGCGTCAGTGCCAACTCTGGAACACAGAGGATATCGACTCGGCACCGATCCACGGTATCTTGGGTCGGAATCATAGGTGGTATGGGAACGATGTCCGGCTTGAGATCGTCAATCGGATCAAGCAGTGGCGTTTCCTGATCGGTGATGAGTCATTTGATGTTGGTTACTGGCTCTCTCGGCTTGAGAACATGCCGGAGAACGCTCAGGAAGCAGCATAGTTATTTGGAAAAGAGAAGGCGCGGTTTGTAACCGCGCCTTGCAAAAAGTCCAGATGTATGTGGGTTCTGAGAATCTTGATGATACGATCTAATCGCGCCCGCGTCCTCTTCTACCCCGGTCCCTCCGAAATCTTTCTATCATTCGTCGCCGCTCCTCACCTGAAGCGTTCCGCATCCTCTCTATCATCTGCTGTCTCATTCTTTGTGCCTCAGAGGCTCGCTCTTTCTGTTCCATCTGCCTGCGTTTTTCAGCGGCAGCCTGATTGTCTCGGTTTTGTCCTTCATTATTCCCCGCCCTTTCGGAATTTCCTTCGCCACGTTCTCCGCCTCTGTTGCCACCGCCTTCCCGCTTAGCCGTGAGGGGTTGCCACTCACTGGTTTTGAGTGTTATTGTCTCTCCTGCTTTGTCTAAGATCACGCGGCTGTCTTGGATGTCCTTTACTGTCATATCACCGAGTTTTGTGCCGATCGTAACAAAATGGTAGCGATTGGATCTTTTCTCCAGCAGCGTCGCTTGTGATATTGCGCCGTTTGGGTTAACAGCGGTGCTGGCTAAACTATAGGAAGGTTCGTTGTTTGGCGGTGTCCATCCCAACGGACGGAAGAGATTGTTGTCAATAATTGTCTTGTAAAATGCTGGGTTTTCTCCGAAGTCAACGCTACCACCACGATTTTGCCGTCCCCAAGACCTATTGCGTTGGGGTTGGGCTTGTGCTCTCGCTTTCGCCATTGCCTGTATTTTCGCGGTATCTGTTTCTTTCACTTCAGGCTTTGTGCCGATAAACGCTGATTTTGTTTTTTCTTGTGCATAGAGCAATATCCCAAAGCCGAGGAACAGGCATACGACGCAACCGATTCCAAGTTTTGCAATGAGACTTCGTCGTTTATTAGGACTTTTCATTTACTTTTCCCCCGTTGTCCCAGTTTCCAGATGTGTTTTCTTTTTTAAGGACTTCCACTTACGGTATTCGCATTTCGGAACTTCGTGTAGACATCTCTTTGCAACTTAAGACAAACACGAATGCGAAAAAGTTCTCTTTAATTTTACTTTGTATTTTTCTGAATGTCAAATCAAATGCGATGGAAACTAAGTTAGACGTTTGACTCGGTAGCAACTGGGAACAACTTGGAATTGGATACGTTAACTGTGTCTAACAAAAAAGGCGCGATGACCAACCGCGCCTTAAAAAAATTGAGCATGTATCTTGACGGAGACGGAACGCTATCAATCGCGATCTCGTCCCTGACTATTTACCGAACTCTTTTTTGTAATACTCCATAATTTCTCGTCGCTCCCCGTCTGATGAAGCGTGCCGCATCTTCTCCATTATATCCCGTCTTAACTGCTCTCGTTTAGCGGCTGATTGATTTTTCTGCTCCATTTGCCTATGTTTTTCAGCAGCCTGATTGCCTCGGTTTTGTCTTTCGTTATTATTGTCGGCTTTTTCGGAATCGCTTTCGCCACGATCTCTGTCTCCACCGCGTTCCCGCTTAGCCGTAAGGGGTTGCCACTCACTGGTTTTGAGTGTTATTGTCTCTCCTGCTTTGTCTAAGATTACCCGTCTGGCTTCGATATCTTTTACTGTCATATCGCCGAGTTTTGTGCCGATCGTAACAAAATGATAGCGATTGGATCTTTTCTCCAGCAGCGTCGCTTGTGATATTGCGCCGTTTGGGTTAACAGCGGTGCTGGCCAAACTGTATGTGGGTTCATTATTCGGTGGTGTCCATCCGAGCGGTCGGAAGAGGTTGTAGTCAATAATTGTTTTGTAAAACGCTGGGTTTTCTCCGAAGTCAACGCTACCACCACGATTTTGCCGTCCCCAAGACCTATTGCGTTGGGGTTGGAGTTGTTCTTTCGCTTTAGCCATTGCCAGCATTTTAGAGGTTTTTTTTTCTTCTGTTTTAGCGGTGTCCATCCCCGGTTTTGTGCCGATGAACGCCGATTTTGTTTTCTCTTGCGCGTAGAGCAGTATCGCGAAACCGAGAAGCAAGCATACAACACAGCCGATTCCAAGTTTTGTAATGACGCTTCCCCGTTTATTAGCGATTTTCATTGCTTTTCCTCCGTTGTCTTCGGTTTCCAGACGTGTTTTTTAAGACTTCCACTTCATCGGATTCCATTGCGGAACCTCGCGTAGACATCTCTTTGCAACTTAAGACAGACGTTAATGCGAAAATATTTTCTTTAATTTTACTTTGTATTTTGCTGAATGTCAAATCAAATGGTTCCTAAGGTATTAGGCTATTTGAATTTACAAACCACTTCTGTACACGTTAGACGAAAAAGTGTAGACTTAGACGGAAAAATTATCTATGCGTTTATTTTTTTTGATCTGTTGATGTTTTGATTTTCCGCTCACGATGACTTTATTGTAGGATTTTCACTGCGAAGTACTCTCGGTCATGGCTTTCTAATGATGACTGACTGCTACTGTTGCAAAAAGCGTTGACTTTCCGAAAAAAATGGGGTACACTTTATAGAAACAGATCTCTCTCATCAAAGGAAAAACTTGACATGAAGCGTTATAGCCCGATCCAAAAATTCATCGTTTTTACGTGTAGTTGCGTTCTCATCTTCATTTTACCAAATCAGCATGCGGATGCGGCGCGTCGGTCTCGTGTTCTGTCGGTAGCACTCTTTGCCTCTGGTATGAGTCTCCAAGTCGGAGGTACGCTTCTTAAAGCCTCCGCTCAAGACCGTTACGACACATATCTCAACGCTGCAATCCAAGCGGACATCCAAGCGCACAAGGACGCTTTTCTGGTTAGACGGAATGCCAGCACCATTATGTCGCGCGTCGGTCTCGGATGTGTCGGACTTGCTGTGTTTTTCTCTATCTATAGCCAACTTGACACACCATCGGAGTCGTCCGAATCTGCGGAAGGTGTTCTCTCTTCTGGGATCCGTTCGCAAGCCTTTAGCACAAATCTACGCACAAGGAACATTAATTTCACAAATTATCGCTTTGGAAACATAGGGCTGTTATTCCCACGCGCTTCGTTCCAATTACTGCCACACTACGATTTCCAAAGTCAGCGTGCAAGTCTAAGGCTACTACACGTTTTTTAATGATTAAGGTCTCTCCGATTTTACCTGCTTCCCAGTAATAGGTAAGTGGGAAGTCTTGTCAAAATCGGGTTTTTGATTGGTTTGAAGAATGTTGGTTAGAATTGCGTCGTTTTAAGGAGCAAAAATCATGCGTCTATTCCACACCTTATTTGGTATGCTAAGTTTTCTGATTTTGTTTGTTTTTGTTTTCTTCTATGCCTGCACGAATAGTGAGGACTTCGCGAACCCGCTTGACCCAGAAAATCTGCGCACCTCTGGTGCACCGGATGGTCTTATGCTCTTCGCTGGGGATGAACAGGTACGGGTCACGTGGAATGATATAGGTCAGGAGGGCATTAAAGCATACCGTATCTACAGACGTTCTACAGGTGGCGCGGATACGACGTTTGCGTTAGTTGGATCTATTGACGCACCGGCGAACGAATTTATTGATACCCAAAATCTCGAAAACGACCGGCGTGATACGGATGGACGGCTCCTTGGTTATGAATATCGCATCACCTATGTTGATGTCAACGATGTTGAAACGCCTGATCCGACGAACCCGCCAACTGAGAATGAAGAGCCGCGTCGTTTCTGGAAAACAGCGATCGCGACACCGAGTGTTCCGCCGCCTGCTCCGACTGTAACGCTCGGTGATCCGACGGACCTCACTATTAAACTCTTTTGGGACGGTTATGAATTTCCTTACGATTTTTCTGTCTTCCGCGTCTATGCGGCAATTGATCCCGGGGATGACAAACCGCTCCGATTCAAACGGATCGCTGAACCGAAGCGAGATCAACTCTTCTATTTTGACCACGATTTCCAAGTCGATGGGACTCGAAAAGTCTATCGTGTGGCTGGCGTTGACGAGTTTGGCGCGGAGGCGATCACGACAATCACCGCAGCTGCCCCAAATCTCCCGCCCGCACCGCCAAGAAACGTCAGGGTCCTTTATCTCCCGCGGTCCCTATTCAACACAAAATACGATGCAGTTATTTCATGGACACCGAATATCGAACCAGACCTCGCGGGGTATCAACTCTATACCCAAGACGCGGATGGCAATCTACTCCTTCGTCCCGCGCCCGGAAAAAAAGATCGCACTTGGACAATCCCGGGTGAAGACCCGATTCTTGTCGGTCAAAATCTGCTTTTCAAAAAGTACTTCATAACTGCCTTTGATGATACGCCTGGGCCCGATGGACAGCGAGACGAAAGCGCGATGGTAGAAGCAAAACCCTAAAACCAGTCTCTATACCTAAAGGATAACTCTATGCTCGCTAAAAATAGACAATTCAGAACACAATACTCTATTTCCATTATTTGCATCTTACTTCTCATTGGTCCCGCACTGTCGCTCTCGGCGCAATTGCCGTCTATTTCACATCTCAGTACCATTCAGACTGCGGAACCGATCGGTAAGGGGGGTTCGAGTACCTCGTTTGGACTCCTTCAATACTCAAAAGTTGATCTGTTACCGGATCATCGGCAAAGGGTGGATATTGGTGGATTTGAGGAATCTCATCGTGTATCGCTCCAAATCGAGACGTTCCTCATACCGGTCAGATTCAATTACGGCTTAAGCGACGAACTTGACTTGGTGCTGGGCGGCACGTTTTCAACGGGCGGTGTCCGAAAAGTTGTTCACGATTTCTATAGTGTTGCTGAAGATGCTGACATTGACCCAGCAGCCACGGCTCACCGTGTCTATGATCAACCGCTGTTTGATGGTGTTATCGGACTCAAGTATAACATCAAACCCGATCGGGGTGATAACTTTCCAAGTATCTCTATTGGCGGCGATGCACAGTTCGGGTTCACCGCAGATGATCGACTCAACTCGGACAATCAGTTCCTTGACTACAGTCCTGCTGACGGGTTTCCGTTTATGGGAATCAACACCTATATGGTCGGCACCCAAAGATTTGGTAGCCTTTTCAAAGTGCACGCGGGTGTTGGTGTTTTCCTTACATCAAAGTTACTTAAAACGACAGACTTTTTTACACTCAATTGGCAGGTCGGCGGTGAAATCGGGATTGCAGATAACATGTGGTTAGTGGCGGATTTCTCACGTGAACTGCCGTATGCTGGCATAAATGTAACGAACTTCATCGGACTCGCTTTCCGTTATGAAGTCTCGGATACGCTGGCATTCCAACTCGGATTTAACAGTCAACCCGGCTTCCAGTTTAACCTGACCTTCGGGGGCGAGAAGGCACAGACGCTCGGTGGTGAGAATTTACTGTTTTAGCGATAAAAATTAGTAAAGATACAACAGTATACCACAATCAGAGTCCATCCCTGTCCGATAGCAACTAATCAGTAGTCCGTAACGTAGTGGAGGTGTTTTTGCTGGGGAGTTTCTGCAGCTCGAACACAAAAAACGTCAAGGCCTTAAACCCCGTTACTTATCCGCAAGGAAAAATTAAAAAATGAGAGCAGTCGTTCAGCGCGTTAAATCTGCCAGTGTTACCGTGGAGGGTGAACTCGTTTCCGAGATTGGGGCAGGCGTACTTGTCTTCCTCGGCGTTGCACATGACGATACTGCAACGCAACTGGAATATATCGCCAACAAAATCGCTAATCTGCGTATCTTTGAAGATGAAGAAGGTAAAATGAATCTCTCGCTCCTCGAAACAGGAGGGGCTGCCCTCGTTGTCTCGCAATTCACGCTCTACGGTGATTGCCGCAAGGGACGGCGACCGAGTTTCATTAACGCCGCCCGTCCCGAAGTCGCGAACGCGCTTTATGAGGAATTCATCACCCTCCTAAAACAGCAGAATATCCCAACACAAGGCGGCACTTTTCAGGCGATGATGGATGTCCAACTCGTTAACGACGGTCCCGTCACGATTCTATTGGATAGCAACAAGGAATTCTGAACCCACGAAGGAGTAAACTATGGCTCGGAAGATGCGTCTCGGCTTAGGTCAATTCAGTGAACTCAGTGAAGAACGGCTGAAGTTTATCAAACAGCTTGGGGTTGAAGATGTTTTGCTCAACACTGCACAACTCCCCGGCACGGAGCGGTGGGAATATGAGGATATCCTTCAACTCCGAAAAGAGGTAGAAGCGGTTGGGCTACGGTTGGCGGCACTTGAAAACGTGCCTGTCCCGTTTTACGACAAAGCGATGCTCGGTCTGCCGGGTCGTGATGAACAGATTGAGAATATGGCGACAACAATTCGTAATATCGGCAAGGCTAGCGTTGAGATCTTCGGATACCACTGGATGCCGAGTGGGGTCTGGCGGACTTCTCGAACCACGCCGGGTAGAGGCGGTGCCGAAGTTACCAGTTTCGATATGGACGAAGTTAAGGACGCACCCCTATCGCATGGACGCGTTTTCACTGAAGCCGAGATGTGGGAGAATTACGAATATTACATGAACGCCATCCTCCCTGTTGCAGAAGAGGCAGGCGTTAAGCTCGCACTTCACCCCGATGATCCGCCCGTTGAAATCCTTGCTGGCGTGCCGCGTCTGTTCCGCAATTTTGAAGGTTTTAAACGTGGGATGGAGATTGCTGACAGTCCGATACACGGACTCGATTTCTGTGTCGGTTCTTGGTCCGAGATGGGACCGGGTGTCACGGACGCGATCCGTTACTTCGGGGAGCGCGACAAGATTTTCTACGTCCACTTCCGCGACGTAGAAGGTCATGTCCCGAAATTTGCTGAATCCTTTGTTGACACCGGCAATTGCGATATGTTTGATGTGATGCGCACACTCAAAGAGGTCGGCTTTACAGGCTTCATGATTACCGACCATGTGCCGCATATTGTAGACGATACAGGCTGGGGACACCGAGGCCGCGCGTACGCTATCGGATACATGACTGCGTTCCTCGAAATTTTAACAGCAACTTAGAGAAAGAAAATGAGCCAGTCTGAATATATTGATACCATCAAGCAGGGGGACTGTATTAAGTTAATGTCCGAGATGCCGGATGAATGTGTTGACCTTATCATAACGGATCCGCCCTTTGCCATCGACTTTAAAGCGACTCGGCACAACTACAACCGAAAAGGGAGTCGAGTCCTTGAAGGTTACAACGAGATTGAAGCGAGTGACTATCTTGCTTTTACGCTTGATTGGCTTTCTGCTGCGACAAGAGTGCTAAAAGATTCTGGCAGTATGTACATCTTCTCAGGCTGGAATCATCTAAAGGATCTCTTAGTAGCGATTGATTTATGCGAACTGACAACTGTTAATCACCTAATTTGGAAATATCAGTTTGGTGTTGTTACCAAACGTAAGTATGTAACCTCTCACTATCACTGTCTTTTTTTGTGCAAAAACGATAAGAAACGAAAGTTTTATCCGTATCGCCGATTTGATAAAGACGCGAAGACTGAAAACGGTGGGTCAGCACATTACAAAGACAAAGAAGATGTCTGGGAAATTAAGAGAGAATATTGGCAAGGCGCGGTTAAAACGCCAACGAAATTACCAGCTGAACTCATTGACAAAATCATTGATTATTCCAGTGACAAAGGCGATGTCGTTTTAGATCCATTTTTAGGCTCCGGGCAGGTTGCCGTCGTCAGCAAAATGAAGGGACGGCATTACATAGGCTTTGAGATTGTGCCAGCATATTACGAATTCGCACTTGACCGACTTGAATCAGGGAAATACTTAATCCAGAAAACAGAAGAAGAACCTGTGTGGGACTTGTTCAGTGAGGGAACGTAATTTTATTATGATAACCCAAAAGATGCTTGACACAGTTGAAAAACTGCAAATCGCCTCGCGAAATATCTCTAAAGTTTGGGATGGCCGGAGCTCTATTATTGAAATGAGGAATGCTGGCTCTAAACAGTGGCGGCAGATGGAATGGATGGGGTTTTACTTTGAATTTTTGTGTGAAAAACATTTTGATGGCATAATTGACATACCCGGAAAGAAATATGGCAATACGGAGTTTGACGCGTTTCAGGCAATTTCATGGGATTTTAAGACGCACGCAGCCAATACTACAAACCATAATGTCATCACAAATGATGCTGAAGCGGTGGCAAACACGATAGATGATTACGGTCATTATGGAATTATTCTCGCGATTGGTGAAGTGGAATACAACGACGAAGAAAGAACCTTCAAAAGATGGCATGATGAACTGAAAGAAGGGATCAGCCAATATGAAGTCAACCGGATAAACAGAGGAGCAATGTCAAGAAGACGTAAAACAGAGTTTGCCCTATCAGAAATCCATTTTATTTGCTTAAATAACGAGACACTGAGCCAGTGTAGCGGTTCATTTCAGGAAGGTTTTAGAAATGCTGATGGCAGTCCAAGGCGGACGAAAGTCATGATAAATATTCGTAAAATTCCAGATGCTGCCCTTATTGCTACTGAGGATTTCTAAAAAGCAGGATCATATCAAATCAACGGTATTAATTCGCTTTCGTTCATATTTTCTATAATAGGTGTTGTTTGCAAGCAACGCGAAAAAAGATTTGACATTTTCTCAAAAATGTGGTACAGTTAGAGTGTCAGTTGGACAGGAATAGCATCACGTGCATCCTTGCACGTGTCCTGTCCACCGAATGCTATCGGTAGACTGACACTGACGTACCTACGAGAGTGGCACTCTTCAGCCAACGAATATTTGTCAATATATAGGACTATCCTTACCCCTTTGTAAAGTGTGATCTTTTGCATCTGCCGTGTTGGGTTTTAGGTGATTTTTCTTTAAAGAACACGCCTTGCAAGCATGGAAGTGATAGACTAAGGTAAAATATGAACCTAAACAGAGAAATTCAATACGCGAAACTTGACGAACTTTATCTTGACACTAAGAACCCCAGACTCGGTCGTCGTCAAACAGATGCTAATCTTTCTCAGGAGGAGATCCTTGAGATGATGGGCAATTGGGACCTTGATGAACTTGCTATGTCTTACTTGGAGAACGGTTTTTGGAGACATGAGGCGTTATTGGTTGTCAAAGAAGAATTGGATGGAGAACAACGGTTTGTTGTCGTAGACGGTAATCGGCGCGTCGCTTCCCTAATCTATCTTCGTCAAGCCGTTAACGGGGGAGAGATTTTTAAAAAATGGGATCCACTCGTTGAAAACAAGAGTGTTCCCGAAAAACTTTTTGAGAAGATACCGTACATACAGATTCATTCTCGTCAGGAAGTTGAATCCTTCCAAGCGTTTCATCATGGTGTTACTGGCATCAAACAATGGTTTCCAACACAAAAATCGGAATACATCGCTAAATTGATTGATGAACAGGGTATGAGTTATGAAAATGTGATGGGGATGATTGGAAGCAGCATTTCCAGGGTTCGATATCACTATATATCTTATCGGCTTTTTCTGCAAATGCAGGACGTTTTAGAGGACTTTTCTGCTGCAGATGCTGAATTTAGATTCATCACTATGTCTTTTTCCATCCAAACGTTAGGAGTTCAGAAGTATTTGGGGCTTGACATCTTTTCCGAGCCAGATGACGCAAAAACGCCAGTTCCCAAACACCGTTTGGGTGCACTCGCGAATTTTGCGCGATGGTTATTTGGTACTCAACAGCATCCACCGCTTTTGACCGGTTCACGAAATACTGCTGACTTCGGCAGGCTTCTTGAAAATCCGCAGGCCGTTCAATACCTCGAAAATAATAAGCACGCGCGCTTTGATGTTGCTTGGCGATTGGCGTATGGCGATGAAGAAATCATTCAGTTAATCAATGAGGCACATAATAAGATTGTAATTTCCTTGAGTCACATCCATCATTATAAAGACTCTCCGGAGGTGCAACGCGCTGTTGAAAAGCTTGCTATCAACTCCAAGGAATTGCTTAGCCAGTTTCCAAGTATTCGCTCCGAATTCTCAGAGGATGACTGAAACCGCCGCACTAATCTGCTTGTCGCTTTCAACTCGCTCTTTACTTAAAAGGCACTCACGGGTATGTTAAGATATCAACTATTTCCGAGATCGGTGGGAATAACCGAGCAAGTTCAACACGTTATTGAATGTTTCAACCAAGCTTACGAACAGATAAAGTCTCCTGAAAACAAATTGAAAAGTGACCAAGTTTTGGACATATTGAGGCCTCATCTTGAGCAGATTGGATTCAAAGTTGAAACTGGAAAAGCAAAAGGACAAAAAATTCCTGTGCCCGTTCTCTTCGGTTTGAATAATACCGTTGACCAATCTTTTAATGCCGATGGTGTAAGCAATGATGGGAAAATAGTTCTTGAAGTTGAAGCAGGGAGGGCAACTGCTAATTATGCATTTCTTAAAGATATTTTTCAGGCATCTATGATGCATGGTGTTGAATTTTTAATCTTGGCTGTGAGAAACGACTATAGGGGAGGCGATGACTTTCACAAGGTTTACACGTTCTTGGAAACGCTGTATATTAGCAGCCGGTTAGTCCTCCCGCTAAAAGGTATTATTCTGATTGGGTATTGAAAGCGGAACGCGGTGTCATAGAGTCATTTTCTCAACGGATTGCCACTGTTACTACATATCTTAAAAAATCAACCTACCTGATCTGATACTATTCATGTAAATTTTAAAAAAAGGAAGACAAAATGGCGCAAGTTGTTCCGTTACGATATGACACCGCTCTTAAGAAAGCGTTCGGTCAACCGGAAATCTTCTGTCAATTTGCCGAAGATGTCTTAGGTATCAAATTCCATACCGATGAAGTACATCGCGGTTACAAATTCCTTGAACCCATTGGGCAGGTTGATATTGAATACGATTTGTTTGCTGAAGATACGGAATCGCGAATCGTGGTTGAGATACAACACGTCAAAGAACGACACTTCTACAATCGCTTCCTATATTACCATCTTATCAACCTCGTTGAACAGGTGAAAAGCAGCAAGGAATACCAGTTTGATCGGACAGTTTACACGATTGTTGTCCTAACAAGTCCGTATAGCGAGAGCGAAATGGACTTTAGTGTTGCTATCACGGATTTCAACCCAGTCAACGAATTTAGCCGTAAAGTCGATGTCTATCCGCATCAGCTTGTGTTTGTAGTGCCCCGTATGGTTAATGAAAAAACGCCATCTGGCATCAAGGCGTGGTTGGAACTCGTGTTGGACTCTCTGGATGGCGAGATGGACGAAAGCCGCTACGACTCCCCAATTTTCGAGAGAGTGATTGATGCAGTTAAACTTGACAACATTTCGCCTGAGGAACGTCGGGTACTTAAGGATGAAGAGGCTTGGGAAGACACGCTAATAGATGAACATAATCGAGCGAGGCAGCAGGAAAAGACGGTCATTGCACGTTCACTGATTCGCGAAGGCATAAGCACCGAAGTTATTACACGAACAACAGGACTCACAGAAGCAGAAATCGAAAAACTGAGGCAATCATAAACCCCGAGCCGTGCTAATAACGGTGCAATACTATAAACTGCGAAAAAACAAATACACACAACGAGGTGACATCATGTTTAACAGACCCCCAACAATCGGTGAATACCTACTTAGAAAACTGGAGAGTTACGATATTCAACACATCTTCGGGATCCCCGGCGATTATGTGCTGCGGTTCTATGACCTCATAGAGAAGAGTGCAATTCGACATATCGGTATGACCCGTGAGGACGCGGCGGGGTATGCCGCCGATGCCTATGCACGTACAAATGGGATGGGGGCTGCCTGTGTTACTTACTGTGTCGGTGGGTTATCAATGGTGAACGCCGTTGCGGGTGCATACGCCGAGAAATCACCTGTCGTTGTCATTAGCGGTGCACCCGGTATCAGAGAACGCGGGAAAGATGCGCTCCTACACCATAAAGTCAGGGATTTCCATACGCAGCAACATATCTACGACGAGATTACCGTCGCGACTGCACTGCTGGATGAACCTTTTACGGCTTTCAACGAAATCGATCGGGTGCTGGATGCGATGTATCGCTATAAACGCCCTGGCTACTTAGAACTCCCGCGCGATATGGTGGATGTCCGCGGCACGCTCTACCAACGTCCGTCAACGGGTGGGCATCTCAGCGATCCTGATACATTAGATGCTGCCGTTACCGATGCTATTGATTTCATTAATCAGAGTAAAAAACCTGTGGTTCTCGCAGGCGTAGAGATACACAGATTCGGTTATCGAAACAAATTGATCCGGTTCGTCGAAGAGAAACGTATTCCTGTCGTGGCGACGCTTCTCGGCAAATCGGTGATCTCGGAGTCACATCCGCTCTATTTAGGTATCTATGAAGGTGCGATGGGTCGGGAAGAAGTTAGACAATTTGTTGAGGATTCGGATTGTGTGATCATCCTCGGTGCATTCATGACGGATGTCAATCTTGGGATTTACACTGCAAATCTCGACCGTTCGCGTTCTATCTATGCCACGTCGGAGAAGGTCGTAGTCCGCTATCACTCATACGAAGAGGTGATGTTTGATGACTTTATCGACGGCATCAATTCACCGAAACTCCGAAAACAGCGGAAACCGAATTTGGAGTGGGCACACCGAGATTCAAAGCCGTTCGTGGTTGAACCTAATGCACCTTTAACGGTGCGTCGATTGTTCCGACATCTCAACGAATTTATTAATGATGAGTTAGTCGTTATTGCTGATGTTGGTGATAGTCTTTTCGGTGCTGTGGAATTGCGAATGTCTCAACACACAGATTTCATCAGTCCTGCCTACTATACCTCCATGGGGTTTGCAGTGCCAGCATCGATTGGTGCGCAACTCAGCATGCGGAACAAACGTCCACTCGTTATTGTTGGAGATGGTGCTTTCCAGATGACTGGCACTGAACTTTCAACAACCGTTCGCTACGGACTCAACCCGATTATCCTGCTTTTAAACAACCACGGGTACGGCACGGAACGTCATCTTCTCGAAGGGGCTTTCAACGATATAGGATGTTGGAACTATAGCAGCATACCAGCACTCTTTAGTGCAGGGCGCGGTATCCATGTCCGGACGGAAGACGAGTTTGAAGCTGCCATGAAAACCGCGCTCGCTGAGACGCAGCACTTTACACTGATTGAGGCGGAACTTGAAAAGTTGGATACGTCGCCTGCCCTCGCTCGGTTAGCAGAACGGATGTC
>JAAXHI010000218.1 GCA_012270875.1 Candidatus Poribacteria bacterium | reverse complement strand
ATGGAAAATATACAACGATTATTCAAAGTAGTAGTGATTTTATTGGGTATAATTTGTATGGGTATCTCTTTTAGTGGCTGTATTGATTTTCCCAAGACTCTATTGGACTTTATTATTATTCAACTTCAGTTCGTAAACACCTTACTTCTGATAGGCGTTCTTGCCTATTTGATCTGGCGATTTGGATTTAAAAAATAGGATTTACGCAATAGTTAAAAATCTTTTAAAGACTTACTGACTACTGATTGCCAATAAAGGAAAACATAGATGTCAGATGAACTTATTCAAATAGAAACGCCTTTCGCGTTTAATGAAGAAAATCAACGTGAATTCGACGAGTTGATAGGGCGGTATCCGATTAAGGAAGCGGCGATGCTACCGACGCTTCATCTCGCGCAAAGACAAGCAGGCTACATCACGCCTGCTGTCATGAAGTATGTTGCGGAACTGCTTGAAGTCACCGTGATGAAAGTCAAGGATGTCGTCACGTTCTATCCGATGTTCTTTGAAGAACCGGTGGGTGAGTACGTCATTCGGGTATGCCACACGCTGCCTTGTGCATTGCGGGATTGCAAAGTGGTTCTGGACCATCTCAAAGCGAAACTCGACACGGATATCGCTTCCGAAACGAATCTCGCGAAAGGTACAACGGCTGATGGTAAGTTCACACTCATGAAAGTAGAATGCCTCGCTTCGTGCGATGTCGCACCCGTTATCATGATTAATGACAATCTGCATAAGAATTTGACCCCGGAAAAGGTTGATGAAATCTTAGATAATTTGTAGGGGAGTAAAATATGGTTGAAGAAAGACGGATTCTCTACGAGCATCTGGATGTGCCTGATATTAACACGTTCGATGTCTTTCGGCAATATGACGGTTATGCCCGTTTTGAAAAAGCTATTGCAGAATATCAACCTGAAGAGATCGCTCAAATGGTGTGGGATTCAGGCTTGAAAGGCAGAGGCGGTGCCGGTTTTTCCACTGGGGAAAAATGGAGTTTTGTCCCAAGGGACATTGAGCCGCGTTACCTCTGTTGCAATGCTGACGAGAGTGAACCAGGTACCTTCAGCAATCGTTACGTCTTGGAGAAAAATCCGCACCTGTTGATTGAAGGTATCTTGATCTGCTGCTATGCGATGGGTATTGAGACAACTTATGTCTATATTCGGGGTGAATTTACACTCGGGAAAAAGATGCTGGATGCCGCTATCAAAGAGGCTTATGAAAAAGGATACCTCGGCAAAGATGTTCGTGGCACGGGACTCAACATTGACATCTATACACATCCAGGGGCGGGTGCCTATATCTGTGGCGAAGAGACGGGACTCATTGAATCGCTTGAGGGAAAGCGAGGACAACCCCGTAACAAACCGCCTTTTCCTGCTGTCCAAGGCGTGTTCATGAAACCCACCGTTGTGCAGAATGTTGAGACGTTGTGTAATCTGCCCTTTATCGTTGGCAACGGCGTTGAATGGTACGCCCAAATGGGACCGACGTATGCCGATACGCGGTTTGATCCACCGAAACCTGATGCCAATACGGGGACGAAACTCTACTGCATTAGCGGTGATGTCAACGAACCGGGGGTTTATGAACTTGATCTTGGCTTGACCTGCACAGAACTCATTGAAGTCGCAGGCGGTTTGCGGGGTGAAGAGGTGAAAGCGGTAATCCCCGGTGGTAGTTCCGCACCGATTTTAACGCACTATGAGTTGGATACACGGCTCGATTTTACCTCACTGACCCTCGCGAAGTCTATGCTCGGTTCCGGCGGGATCATCGTCATGAACGAGACTCGGAACATCGTTGACTGTTTGCTCAATATCATGAAATTCTATGCGCATGAGTCGTGTGGACAGTGTACACCGTGTCGCTGGGGCACTCCGTGGGTTCGCGATATTGTTCAACGTATTGCTGACGGAAACGGACGAAAAGAGACTATCACACGACCCAAATTCGGTATCGCTGAAGGCGGCAGATGGGGTGATACCGGCGAAACAGAAGAAATCTATGAGGATCTTGATCTGTTGGAGAGTGTCGCTAACAACATCGCGAATGTGGATACGATGACATGGAATACGATTTGCGTCTTTGGTATTGCTGTCTCATGGCCCGCTGTGAGTTATATGCGAAAATTCCGCCCCGAATTTGAAGCCGCGATCCGCGAAGGGAAACTCGTCACACTGCCTGTAGCCGAGGCGACCGTCCCACCGGAGGAAAATTACGCCTATCAACAGCGATTTATTCCGAAAGAGTTCGCTGACCTGGAGGAGTGACTTCTTAATGGTTGTCGGTTGTCCGTTACAAGGGAAACTTTTGTTAAACGAAAACCTTTCCCAAGGAAAATTAAAAATATGGCATTTATTAAACTGAATGACCTTGAGATAGAGGTTGAAGATGGAACAAATATAGTTGAAGCTGCACGGGAGCACGGCATTGAAGTGCCTCACTACTGTTATCATCCTGGATTGAGTCGTCCAGCGAACTGTAGGATGTGTCTCGTTGAACCTTACGGTCCTATACCAGGCGCGCCTCCAGGTACAATTGGTCCAGCCCGACAATTAGCAACAGGCTGTACAACTACTGTTCGAACTGCACCACCTGAAAGAAAATTGGAAGATAAGTATGACGCTATCGTCCAAACAGATAGCCCGCGCGTCAAAAAGGCACGCGAGGATGTCCTTGAGTTCCTACTTGTCCATCATCCTTTGGATTGTCCTGTCTGTGATCAGGCAGGTGAATGCGATTTGCAAGACTACAGTTATCGACACGGACATGATAAGAGTCGTTACCTTGAAGTCAAGAATGTCCCACCTAAGAAGGACCTCGGACCGGATGTGCTTCTCTATTCAACACGCTGTGTGGTCTGCACTCGGTGTATCCGATTTGCGGAAGAGGTTTCAGGAACCGGTGAATTAGGCTTAATTAACCGCGGTTCCCACGATGAAATTGATATTCCGAGGAGCCACGAGGGAGCTCCGATTCAGTTGCTTGATAATAAACTCGCTGGAAATGTCGTTGATATCTGTCCCGTCGGTGCCTTGATTAGCAAAGACTTCCTGTTCAAATCTCGTCCATGGTTTATGGAGAAGGCGAACAGCGTCTGTTCCGGGTGCAGCGTCGGTTGTAATATCACCGTAGAATATAAAGCCGATGGTGTCTACAGGCTTAAACCGCGCTTCCACGAAGATGTTAACCAACATTGGATGTGTGACGATGGTCGTCTCGGTTACCACTATGTGAACAGCGACGACCGACTCCAACTGCCACTTAAACGGGTAGACGATGCACTCACGCCAACACATTGGGCGGACGCGCTCACCGTGATTCAAGAGCAGTTAGCGGAAGTAGAAGCCGAAGACATCGTTGTTATCGGTTCTGCGCAAGCCACGAATGAGGATGCCTACGTTTTGCAACAATTCGCACACGACGTGCTACAGACAACGCAGTTAGGACTCTTCGGGCAGCTACCGGGTGAAGAACACAAATTCCCGCAGTTTACCATCGAAGCAGACAAAAATCCTAATACCGCAGGCGCACGAACGATACTCGGTTCTGCGAATGGGAACGTCGTTCTGGAAGGCGATGCGCTTTGGGAGAAGGTCTCCGGTGCGAAGGTCGTCTATCTCGTTAGTGGTGCACCTGAACGTCCGCTTGAGGAGGCAGAAAAGGCAGCATTAGAGAGTGTTGATTTCCTTATTGTGCAAGACATTTTGCCATCAGAGGTTACACAGTTAGCAGATGTGGTATTGCCGGGGACAACTTTCGCTGAGAAAGATGGCACCTTCACCAATTCGACAGGTTGGGTACAACGGATTCGTAAGACGATTGATCCGCCGGGTGAAGCACGTGTGGATTGGGAGATTACGCAGCAGTTGGCTAAGCAGTTGGGTGGTGAGATGAACTACCGCTTCGCTGGCGAAATTGCCATAGCAATTGCCGAGCATGTAACAGGCTACGCCGACGCAACGCATCAAAATATTGGGGATGCGGGAATTAAGTTAACAGACAGCAGCCAGTAAAGCGGTTGTCTGGCTGATTGCTGCCCCTAAGAGGTGGTAAGCGCAACTAACGGGCGCGCTGGATAGACGGAGAAAAACGTTATCAACCCAACTCACCTCATCGAACCGCAAGGAAAGTTAAAAGTATGGAAAATATGCCGCTTCTTGTTTTAATCATCAGCTCCATCGTCAAAATTCTCATCATTGTCCACATGCTGCTTATCGGTGTGATGATCATGATCTGGTCGGAACGTCGGGTGAGCGGATGGATGCAGGATCGATTGGGACCGAATCGTGTCGGTCCGCAAGGGCTGCTCCAACCTGTCGCAGACGGACTTAAGTTCCTCTTTAAAGAGGACCTTATCCCAAATCATGTGGATAAACCGCTGTACGTGCTTGCCCCTGCAATGCTATTAGTACCCGCACTTGTTACCGTTGCAGTCGTGCCATTTGGGAGTTCTATCACACTATTTGGCTATGAGATACCGCTCCATATTGCGGACATTAATATCGGGATTCTGTACATTTTAGCGATAACATCCCTTGGTGTCTACGGCGTTGTGCTTGGTGCGTGGGCATCGAATAATAAGTATTCGCTTTTAGGCGGTCTACGTTCATCGGCGCAGATGATTAGTTATGAATTAACACTCGGACTCGGAATCATCGGTATCTTGATGCTAACAGGCAACACACTCAGTCTTCGGACAATCGCAGTAGAGCAAGGCGCATATCCGTGGCAATGGAACTTCCTGATTCACTTCCCCGCCTTTCTCGCATTTACAACGGCTATGTTCGCAGAGACAAACCGCTTACCGTTCGACCTCGCAGAAGCAGAACAGGAACTCGTCGCAGGCTATCACACCGAATACAGTAGTATGAAATTCGCTATGTTTTTCATGGCGGAATATATGAATATGATTGTCGGTTCTGCCGTGACAGTGACGCTTTTCTTGGGTGGATGGCATTTCTTCGGCTTAGAAAATGTCGGCGGTCCTGTATGGAGTGGACTGATCTCGTTCGGTATCTTCTTCGTTAAAACGGCGATTTTCTTGTTCGTGTTTATCTGGGTCCGCTGGACACTCCCACGATTCCGCTATGATCAACTCATGAACTTCGGTTGGAAATTCCTGTTACCCGTTGCCTTGACTTCTATCGTCGTAACCGGCACTTTATGGATAATGACGGGTTCTCGTCTGGTTGTCGGGATCGGCAATGTGGTTGCAGCGTTTATCGTTGTATCAATTGTGGCAGGGCTGTTAGTCATGAACAAGGCACCTGAGCCAGCAATACAAGATGACGACAGTCGGTTCACACCGACTGCTCTTGACGCAGCAGAGTAGGAGGCGTGCTAATGAATCCAGAACAGATACTATTTATTCTCTTTGGAGCGGTCTCACTGATTGGCGCGATTGCTGTCATCTCGTTTCGACATCCGATTTATAGCGCGCTTTCGCTGATTGTGACGTTTTTCGCACAAGCGGGACTGTTTGTGTTGTTAGGTGCACACTTCGTCGCCGCCGCGCAAGTTATCGTTTATGCGGGTGCGATTATGGTGCTATTCCTCTTCGTGATTATGCTCCTGAACCTCGGTACACTTTCAGTGAAAGGGGCAATGGGGCGCAAGTTGAAAGGGTTCGCTATAATCCTCGGTATCCTCTTTGCGGCTGAAGGCATCTATATCGCAGTGAATGCGCTTAACGATACCGCTGTTGCGTCTGCCGAACCCGCTGCGGCATCGGTAACGACAACCACTTATGACATTGGCGAACTCTTGTTCAGCAAGTACCTCTTACCTTTTGAGGTCACCTCGCTGATTTTGTTGGCGGCATTGATTGGTGTAATCGTCTTGGTAAAACGCGGTAGCGAAGAAGAAAACTGAGTTCAGTAATCAACAGTCAGTAGGTAAAGTATCGAAAACGTAGCCTGTAATGGAATGGAAGGCGGATCTACGGCAGGGTTGTCAAAGTTCCAAAGCCACTTCACCGAACCGCAAGGAAAGTTAGAGATATTTTTCATAGTATTGAAAACGTAGCCTGTAATGGAATGGAAGGCGGATCTACGGCAGGGTTGCCAAAGTTCCAAAGCCACTTCACCGAACCGCAAGGAAATTTAAAAATATGGCGTTAGAATATTATCTTGTTTTAAGCGCACTCTTGTTTACAACCGGCGTAATCGGGGTGCTTATTCGCAGGAACGCGATCATCATCTTTATGTGTATCGAACTGATGCTGAATGCGGCAAATCTCGCTTTTGTAGCAATCAGTCGGAGTCTCGGTGAGGCGACAGGACAGGTCTTCGTTTTCTTCGTAATGACTGTCGCTGCTGCTGAGGTCGCAATCGGTCTTGCAATTATTGTCAGTGTTTTCAAACACCGGCAGACGATTAACGTGGACGAAGTTAATTCGTTGAAAGGCTAAAGTTAGCAGTCGGTCGTCAGTCGTCGGCTTTCGGTATGTGGCAGGTGTGTATCGTTTGCACGCCACAGCGATTCTTTACTGATAGCCAAGAGCCGATAGCCGATAGCCACAAAAGGATAAAATATGTCAATAGAACTCATTGTTGTCCTGTTAGTTGCCCCGCTTGTTGGGTTCCTGATTAACGGGTTATTTGGAAAATGGCTAAAAGGCAGCGAAAAACTGAGCGGCTGGATAGGCACGCTTGCCGTGCTTGTCTCCTTAGTCTGTTCGATAATCGTTTTTGCGAGTCTACACGGCGGTGCTGCCCCCTTCAATGAAACACTCTATGAATGGATTACAGGTGAGTCATTCGCTTTCAACATCGGCTTCCACGTAGATGCATTAACAGCGGTAATGCTGTTGGTGATTACGGGTGTCGGATTCCTTATCCACGTCTACTCAATCGGCTACATGCACGGCGATGAAGGCTATACACGCTATTTTGCCTACCTGAACCTATTTGTTTTCGCAATGCTGATCCTCGTCCTCGGCAACAACTATTTGATGATGTTTGTCGGATGGGAAGGCGTTGGACTCTGCTCGTATCTGCTGATCGGGTTCTGGTACGACAAGCAGTCAGCAACGGATGCCGGAAAAAAGGCGTTTATTGTGAACCGGATCGGTGATTTCGGGTTCTTGCTGGGGATGTTCACGCTATTTGCTGCGTTTGGGACGCTCGATTTTGGGACGATGTTTGATGCCGCTGAAGCAGATAATTTTCAGAAAGTTTTTGGTGCCAGTACCCTCGTAATTGCGACGTTGCTCCTCTTCGTTGGTGCGATCGGTAAATCGGCACAAATCCCGCTCTACGTCTGGCTACCTGACGCGATGGAGGGTCCCACCCCTGTCAGTGCGTTGATTCACGCCGCTACAATGGTAACAGCGGGTGTGTATATGATAGCACGCTCCGCAGTGCTATATGAAATCGCACATACCGGGCAGGTCGTCGCATGGGTCGGCGTTTTGACGGCGTTTTTCGCTGCAACGATTGCGCTTACACAGAACGACATCAAACGCATCCTCGCCTATTCGACCGTCAGCCAACTCGGATA
>JAAXHI010000527.1 GCA_012270875.1 Candidatus Poribacteria bacterium | reverse complement strand
TATCACAAGTAGAAAATCTCGGCGGTCAAATTCTTATACCACCGCAAGAAATTCCGGGGAATGCAAGCCACTTCGCGTTGTTTCTTGATCCGAGTGGCAACAAGATCGGTTTGCTACAACGGAGGGTATAAATTATATCGTTGGTGTGGGTACTGAAGAACAAGGCGGTGAACACGGTTCATCACGCTATTTCATTTTAGAAGAGGTATAGATTAATGGGAAATCCTGTTGTACATTTTGAAATATCAGGCAAAGACGGTGAAAAGTTAAGCGACTTTTACCGTTCCATATTTGGCTGGAATATTAACTATAACACGCACGGCATTTACAGTGTAGACGCGGTATTGGAAAACGGCGTAGACGGACACATCTTTACGACAACCGATGACACATGTTCTCCTAACGGTGTCACAATTTATATTCAGGTAGACGATCTCCATGCGTCACTTGAAAAGGCAGAAAGTCTTGGCGGTCAGACACTTGTCCCGCCGCGCGCTATTCCGAGTGGTATGGGTGCCTTCGCGATGTTCCTCGATCCGAGCGGTAACTGCATCGGTTTATACGCGCCAGAACAGAACATTCCTCACGAACCACACAGTGCCCATCCTAATAAGAAATCGGAAGATTAGTACGGAAGTGGATTGGTGATAGACCTCCAACTAAAGCATGCGGACTTCCGCAAATGTTATGCGAAAACATTTGTGGAATTCAGAAGCGAACTGGACGCTTCAACGGAGTGGTTTCCTACAATCTTATAAAAAAGCGACCCCGTTCCGAATGGAAAAATAAATTTGCTTTTTGAAATATATTAATGTATAATTACTTAATATAAAATAATTTTATTTTAAGAAAGGAAAATTCCAATGGGAAACCCTGTTACACATTTTGAAATAGCGGGTAAGGATGCGGAATCATTGAGCGAATTCTATAGTTCGCTGTTTGATTGGAACACAGCCGGCCAAATGCCTGGCGGTGTTTACGGATTAGACCCAGAAGCCGAAAACGGGGTATGCGGACACATACTCCCGACAACCGACGACATGCCTGTCTCCAACTATGTCTCAATTTATGTAGAGGTTGATGACCTTCAAACATGGCTTGAGAAGGCTGAAAGTCTTGGCGGTAAGACCTGTGTACCACCTCAAGTTATTCCGGGAGGTAATGGAGCTTTTGCTATGTTCCTTGACCCAAGCGGGAACTGTATCGGTTTGTATCAACCTGAAGCGTAAATATCGGATCGCTCTGCGTTGGACCAATCTGAAATCGCAGCTTTAACGCAGGGATTCACAACAAACAGGACAGTAGGCTGAATTTCACCGTCCTGTTTTTTCGTTGCAGAGACAACTTTAGGTAAGCAACGGCTTCAACCAACGTCTTGCTGTTTCGATGTCCATTCCGGTACGTGCCGCGTAATCCGCGACCTGATCTTCCCCGATCCTACCGATGCTGAAATACCGCGACTCTGGATGCGAATAATACCACCCGCTCACTGACGCTGCTGGGAACATCGCCAGACTCTCGGTGAGAGAGATGTCTGTATTCTCTGTGACCTTTAACAGGTCAAACAGCACCCGCTTTTGGTTATGGTCGGGGCATGCAGGGTAGCCGGGTGCCGGACGAATCCCTCGGTATTTTTCGGCAATCAAGGCATTATTATCCAACGCCTCATCAACGGCATACCCCCAAAGTTTTGTGCGGACGTGCTGATGCATCTTCTCCGCGAAAGCCTCTGCGAGTCGGTCTGCGAGTGCTTTCGCCATGATGCTGTTGTAATCGTCCTGATTCTGCTCAAATTCGGCGCAGAATTCAGAGACACCGTGTCCGGTTGTCACCGCAAATGCCCCTATATAGTCCGGCAGTGCTGTCGTTTTGGGTGCGATGAAATCACCGAGGCTGAGGTTCGGTCTTGTGAACGGCTGCTCCGTCTGTTGACGTAGGTGGTGCAGTGTAGCGATCAGCTCCGTCCGCGCTGCGTCCGCATAAATTTCAGTCTTTTCACCGACACCGTTGGCAGGGAAAAGCCCAACGACAGCCCTTGCTTGAAATCGTTTCTCTTCGACGATAACACGGAGAAGTGCTTCGGCATCTTTTAGGAGTTTGCGCGCCTCCTCACCGACTTCCGGATTCTCTAATATATTCGGGTATTTGCCGCGGAGTCCCCAAGTCGTAAAAAAAGGACTCCAGTCGATGTAATCAACCAGTTCGCCCAAAGGGTAGTCGCCAAAGACCTTGATGCCGGTCATAGCAGGGGCAGAGGGTCGATAATTTCGCCAGTCTGGGGTGAATTTCCGTTCTTGTGCAACAGTAAATGACAGTAGATTCGCCTGTTTCCGGTTTTTTGCGCGACGTTCTCGTATCTCGGCGTATTCTTCACGGGTCTGTTCAGCGAACACCTGCTGTTTTTCACTGCTCATCAAATCGCTAACGACGCCAACACTTCGGGACGCATCCTTGACATGAATCGTTGAACCGCTGTAAGTGGGTTCAATTTGAATGGCGGTGTGGATTTTAGAAGTGGTTGCGCCACCGATAAGGAGCGGGAGGCTGAAACCTTCACGTTCCATCTCTTCAGCGACGTGTACCATCTCATCTAACGATGGCGTGATAAGTCCGCTTAACCCGATAATATCGGCATTCTCTTTGCGTGCTGTCTCCAAAATCTCTTCCGCAGGCACCATCACACCGAGATCAATGACTTCATAGTTATTGCAGCCAAGCACAACGCCGACGATATTCTTACCGATGTCGTGTACGTCGCCTTTCACCGTCGCCATCACGATTTTACCTCTCGACTGGATAGCACCCTCTGCCTGTTCCTTTTCGATGAACGGCACGAGATGCGCGACTGCTTTTTTCATGACGCGCGCACTTTTAACAACTTGCGGCAAGAACATTTTACCGTCACCGAAAAGTTCTCCGACGCGATTCATACCGTCCATCAAGGGTCCTTCAATCACGTGTATCGGACGTTCATATTGAAGGCGTGCTTCCTCGGTATCCGCTTCAACGTATTCGATAATGCCTTCAACGAGCGCGTGGCTGAGCCGTTTTTCAACCGGCAGTTTCCGCCATTTTCGACTCACCCGTTTCTTTTTACCTTTACTTTGCAATGTGCCAGCGAGATTAACGAGCCGATCCGTGGCATCTGTCCTACGATCGAAGAGGACATCCTCCACTGCTTCAAGGAGTGTTTTGGGTAGGTCGTCATAGACTGCGAGTTGTCCAGCGTTGACAATCCCCATGTCCATACCAGCATTGATGGCATGGTAGAGGAACGCTGCGTGCATCGCCTCGCGCACGGTGTCGTTGCCACGGAACGCGAAGGAGATATTGCTAACGCCACCGCTCACCAAAGCGTCTGGGCAGGAGGCTTTAATCTCCGCACACGCCTCAATAAACGCCTTGGCGTAGGTGTTGTGTTCTTCAATACCCGTTGCAACGGCGAAGATGTTTGGGTCGAAGATGATATCCTCTGGTGGAAACCCGACCGCTTCTGTCAAGAGTCGGTACGCCCTACGACAGATTTCGACTTTCCGCTCGTAGGTATCGGCTTGCCCCTCTTCGTCAAACGCCATGACGATAACGGCGGCACCGTATCGACGGATCAAGCGCGCTTTCTCTAAGAAGTCTTCCTCTCCTTCTTTCAGGCTAATCGAGTTGACGACCCCTTTCCCCTGAACGCATTCCAATCCTGCTTCTATGACCTCCCACCGACTCGAATCCAGCATAATCGGCACGCGGCTGATGTCCGGCTCCGCGGCGATCAGGTTCAAAAACTTAACGATTGCGGTTTTGGCATCTAACATGCCTGCGTCCATGTTGATGTCAATAAGCTGCGCGCCGTTTTCGACTTGATCTCTGGCGACCTCTAAGGCGGTCTCATATTCCTCATTTTTAATGAGTGTCGCAAATCGGCGCGAACCTGTTACGTTTGTCCGTTCACCAACGTTAACAAAGAGAGAATCGGAAGTGATGTTAAAGGCTTCTAAACCACTGAGACGACAAGCACGCGCTTGCGGACTGGGCTCGCGTGGCGCGTATTCAGCGGCGACTTTGACAACGGTTTCGATATGTTCGGGTTGGCTTCCGCAACATCCGCCGACGATATTGACGAAACTGTTTTGTGCGAATTCGTGGATCCAATCCCCCATCTCCGCGGGGGTCTGTGTATACTGACCGAGTTCGTTAGGGAGTCCAGCGTTCGGATAACAGATAACAGGGACATCCGCCATTTTCGCTATTTCGGCGAGGTAGGGACGGATCTGTTGTGCGCCGAAACCGCAGTTCAACCCGACAGCGAGCAGATTTGCGTGCCGAACGGAATTCCAGAACGCTTCAACCGTCTGTCCTGAGAGGTTGCGTCCACCGCCACCACTCCTATCAGAAGAGACGATGAGCGGAATATCAATATCTCGCGCTTCGGCGAGAGCTTGTATCGCGAAGAGAGCGGCTTTACAATTGAGTGTATCCATGACGGTTTCAACGAGGAGGAAGTCAACACCGCCATCAATTAAGCCCTCCGCTTGTGTCGTGTAAGCAGCAACAAGTTGTGAGAAGGTGATATTCCGATAGCCCGGATCGTTCACGTTTGGGGAGATGGAGCAGCTGCGATTCGTAGGTCCCATGCTTCCGGCAACGAAACGCGGTTTGCTCGGTGATGTCCATTTATCGGCGACCTCACGAGCGATTTGCGCAGCCGCATAGTTCACCTGATACGCGATGTCTTGAAGTTGGTAATCCGCCATTGAGACAGATGTACTCGTAAAGGTATTTGTTTCAATAATATCCGCACCCGCACTGCAATAATTTGCGTGTATCTCTCGGACAATGTGGGGTTGCGTAATCGAGAGCAGATCGTTGTAACCTTTGAGTTCGGAGGGATGATCTGCAAACTGATCGCCACGAAAATCTGCTTCCGTCAACCGATAGGTTTGCAACAGCGATCCCATTGCACCATCGAGGACCAGAATCCGTTTCTCTAATTCATTTTTAAGGTATGTTATACGTTCAGCATCTGTCATATTTTTAATTTTACCTTGCGGATTTTTAATTTTACCTTGCGGAGGAACAACATGCGGACCTCCTGTGCATACATCACGTGTTATAATATACCACACAAAAAGTCGGGTTGTCCATGTGATACCACCCACTACCTAAAGGTAGGGGCTTCGGTTTCATAGCAACTGCGGTTTTCTCAGAAAGTCCACCGTCTTACTGTCGCTCCACCCGCAGGCTATTATGCCGAATCAGATCGGTTTTATCGCGTATCAAGACGCGGGTACCCCAGCCTGCAAAATGTTTTCGCAGCGTTTACGTCTCTGTCGTGGTGGGAACCACATTCAGGACAGGTCCACTGCCTATCTTTGAGTATTAGATTTTCGTTGTGGTGTCCGCAATCGGAGCAAGGTTTTGTTGTCGCCATCCAACGACCCGCTTGCGCAAAGACTTTGCCATATTTCGCACAAGTCCATTGAAGTATTAAGGCAAACTCACCGAAGGCTATATCAGAGATTTTGCGTCCCCAAAGCTTTTTCATACCTTCAAGGTTCAGCGTCTCTATCGCAATCTTATCGTATTTACGCACAAGACGAAGAGCCAACTTGAAAAACCAATCGCGTCTCCTGTTAGCAATCGCTTTATGGACATGAGCGAGGTGTCGTTTCGCACGATACCACCCATTCGACAGATATTGCTTACGAGAGAGTGCTTTGTTCGCTGAACGAATTGCATTGAGACCTTGCTTGTAGAATTGCGGAGACACTATCTTCACACCGTCTGAAAGGGTGAGGAATGTTTTACAACCGAAATCTGCCCCTGCCTCATTACCGGTCAATGGGAGTTTCTCGGAAGGTTCGCAATCCTCACAGACAATATAGAGATAATAATCGCCTACATTATCGCGCTTGATTGTCACTTGCTTGATTGTGCCTGTCCACTCGCGGTGTTTCCAAAAGGTGAACGACTTTTTGAGACAATTGATCGTCAAACGGCTGCCTTCTATTTTGTAACCCGCTTGGGTAAATGTCACGGATTTGTATTTATGATTCGGTTTGATTTTCGGCTTACCGACTTTACGTTTCGTTTTGCCTAACTTTCTGTCTTCTATATTGTCAAAGAAATGTTGATAACCTAAATCTATACGGATCGCAACGTCTTGGATCATTTGACTCGGCAACGCGTTCCAATGCGGCTTTGTTGTTCGTTTCAATGTGGTAATATGTTTGAGAATACGCTTGAGTGGAATATAACCCGCGTAAATCCGATAATAACGACGTTGAAGTCGCAATAAATGCACATGCACACTGTGCAAATCGTCTATCAGATTGCCAAGCATGATTATATTCGACTGGTGAGAGAACTCATATTTATAGGTCTTCATCGGTTTTCACAGTTCACAGATTTTTACCCGTGTCAAGTGGGTAGGCAGACACGTAACCTGGCGATTACGCTTGACATGTCTGCCTCTATGAGACTATCATTATACTACATTTTCGGTAAATTGCCAAATTTATTTTTCATATCACGCCCTTCACCGTCTACATCTCGCAAGCTAAAGCATGCGGATTTGCCGGGGAGTGTTAAAGTCTATGGACGGAGAACCGTTGGCGCGTGCCGACTACTATGAGATCATCCATGCAAAGCCAAAACGAAGAACTTCAAAATTCCGCACATTCCCATAAGTACGCTGTTCATTTTGACATACTCCCAGAGATTTCCTATCTCAATCAAGCGTTAGTGCTCTTAATCGCGGATTTTTTGCCGACTTTCCACGACTTCCCGCAAGATGTCAAGATTTCCGAGAAACGGGTAGACGAAGGTCTCGATTTTTGCAGGGTCGTTTTCTCCGTATCCGCCGAATCCCCGGATGCCATCAAAACTTTTGGGAACTGGTTTCAGGCGATATTTCGGGAGCCAACTATCGCCACAGTATTAGAACGTCTTATCGCCTGTGCTTTAGATGAACCCAACGACGCTGAAGTTATTTTGACAGACTGGACACGGTTGGCGAATTAGCTGTCGGCAGTCGATTTCCGTCAGCAATCAGCGAAAAAAGCGTTGACATTGAAAAACAAAACAGGTATAATATTGGGTGAAAAATCAGTTTTCCAAAACATGATTTGGAAAAACGGGAGACAGCGATGATCCAGCGAATTTATTGGAAAAGTGTGTTGCGGAAATCTGTGGGATTCCGAAATTTTTTGTTAGCGGTGATACTGCTTTCCTCGCTATGTGTTAACAACACATATTCACAAACTGTTGATGAAATTTTTCAGAATTTCAAACAGGCTTATGAGAAATCTGATAATTTCAGCGCGAACTTTGAGGAGACAACGCTGCTTTCTAACAGGAAAAGTGTCGCCCGTGGACGGTTCATATTCGGGAAACCGAATCTACTCCGTAAGGAATACGTTGATCGGAAAGATGCTTCAAAAGTCGTCCAAATTACCGTTTTAGATGGCGAATACGCTTGGACGTATACGCCGATACTCAACCAAGTCAACAAGATGAAGTGGAACAACCCAGAACGCAGGGAACTGCTACCGGGTATCGGCGCGTCACTTGAGGATGTCCAAACAAACTACGATATGGTCCTTGTCCCTGACGAATTTGCGAATCCTAAAGGTGTACATCAGATTGAGTTGACCCCTAAAAAAGACCCTAAAGACCAGTTGATGAATGCGGGCGTGAAGGAGAAACTTCTCATCTGGGTGAAGTCCGATGAGTGGCTCCCTGTGCAATTTGGCTACGAATCCGAACTTGAAGACGGCACCCGTCAGAGCGTAATTGTTGCGCTTACAGAGATCAAACGAGATACAGAACTCGCACCGGACCTTTTCAAGTTTGTGGTGCCAGAAGATGCCGAGGTCATCAATCTCTCCGAAAATTAGGCGTTATCTCCGATGACGCGGTAATGCCTGATATGTCGGCAATATACATTATGGATTTCGGTACTCTTTTTCGGTTGGCAAACCTTCTAACGCTTCTTCGGCTATTCCTGATACCCCCTTTCATATACTGTTTTCAAGCAGATATGATGGTGCTTGCCCTCGTTATTTTTGTTCTCGCTGCGTTGACAGACAATCTTGATGGACGCATCGCGCGGAGACAGGGTGTGACAGGTTTCGGGAAATTCATGGATCCGCTCGCCGACAAATTGTTGATAGGTGCCGCCCTCATCTGTTTAGCCCTTTTTACAGACGTTGATAGCGGACTTATTCCGATATGGATGATCTTGATCATCATGGGTCGCGAAGTTCTCGTTACATTCCTGCGGATTATTTTCATCGCAAAATATGGGCAGGTCGTCTCGGCAAGTCAGTGGGGAAAATACAAGACGACTTCGCAACTCGTTGTTGTCATTATTGGCTTAGTTTTACTCGCGTTCCAGAACGAGCAGACCACCGCATTCATTGAGCAACGTCGCGGTCCCATCTATTTTATGATGTATCTACCGTTAGTGCTCACGGTTGGGTCAGGTATGGAATTCCTCATCCATAACCGCAAAGCATTATCCGCGCTGATTTTTTCAACCCGCTACGATCCAGAAGCAGGTGCGTGATGGCGACAACGAAAGGCGATGGTGTTCGCTGTTTTGTAGCGATCGAAATACCAGAACCGATACAAGCATTACTGAAGCCGGTCCAGACGCGCCTTCAGTCCGAGGTGCGTAAGGCTTCATGGACAAAACAGGGTAACTTCCATCTCACACTAAAGTTCCTTGGTGATGTTAAGACTGAAGCGGTCGATGCCATCAGCAAAGCCGTTCAGAACGTCGCTAATACACAGACACCATTTTCTATTGAGCTCGGTGGCATCGGAGCCTTTCCGACGCTCGCACGTCCGCGAGTTATTTGGATAGGTGTAAAACATGGGGCAGCGACTGTCTCACACATTGCGAAAGCCGTGAACCTTGAATTGAAGCGTCTCGGTTTTCCGACAGATAATCGCTTCCATCCGCATCTTACGCTCGGACGGCTCAGGACACCAGCGAACCTGAAACCGCTAAAAAGCGTTTTAGAAAAATATGATACAATTGATGGCGCGATTGTGAATGTAAATGAAATCATTGTCATGCAAAGTCAACTTCACCCTAATGGAGCGATCTATACGCCTTTAAACGTATGTCCGTTTTCGGCGTAACACAACATCCGAAGCACCTATCTTCTTTGGTGGTAGGTGTCATAAAGGAGAAATCTTAGAATATGTTAGACGAACAAAAACAGAAAGCTATCGACCAGGCGATCTCACAGGTAGAACGTGAATTTGGTAAAGGTGCTATCATGCGCTTCACGGACAGTGAGGTTGTACCTGTTGAAGCGATCCCGACCGGCGCACTCTCGCTTGACATCGCCCTCGGTGTAGGCGGTGTACCGCGCGGTAGAATCATTGAAATTTTCGGACATGAAGGCACCGGAAAGACCACTTTAGCATTGCACATCGTCGCTGAAGTACAAAAGATGGGCGGCACGGCTGTGTTTATTGATGTTGAACACGCACTTGATACCACTTACGCGCGAAATATTGGGGTCAACATGGAAAACCTGTTGATTGCCCAACCCGATGCGGGTGAACAGGCGTTAGAGATCGTTGAGACCCTCATCCGTAGCGGCGCAATCGATCTGGTCGTCGTCGATTCCGTGGCGGCTTTGACCCCTCAAGCCGAGATTGAGGGTGAAATGAGTGACTCACACGTCGGATTGTTACCCCGTTTGATGTCCAAGGCATTGCGGAAGTTGTCAGGCGTTACCAATAAATCCCATACCTGTGTCATCTTCACCAACCAGATCCGTCAAAAGATCGGCATCATGTTCGGCAACCCGGATACCACACCCGGTGGACTCGCGCTCAAGTTCCATGCCTCCGTCCGATTAGAACTTCGACGCGGCAGCCAAATCAAGGAAGGCGATGAAGTCCTTGGAAGCGGCGTGCGGGTCAAAGTTGTAAAAAATAAGGTAGCTCCACCTTTCAAGGAAGCAGAATACGACGTTACCTTCGGGCAGGGTATCTCAAAAGAGGGGAATCTCTTAGATATTGCCGTTGATAACGAATTTATTCAGAAAAGCGGCTCTTGGTTCTCATACAACAGCGATCGAATCGGTCAAGGCAGAACCAATGCTAAGAAATACTTGGAGGATAACCCTGAGGTTGCAGCAGAAATTGAGGCGAAGATACGGGAAACACTGAGTATGGCACAAGACGCGGGTGCCGGTGCGATCCCCGAAGATGAAGATGAAATCCACGACACCGTTGAAGAAGTCGAATAGGACCCAAACCGGTATGGCGGGCACCCACAAGCGGTGCCCCTACAAGATGTCTATATATCTTGATAATTGACCATAGTGTTCTGTCAACATAAAAATGATGGATCAAACATATTTATTTCACATACCGATTCGGAGACACACACGCCGCTTCTGGTAGGAGCGAGCTGCGCTCGCGATCTTTCTACCAGTCAACTTTAGGGTGACAAACCAATAGTTTTGCCTAAATCGGCGCACTGATGGGTCACCGACTGCTGATGGCTGATTGCCGATGGCTTCTAAAAAATACCAACTTTTTCTTGACACAATTTTTTCAAGGTGCTATACTCTAATAAAAGCGTTGGGTTTGAACCCGAAACTCGACCGAATCCGATGATCCGTGTCCCTGACATTCATTACGCGTCAGGTCGGAAAAATCGTTTTGGAAAGTGAGATCTTCCGTATGGCTATCAAAAGAGGAAATTCCGAAGAATCTTTTGAGGAACAAAAGACAGTTGATGTTGTCTGGTATGAACAGCAGATGCGCGCACTTCAAGGGACAATTGACATGCTTGAAGGAGAGCTTGAAAGTCTCCGACAGCAGCAGGGTACGGTATATGTCAAGGACCTTGAAACACAACTCTATGAGACACAGCGTGAGTTGATGGCGGCACACCGGCGCAACAAAAGACTAACAAGCACTTTGCAAGAGGCAAAGGAAAAGCTACAAATCCTCAAAGAGAAGGTTGATCAACTCAGCGCACCTCCTAATAACTATGGCGTTTTTCTCGGCGCGAACAAAGATGGCACCGTCGATATCGACATCAGCGGCAGAAAATGGCGTGTTAATATCGATCCAGCACTCAAGGATCAACCCCTTGCAATCGGACAAGAAGTCATCGTCAATAGCGGGATGAACGTCGTTGACATCAAGAGTGCCGAGAGACACGGAGATGTCGTCAAAATCAAAGAGCGCATTGAAGATGAACTCGCCATCGTGAACCTTCGTACCGATGAAGAACGCGTCGTCAGAATAGCCGAATCGCTCAAAGAGGAAACCCTTAAAACGGGTGACCATGTACTCCTCAACCACACGACAAGCATGCTCATGGAAAAACTTCCTAAACGAGAAGTCGAGGATTTGCTGCTTGAGGAGGTGCCAGATATCGGTTATACGGACATCGGCGGTCTTGATACACAGATAGAAGCGATTCGTGATGCGATTGAGCTGCCATATCTCTACCCAAAAGAATACCAAGAATTTAATCTCTCACCCCCGAAAGGCGTTCTCCTGTATGGTCCCCCCGGATGTGGTAAAACCTTGATAGCCCGAGCCGTTGCGAGCAGTATCGCTGAACGCGTCCGAAAGGAGAGCGGTAGGGATGACGTTCGCGGCTATTTCATCAATATTAAAGGCCCCGAACTCCTAAATAAGTACGTCGGCGAAACTGAGCGGAAAATCCGAGAAGTTTTTCAAAAGGCACGCGACAAATCAAAGGAAGGATTCCCTGTTATCATCTTCTTTGATGAGATGGATTCCCTCTTCCGTTCAAGAGGGATGGGGATCTCATCGGATATGGAATCAACGCTCGTGCCGCAGTTCCTCTCCGAAATTGATGGTGTTGAGAATTTACGAGATGTTATTGTCATCGGGGCAAGCAACCGGCAAGACCTACTTGACCCGGCGGTTTTACGTCCCGGCAGGCTTGATGTGAAAATTAAAATCGACCGACCCAACCTTGATGGTGCTAAGGACATCTTCGGTATCTACCTGACACCGGATCTCCCGTTCGCTGAAAATGTTCACGAACAATTTAATGGAGATACACAGGCGGCTGTGGACCACTTTATTGATGCAGCCGTAAACGAGATGTACGCAACCACGGATGAGAACCGGTTTATTGAAGTAACTTATGCCCGCGGCGAGCGCGAGACGCTCTTTTTTATGGATTTTGTCAGCGGCGCAATGATTGAGAACATTGTTTCACGCGCCAAGAAAACAGCAATCAAACGCTTTATCGGCTCCGACGGCACAGATAAAGGGATGTGCCTTGATGACCTTAAAGCAGCGATCCGAGAAGAATACCACGAAAATGAGGATCTTCCGAATACAACGAATCCCGACGATTGGGCAAAAATTTCGGGGCGCAAAGGCGAAAAAATTGTTAATATTCGCGCGCTGACGAATGAACCTGTACGGGAGAAAACACAGGATGTTCGAGTTACCCGAGGCGGTACATTCCTTTAATGGCGGTCAGCAGTCAGCGGAATAGCCATCAGCCATTAGCGGTTATCAATCAGCAGGCGTGTATCACTTCCTCAGAGACCTCTTTGCTGACTGCTGACTGCCGCTAGCCATTCTTGCTGATAGCCAATAAAAAATGGAAATACCAATAATAATGGGAACAGAGACTGAGTACGGCATCTCAGTCAAAAATGCACGTGAGCAAGATCCGGTCGCTGCCTCTACTTTGGTGGTCAACGCCTATAAGAGTTGTAAGGGAGATGTCCCGAGTGCTACCACCTCCGTTGCGTGGGATTACGACCAGGAGAGTCCGCTAATGGATGCACGCGGGTTTCTTGCGGAGGCGGAGACACCTATCTCCGAGGCAGATACAAGCAATGTCGTTAATGACATTTTGATCAACGGTGGACGGTATTACGTGGATCATGCACATCCCGAATATTGCACGCCAGAGTGTGCGAACGCACGTGATCTGCTCCTATATGAAAAGGCAGGAGAATTAATATTAGAGGTCAGCAGGGTCGCAGCGGAACGTCTACTGCTTGACAACCAAGAAATTATCATCTATAAAAACAATACTGACTACAAGGGACATAGTTATGGTGCGCATGAAAATTACCTGATGTCCCGCAAAGTGCCATTTGATACGATCGTTGATGGATTGATCCCGTTCCTTGTTACGCGTATCGTTATTACAGGGAGTGGAAAGGTGGGTGCCGAAAACGGGAGCGACGAGACAGATTATCAGATCTCCCAACGCGCTGATTTCTTCGAGAAAGAGGTCGGACTTAGCACAATGGTGAACCGTCCTCTGATTAACACACGTGATGAACCGCATGCTGATGACAAAATCTATCGACGCTTACATGTTATCGTCGGCGATTCTAACATGTCCGAATTCAGCATTTACCTCAAAGTCGGTATTACATCCATCGCACTCCAGTTAATCGAGAAAGGTGTTGTTGGAAAGCAATTCAGTTTGAAAGATCCCGTCGCAGCGATAAAAAGTATCTCGCGCGATTTGTCCTGCAAAAATGAAATAGAACTCGCGGACGGGCAACAATGGTCACCGATAGCCGTGCAACGCGCCTATCTCCAACTCGCGAAGGAACACCTGACACCTGAAGAACGGACACCTGTCGTTGAAGATGTCCTTGAAAAATGGCAATTCGTGTTAGATAATTTGGAAATAAACCCGGGACGGCTCAGTCGCTATCTCGACTGGATCATCAAAAAGAAGTTACTCGACGCATACCGGAAACGGCACGAGTACCAATGGGACGACGCACATCTTCAAATGCTTGACTTGCAGTACCATGATATTCGTCCAGACAAAGGACTTTATATCAGGCTGCTAAAGAATGGACACGTTAAACGTTTACTCAACCATGAAGAAATAGTGCATGCGATGCACTATCCACCTGTAGACACACGTGCCTATTTTCGCGGCACCTGTCTACGAAAATTTCCAAAGCACATTTATAGTGCAAGTTGGAATTCAATGATTTTTAAAGGTAAATCGGCGGGACTTGACAAAATTATGATGGATCGCCCCCACTTCGGGACACAAAAGATTGTTGGTGAACTGCTGAATAACTGTACGGCAGAGGAACTCGTTAAAGAAATCCGAGGCAATGCTTCAGGATAGTTATCAGTTTGCTTCACAGTGAGAATACGGTTTTCTCTTACTGCGAGGCATGAAAAACCTTTCAGTTATCAGTTAAAGAGATATGCTGTGGTAATCACTCATAAAGCAACTGCCACAAGACATTAACTCTCACTGCGAGGCACACTGATAACTGACAACTATTAAAGGGGAAAACGAACAATGTCGACTGAAAAACAACAGGAACACCTCAAACACCCTGTCGATGAAACCGAAGACATGCAACCTGATGTTGAAACCGGTGAAATGGATGAGGAGTTCGTTGAAGACTTAGACACACTTCTTGATGAAATCGATGAGATTTTGGAAGAAGATTCACAGGAATTTGTCGAGAACTATATTCAACGAGGAGGGCAGTAGGAGTGCTCGACCTCAGCGATTATGGTAACTCCGACTTTTTCCAAATCCTCAAGCGTCGCCACCCCGAATTACTCGCGACGCTTGATTCATCTGATGTCGCCTCAAGTGTCAACGTATCAGAGTCATCATTCCGCCCGTACGAAGGCACCACTGTGCTTGCGGTTGTCTACGATGCTGGGGTTGTTATGGCAGGTGATCGGCAGGCAACAGAAGGCTATCAGGTCGGCGAGCGTCGAATCCAGAAAATCTATCCCGTTGATCGGTACTCTGCAATTGCCGTTGCGGGTGCTGCGGGTCCCTGTATCGAGATGGCAAAACTCTTCCAAGTTGAGGTCGAATTCTACGAAAAGACGGAAGGGGTAAGCCTCAGCCTCGAAGGACAGGCAAACTTTCTCGCACATCTGGTGCGCGCCAACCTCGGACTCGCGATGCAAGGCTTAATTGTCTTACCGCTCTTTGCGGGTTACGACCTCAAACGGCAGCGAGGTAGGATTTTTAAATACGATGCCGTCGGGGGACGGTATGAGGAAGATGACTACTACGCAATCGGCTCCGGCGGTAAGGATGCCCGCACAACCCTAAAGAAACGCTACACGCCTGAGATTACCCGCCAAAACGCGTTAGAAATCGTCGCAGAAGCGCTCTGGGACGCTGCCGATGAGGATATCGCAACCGGCGGACCTGATCTCGTCCGGAAAATTTTCCCAACGCTTTACACAGTTACTGAAGAAGGAGTTACTGAGGTTCCTGAGGCGACTGTTGAGGAACTCTATCGCGACCTCATCTCGCGTCTATAGGAGAATAGTTGTCAGTGGAATAGTTATGAGTCCGGTTTTCTGCGAAAACCTTTCAGTATTCAGTTGTCAGTACAGTTTCCTCTGATAACTGAGTCCTGACAACTGGTACCTAAGAATACAGATATGTCCACGCCTTATTATGTTTCACCAGAGCAAATTCGTCAGGATAAAGAAGATTTCGTCCGTCGCGGTATTGCGCAGGCGAAAGAGGTCGTCGTCTTAGAATACCGAGATGGTCTCCTGATGGTTGCCGAGAATCCCCGCAAAACTACTTTTAAAATTTCTGAAATTTATGACCGAATTGCCCTCGCCGCAGCGGGGCGGATCGCTGAGTATGAGATACTCCGCGTCGCGGGTATCCGCGAATCTGAAGTAAAGGGTTTTCGTTATTACCGCGAAGATGTCACCGCAAAATGGTTGACAAATCTCTATTCACAACACATGGGTGCAGTCGCACAGGCGTGGGATGCCAAACCGCTGGAGATCGAACTCCTTGTCTGCGAAGTTGGAACAACCGACGCGCCAGACGACTCGGAACTGCGGAACAATCAGATCTACCATATTGCATTTGACGGTATCTATTCGGAAGAAGAAAAGTATGCCGTTATCGGTGGACGTGCCACGGCAATAACAGAAATCTTGGGACAGCGTTACACAGACGGGTTAGAGATGTCAGCAGCACTCCAACTCATAACAGAAACTTTTCGGACGATTGAAGCGGATGCTGAAGACAATTATGAGATAACACCCCAAACAATAGAAGTGGCGTGCCTTGAGCAGACTGCTGAGCGACGAAAGTTCCGGCGGCTCTCTACTGAAGAGGTTACAACCCTTTTGTCCTGATTTCTTATCCACTGGATAGCGATTCGTTCACAAATATACAAACTCGTAGCGGAAGAATTGCCCATAAGAGGTTTTGTTATGAACCGTAGAATTTATGGACTGGAAACAGAGTTCGGAATCATTTGGACACCCGACCTCCCACGTAAAAAGACGCTCACTGTCCAGAACGTTGTGATGTACCTCTTCCGAGAGATTGTAGCAGGGAGAATGTACCCTGATGTTTTTCTTGAAAACGGGGCGCGGTTTTATCAAGACATCGGGTGCCACCCGGAGTATGCGACCCCAGAATGCGACGATGTCGCTGAACTCGTTGCCCACGATAAAGCGGGTGAACGGATTATCACACGCCTCGCCAGTACCGCTGAACGGCGCATGCGAAATGACGGGTTCTACGGAAAAATATCTATTTTCAAAAATAACTTGGATACACCGGGAAATACGTACGGATGCCACGAAAATTATCTGATGGAACGACACGTGGATTTCCGTCAGTTAGCATCGCAACTTATCCCTTTCTTTGTCACTCGCCAAGTCTTCGCAGGTGCTGGCAAAATCAAACCGAGCCACCGCGGTTATTACGCAATTTCGCAACGTGCTGAGCATATCCGAGAAGAAATTTCCATCGGCACAACGACAGCACGCGGCATTATTAACACACGCGACGAACCCCACGCCGATCGAGAAAAATATAGACGCTTACACGTCATCGTCGGAGATTCTAATATGTCCGAATTTTCGACCTTTTTGAAGGTAGGCACGACCGGTATTATCCTCCGTATGATTGAAGACAATTTCATTCAGCAACGGTTCGCACTCCGCAATCCGGTCAAAGCCATCCGTGAAATTTCTGACGATATCACATGCAAACACCCGATTGAACTTCAAAATGGGAAGCGGCTCTCTGCAGTCGAACTCCAGTGGCAATATCTCGAATGCGCGAAGCGTTACCTCGAACAAACCGAATCTGATTCGACAACAACCCAGATTATGGCGCGTTGGGAGTATGTCCTCACCTGTCTCGAAAGCGATCCGATGCAGCTGGACCGCGAATTGGATTGGGTCATTAAATGGAAGTGGCTACAGACGTACCTTACAAAACGCGGATATGAGTGGGATGCGCCGCAAGTGAAACACCTTGATCTAAAATATCACAATGTGCGACAAGAGGAGAGCCTCTACTACACGCTTGAAAAACGAGCGGAGGTCGAACGGATTGTCAGAGACGAGCAAATTCGGCAGGCAGAACACTTTCCACCTGAACGGACGCGCGCGAAGTTCCGAGGAAAGTTCATTAAAAAAGTCAACGAAGGAAAGATCCTGTGCGGTGTCAATTGGAGTTATATCCAACTTTACGAACCGTACCAGATCCTATACCTCTCAACCGATCCATTTAAACCCGAATTTGACGAAGCGAGTCGCACAATTTATTCAATCTAAATGGCAGTTGGCTATCAGCAGTTGGCTATTGGTAAGAAGATATCTGGTTTAATCAAAAATCTCTTTAACTGACAACTCTCACTGCGAGGCAAACTGACAACTGACAACTAATAACAGGAGGCTTTTGATGCCACAACCAAAGTATGTCTACTTCTTTGGAGCCGGTGAAAGCGACGGTGATGCCACCATGCGGACACTGCTCGGCGGAAAAGGGGCGAATCTCGCAGAGATGAGCAATCTCGGCGTGCCTGTCCCGCCGGGGTTCACTATCTCCACTGAAGTATGCAAATTATATTACGAAAATGACAAGCGGTACCCTACCGGACTTGACAGACAAATTGATGAGAATCTCGTGAAGTTAGAAGAGGCACTTGGCGCGAAATTCGGTGATGCCGAAAATCCGCTCCTGCTTTCGGTGCGCTCCGGTGCTGCAGTTTCAATGCCGGGCATGATGGACACAATTCTCAATCTCGGCTTGAATGATGAAACGGTTAAGGGGCTTATCGCCAGATCCGAAAACGAACGTTTTGCTTACGATTCATACCGACGTTTCATCCAGATGTTCGGAAACGTTGTACTCGATGTCGATCATGACGAGTTTGAACACTTACTCGAAGCAAAGAAAAAGGCGAAAGGTGTTGAATTAGATACCGAATTAGAAGCCGCTGATTTAATCGAACTCGTCCGCGAATTCAAGGACGCTGTCAAGCAGCACACGGGCAGCGATTTTCCCGATGAACCCCGACATCAATTAGACATGGCACGGGATGCCGTTTTTGAATCCTCTGGGAACCCGCGCGCGATTACTTATCGTCGTCTTAACGATATTTCTGAGGAACTCGGACGCACGGCTGTTAACGTGCAAGCAATGGTATTCGGAAATATGGGCGGAACCTCCGGATCCGGTGTCGCCTTCACGCGTAATCCTTCAACCGGTGCGAACCAATTTTATGGTGAATTCCTCATTAA
>JAAXHI010000598.1 GCA_012270875.1 Candidatus Poribacteria bacterium | reverse complement strand
TATTTTCGGGATCTACTATAAACTTCACGAGCGGGGTCCTCAGGATAACGTTTTCAGGGATACAATCCTTCGTCGTTAGGTTAGGTAAAAGCAGATATTCACTGAAAGTCCGGCTTGCTTCAGAAAAAAAGTGAGCCATGATTCATTCCTCCTGTCAAAAAACGAAAATCAACCGAGTAAAATTAGAACCTAACATCATTATGCACGTCGAATTTCGCTAAATAAATGAAAACAGGCACTGTTATAGTTAACCTACAAGTGCCTGATTTCTTCAAGTCTTTTCTCAAGTGCGATAAGAGAACGATTAGATCAATAGGGAGATTTTTTAGACGTTTCCTCGGTTCTCATAAGCAGCAATGTCCGTCTCATACTGCAAAGTCCAACCGATTTCATCGAGTCCATTGAGTAAGCAATACTTCTCAAAATCGCCAATCTCAAAAGTGTGAGCAGTGCCGTCAGGACAGATGACCGATTGCGTCTCCAAGTCTATCATCAACTGGTATCCCTCAGTATCGTGCGCTGTTTGGCTGAGTGAGGTGATAACATCCGCAGGCAAGGCTATCGGGAGGATACCGTTCTTATAGCAGTTATTTCGGAAGATGTCCGCAAACGAGGGCGCGAGAATCGCCTTGAAACCGTACTGCTGGAGTGCCCACGGTGCGTGCTCACGGGAACTACCACAACCGAAATTCGCACCAGCGATCAGGATACTTACACCTGCGTAACGCGGATGGTTCAAAACGAATTCTGGATTCGGATCGCCGTTTTCGAGGTAACGCCAATCATTAAAGAGAAATTCGCCGAAACCTGTCCGTTCAATCCTTTTCAAGAATTGTTTCGGGATAATCTGATCTGTATCAACATTAATCCGGTCGAGTGGGACGACACGTCCGACATGTTCTTTAAACGCTTCCATTCTTCTGTCTTCTCCTTCTGGGTGTTTTGACATCTTCTGATTTGTCTTATCCTAAAGAGCTATTGCAAGTCCCCCTGATAAGGGGGATTTAGGGGATTTCTTCCATCGAAAACCTTCATCCAATAACACGTTCAAACTATTTATGAGACGCGCTGCAGTATCCGCAAGGTACACTAATCCCTCCAATCTGACGCTTTTTTCTGAAGTTCGAGGGCTGTAAACTGGTCACGATACGCTTTTAATCCGCCAATCCATTCCAAGTTTGGCTTTTTCTTCCGTTTTGAACTTTTTTTCGTTCGTAGGAAATCAATGAAATTGATGACTTCTTCTTGGAGTTCTGGAGGAAGTTCCCTGATTTTTTGAATGATGGTAGATTCCATTATTACCTCTGTATTTCCTTATATTGCGGTGGACGAATAGAAAAGAACCGCTTCCAATCTTCCAGTCTTCCAGTCTTCCACGCTTCCTACTGAAACTTTCGGATGTCAACGAAATGACCCGTAACCGCCGTCGCCGCTGCCATCTGTGGACTGACGAGGTGCGTGCGTCCGCCTTTGCCCTGTCTGCCTTCAAAATTCCGGTTCGATGTACTGGCACAGCGTTGACCGGGCATCAAAGTATCGGGGTTCATACCCAGACACATACTACAACCGGCTTCACGCCACTCAAAACCTGCGGCACGGAAAACCTCATCAAGTCCTTCCGCTTCCGCTTGGCGTTTGACCGCCTGTGAACCCGGGACAACCATTGCACTGACGTTCTCTGCGACTTTCCGACCGTTAGCGACTTCCGCAGCAGCCCGTAAATCACTGATTCGGGAGTTCGTGCAGCTACCGATGAAAACCCTATCTACTGGAATATCTGTTATCGGGGTACCGGGTTGGAGATCCATATATTCCAAGGCGTGTTCGGTAGCGGTCTTTTCGTCGGTTGTCGCCATATCTGCTGGATCTGGCACACGACCTGTCACATCGGTTACCATACCGGGATTTGTGCCCCATGTTACCTGTGGTGCGATGTCTGCTGCGTCGAGTTGTAGCGTTCGGTCATAAGTCGCGCCTTCGTCAGTCGGGAGTTGCTTCCAACGTTCAACCGCCGCATCAAATCCTTCACCTTTCGGTGCAAAACGCCTACCAGCGATATATTCATAAGTCGCGTCGTCAGGTGCGATCATACCGGCGCGTGCGCCTGCCTCAATGGACATATTGCAGACCGTCATCCGTTCCTCAATGCTGAGGGCGCGGATAGCAGATCCTGTGTATTCAACCACGGCACCGTTGCCGCCGTCAATACCAATATGTCCGATAATAGAGAGGATAATATCTTTCGCAGTTACACCGTAAAGGAGCCTACCATCAATCCGAATCTCAAAGGTTTCCGATTTTTGTTGCAAGAGGCACTGCGTCGCGAGGACGTGTTCAATCTCGCTCGTCCCGATACCGAAAGCGAGCGCGCCCAACGCACCATGCGTTGAGGTATGGCTGTCACCGCAGACAATAGTTGTGCCGGGCTGCGTGATACCGAGTTCCGGTCCGATGACGTGTACGATGCCCTGCTCAGGACTATCAATGTCGTAGAGCGGGATGTCGAACTCAGCGCAGTTTTCTGCGAGTGTCTCCATCTGTTTCGCTGCGATCAGGTCGGTAATGGGCAGCGATCTATCGGTTGTCGGTACATTGTGATCCATCGTCGCGAACGTCAGATCCGGACGGCGTACCTTTCGGTTGTTGAGTCGCAACCCTTCAAATGCCTGTGGGGATGTAACTTCGTGAACGAGGTGCGTGTCAATATAGAGAATCGGCACCTCATCCGTGGAGGCGCGTACAAGATGCGCCTCCCATATTTTTTCATACATTGTTTTTTTCATGTTTTCCTTTTACCTCTGCCTACTTGTCCTTATGAACAATAAAAAAAATATACACAATGCCTTTTGGGAACTCAACCAATATAAAGAGTCTCCAGTCCGGTAAGATTACTCAAAAGGTTGCAACATGCCGTCTTTTACGATCAGTGCCTTCTGTTCATAAATAGCGTCCCCATCGGTATTGAAAGCGAATTTGCCAAAAACTGTGTCAAGATCACTAATATTCGCCAGCGCGTCTCGGATTGAGATTGCATCGGTTGCTTCGGCATTCTTAATCGCCTCTGCTAAAATATAGACGGCGGTATAAGATGCTGTGGCAAAGACATCTGGTGTCATACCGTAGGTCATATTGTAATTCTGAACAAATGCTTGATTTCCGGGTGTGTCATCGGTGCTAAGCCAACCGATAAAGGTGATTGCCCCCTCAGCAGCGGCACCTGCGACTTGCACATCAACACTGGTTAATGAACTCATAATAATAGGGGCGGTTATACCGAGTTCGTGTGCTTGAATCAATATCCCCGATTTTTCTGGAGGCAATGCGGAGACAAAAATAGCGTCCGGATTCAATGCCCTTATCCGAGTTAATTGCGCCGAGAAATTGGTGTCATCGCTCAGAAAGGTTTCCGTCGTTAGGACCTTAACATCAATCGCAGTGAAGGCTTCCTGCAATGCCGTGTCCCGATCCGTGGAGAAGAGATCGGTCTCGTTATACATCGTAGCGACGCGTTGATAGCCGAGTTTCGTATGCGTTGCCTCGACACCTTTAAGTGCCACGATATTTGTCGCAAGCGGGACACGAAAGACGAAATCACCGATTGCACTAAGATCCCGGGCACCCGATGTCGGGCTAATTGCCACGACCTGATTTTCTTGCGCGACTGGAAACGCTGCCTGCGTCTCATCTGAAGTTGCGGGACCGAGAATAACAGACACGCCATCCTCATGAATCAATTTGTTGAAAGCAGCAACTGCACCCTCTGGCGTACTCATACTATCTTCAACGATGAACTTAAGTCTTGTATTGCCGAGTTGTGCGTTGTTAATTTCATTAAGCGCGAGTTCAAGACCTTGCTTCATGCGTTGCCCTGTAGAAGCCAATTGTCCTGTCAGAGGTAAAACAACTCCGATGGAAATCTCGCCACTTTTATCTTCCATTTCAGGCATGGAAGGCTGCGTGATTTGTGACACGCGCTCACAAGCAGAAAAGCCTATTATCAAGATCGCAATTGCAATGATAGATATGAATGATTTCATTAATTTGTACCTTTCTTTTTTGTAGCCGTCAGCGGTCAGCAGTCGGCTATCAGTTACCGTCATCGAAGGTCTAAGTCCTCACGAGAACGCAAACTTGTTGTTGACGATGGAGGCTGACAGCCGATAGCCATTATCAAATCCGCATGACGACAGGGAAGATGATCGGTGTGCGTTGCATCTGCTTCGAGAAAAACCGGCGGAGCGCGCCTCGGACTTCGTCTTGGACGACCTCCGTTTCGTGCTTCTGTTCATCGCTCAGATTTTCGATGACGCTCCGGGTAATCTCTTTCGCTGCTTCTATGAGTTCTTCCGACTGATCCATATAAACAAACCCGCGCGAGATAATCTCTATCTCTCCGGCGTTCAGCCCTGTTTTGGAATGGTTATCAGTCGTCGGCTGTCGGCTTTCAGACAAGAGATTTTCTGCTGGAATTTCCCTCTCTTGCTGATGGCTGATCGCTGATGGCTGATTGCTATCTTGCTGACTGCCATCACCTGTATCGCTGTGTAGGACAATAACAGGGATGACAATACCGTCCTCCGAAAGCTGGATGCGATCGCGGAGAACGATATCCTCAAGCTCAATTTCTGGTTTGCCGTCAACAAGCACACGTCCAGAACGTCCCTCGCGCCCAAAAACTTCACACGTCTCAGGGGTCAGATGAATCAGTTCTCCATCTTCTGCGACTGTGATGTTCTCACTTGGGATGCCGACAGATTCAGCGAGTTCAGCGTGTCGCACGAGATTTTGGTATTCACCGTGCATCGGCATAAAAAACTTCGGCTGCAAGAGGTTCAGCATCAATTTGAGATCTTCACTCGACCCGTGTCCCGAAACGTGGACATCCGCATTGCGTTCGTGGTATATCTTCGCACCGCGTCTGAGTAAATGGTTCACGACATTCCCGATAGCCTTTTCGTTACCCGGAATAATTCGGGCAGAGATGACAACGGTATCACCCTGTTCTACCTTTAAAAACGGGTGGTTATCGAGTGCCATCAGTGCCATTGCCGAGCGCGGCTCGCCTTGGCTGCCGGTACTTAAAACCATAACCTCGTGCGGTTTGAACATAGATGCGTCGCGGGCATCAATGAGATAGTCCGAGTTCACGTGAAGGTAACCGAGTTCGGAAGCGGTGCGGACATTGTTCAGAAGCGAGCGTCCACTGACAGCAATAAGCCGCCGATGTAGATTTGCCAGATCGATGAACTGCTGGATACGATGGAGACTTGAAGAAAAAGTGCAAAGAAACAGTTTCTGTTCAGTCCTCTGAAAAATGTGGTCTATCTTATCATAGATACTCTTTTCGGAGGGAGTCTGCCCGGGACGTTCAGCGTTTGTGCTATCGGAGACGAGCATTAGCACACCTTCCGAACCTAAACGCGCCAGCCTTTGAATGTCACTCAGCTTGCCATCAACGGGTGTCATGTCAAACTTGAAATCGCCGGTATGGACGATAATGCCGATCGGCGTGCGGAGCGCGATTGCTACGGAATCGGGGATGCTATGTGTAACGTGAATGAATTCAGCGGAAAAATCGCCCAATTCGACTGTATCACCCGGAGCAATCGTGTTGAGTTGCGCCTTGCCGAGTACGCCGTATTCACGCAAGCGTCCGCTTGCAATCGCAAGCGTCAACTGTGTACCGTAGACCGGCACATCTAACTGTCGTAAGACATAGGCTAAAGCACCGATATGGTCTTCGTGTCCGTGGGTTAGGAGGATTCCGCGGATCTTCTCTTTCCGTTCAATTAGGTAGTGGATATCTGGGAATATCAGATCAACGCCGGGCATATCTGCATTTGGGAGCATGAAACCGGTATCGATGACGATCAGGTCATCCTGGGTTTCGTACACCATCATGTTAAGCCCGAATTCACCTAAGCCTCCGAGTGGAATAATCGAAACGTTTCCGTTAACACTATTTTCATTATTAATAAGCATGGAATCTGTCATAGAATAATTATCGCCAATGTAAATCAAAGTAATCGTAAGTTGTTGAGGTAATCTGCTGCATTTTGCCGGTTTCAACATCTAATGTGAAAACTTCGCTGGTACGCCGTCCCTCCAAATTAGCACCGATGAACGCAACCTGTTTTCCGTCCGGACTCCATGTCGCGTCCCGTCCTGAGTAAAGACTGAGATTCTGATACTTTTTAAAGCGTCCCTGCTCTACAGTGGCAATGCAGATATCACCTGACACATAAAACAGAAGTTGTTTGCCATCTGGTGACCACTCTTCAATGCGGTCGCACGGTGGCTCATCGCGTTGCAGAAACCATTTCCGACTCATACTGACAACCTCTGGCTCAGCAAGCGCGAGGTGTCCGTCGGTATTAAACGCGATCCATTTGCCGTCTGGCGACCACTCGGGCCAGTTTGTCCCTTTCGGCAATACTTCAAGCACTCTTCTTTTCGGTTCTTTAACTTTTTCGCCTTTCGCGTCCCAATATAGCCATCCTTTTGCCCACTGCTGGCTTCGCCACCGCTTTATTTTTCCATCGACCGTTACTTCCCAGTTTTCCAGTCGATCTTTCGGACGGTCGATCTCGACGACAACCAGAAGCGCGTGACTTAACGGAGACCACCAGAAATCATGGATAGCGTACTGTTTCTTAATCAGTCGCTTATTCTCGGTACCATCTGCCCACATCACGTATAACGATTTTGCGTTGTCTAACCCGGATATGTAAGCAATCCGTTTCCCATCCGGTGACCATCGTGGATTACGTGAAACCGCATCATCCGTGAGTCGGCGGAGGTCTGTGCCATCAGGATTCATCGTACAGATGTTATACTGATAGAAGTCCCACCACTTTTTCGTATCTCGACCCCTCTCCAGCGTCCGCGTTGTAATTCGGAAACCGTCTTCATTCGGAAACGGTTCACGGATGGTAAAGACCCATTTACCCGCACTCCCCTCTGCAAACACAACTCCACTCACCGTGGCAGCTAATATAAACACACTCATCATCCGTATGATACGCATACATCCACCTTTTTAATAGTACGCAGTTATCAGGAGAATAGTTATCGGCTTTCGGTTTTGACCAAGAACGCGCGCACATTTTTAAATATCGGAAATCGCGTTCTCGGTCAAGGTCTTCGGTAAAAGATGTTTTGATTAAATCACACCGCTCTTTAACTGATAACCGATAACCATTAAACAACGATATTGATGAGTCGATTCCGGACGACAATCACCTTCCGAATCGGTTTCCCCTCAATAAATCGCTGAACCCGTTCATCTGCAAGTGCGGCTTCTTCAATCTCTTTATCAGTTGCATCAGCAGGCAGTTGGAGTCTATTGCGAAGTTTCCCATTGACTTGCGCGATGATGGTTACGGTAGCACTCTCAAGTACAGATTCGTCGTGTGTGGGCCACTGATCGTGTGCGATGAAACCCGTCTCGCCGAGACGATGCCATAATTCCTGCGCGATGTGCGGGGCATAAGGTGAAAGCAGATGCAGGAAGATTTTCAAGCTCTCCTTCGGTAGCGTTTTCGTCTGCGTAGCGGTGTTAACGAAGATCATCATCTGGCTAATCGCCGTGTTCATCTTATCAATGGATTCGGTGTCCTCCGTTACTTGCTTGATGGTCTTATGGAGTTCGCGCCAGAGTTCAGACTCCGTTGTGCCAGCAGCATCGGTCAACTTCTCGCTGAGTTCGCCGCTGTCTTCATCAATCACAAGCCGCCAAATACGTTGCAAGAACCGATAGACACCCTCTACACCCGCATCTTGCCACGGTGTACTCGCTGTGACTGGACCGATAAACAACAGGTAGAGACGGAGTGCATCGGCGCCGTAATTGTCGATAACGTCACTCGGATTGATGACGTTAAAACGCGATTTAGACATCTTCTCCATCTGCGTTTGAAGCCGTACCCCAGAGGCTTTGGCAACGGCTTTCCCATCGTCCTGCTCAACTTCGTGCGGATAGTAGTATTTGCCAGCGTCGTCTTGATACGATTCTGCGAGGATTGTTCCCTGATTCACCAAGCCTTGGAAGGGTTCCTTCGTCGAAACCAAACCAGAATCATAGAGTACCTTATGCCAAAAACGGGCATAGAGCAGATGCAAGACAGCGTGCTCGGCACCCCCCATGTAAAGGTCTACCGGCATCCAGTACTGTTCGAGCGCGGTATCAAAAGGAGCCTCAGTATTGTGTGCATCAAGGAAACGGAGATAATACCAACAAGAGCCTGCCCATTGTGGCATGATATTCGTCTCCCGCGTCGCGATTCTGCCGTCAGGGAGTGTTACCTTCAACCACGCTTCATCGGCGCGGGCGAGTGGCGGTTTGCCATCTGTTGTCGGCTTGTAGGCATCAATCGGTGGCAGTTCGACGGGCAGTGCCTCGTCTGGCAGTTGAACAATAGTTCCATCCTCAAGGTGTGCCAACGGGAAAGGTTCACCCCAATACCGTTGCCGTGAGAAAAGCCAGTCCCGTAAACGGTATTGCACCTGACGCGCCCCTTTTTCCTCACTTTCAAGCCAAGCGATCATCTTCTCTTTCGCCTCAGCAACCTGCAAACCGTTGAGGAAACCCGAATTGATGCAGACACCGTCGCCTTCAAATGGTGCTTCTTCAATCGGTTTTTCGCCGCCTTTGATGACCTCAACGATCCGGATACCGAAGGCTGTAGCGAATTCGTGATCGCGTTCGTCATGCCCCGGCACTGCCATGATTGCTCCCGTGCCGTACGTCATCAGAACATAGTCCGCAACCCAGATCGGGATAGGTGTGTCGTTGCACGGGTTAATGGCATAAGCACCCGTGAAGACACCCGTCTTCTCTGTGGCGAGGTCTGTGCGTTGGAGATCGGATTTGTTGACGGCTTCCTTGACATAAGCATCAACGGCAGCTGCGGCATCAGGGTGTGTTATCTCGGAGACGAGCCGATGTTCAGGTGCCAACACACAATAGGTCGCACCGAAGAGCGTATCTGGGCGCGTTGTGAAAACAGTGAACGTTTTATCGCTATCTTTGATGTTAAAAGTAATGTCCGCACCTTCCGATTTACCGATCCAGTGCCGTTGCATCTCTTTGAGCCCCTCGGGCCAATCCAATAGCTCCAAATCTTCCAACAACCGTTCTGCGTAAGCGGTAATTTTGAGCATCCACTGGTGCATGAGACGGCGTTCAACGGGATCTTCGGTTTCAACATATTTACCGTCTTTGACCTCTTCGTTTGAGAGGACAGTGCCTAACGCTGGACACCAGTTGACCGGGACATCGGCGAGATATGCTAAGCCTTTTTCGTAGAGGCGGAGGAAGATCCATTGTGTCCATTTGTAGTATTCGGGTAGGGAGGTGTCAATTTTACGAGACCAGTCGTACGAAAGACCGATGCGTTGGATCTGCTCCTGAAAAGTTTCTGTATTCCGTTTTGTAACATGCACTGGATGTTCGTTTTCACGCACCGCGTACCGCTCTGTTGGGAGTCCGAAGGCATCCCAGCCCATCGGGTGCATCACGTGATAGCCTTGCATACGTCGGAAATTAGCGAGTACATCGGTGGGTACATAGTTCTTGGCGTGCCCCATGTGAAGTCCGGCACCTGAGGTATACGGAAACATGCCAAGCACGTAGAATTTCGGCTTAGTCTTTAGTATTTCGATAGCGTTTGGGGTTTTGAATGCTTCTTTTTCTTGCCACTCGGCTTGCCAATAGGGTTCTATCTCCGCCGGGGCATAAGGATGGTTCTCCATGTCACGTTCGTCTCCTTTTACATCCCTGTATATCGGTTTTATATGTATAAATTTTAACACAAACCTGCCCGATTGTCAAGATTACCTTCTGTCAGTTCATGCCCATTCAATTTTAAGAAATTATTGGATTGGACATCTTTTTTCAGGATCTGGTGCGAAATGCTGCGAAATATAGCGAAATGCTGCGAAAAATTCAGCGAATTGTTAAAAATAATAACATATATTAAGTTTTAATGCCTGCGAGAAATACAATTGAGTGACCCTGTTGTCAGTCCAGGGGCATTTATAGTGAGGGTGGTGCATAAATATCTCTCGTAGGGGTTGGGTCTCCCAACCCGTCTGATGCGCGCATAGCAGATCTGATAGAGGGCGAGGCAACCTCGCCCCTACGGTGGTCGCATACCCTAACGTTTGGAATAATGAACCACCCTCATTTATAGTAGAACCTATAATTAGTCCTTGGTTTGTAACAAACTTTTGAAAAAAAATCAAAAGTATTGTAAGATATTAAGGCTATACTTTAAATGTAAAAAATACGTCACATTGTACAATACAGGATCCTGATGACCTCTTTAATGTTCGTTTGATGGGGGATTTTATGAAAAACAAATTATCACGACGACAGTTTCTACGCTCCGGCGCGCTTGCGACGGCATCCGCAGCAGTCAGCCTCGGATTTTTAGGGTGTAGCCGGACCCTGATTCAAAAAGTACCGGGTTTTAGACCTCCACCACCCTTCCAGTTTGTGCCGACTGCAAATCGACTGCTTGACCTACCAGAAGGATTCACCGCGCACGCTTTCTCGCGAACAGGCGAACTGATGGACGACGGACTCTGGGTACCGGGTGGACACGACGGCATGGCGGCATTTCCGGGGCCTAACGGCAAAACGCTCCTCGTCCGAAATCACGAATTGACCGCCACTGCAAAAACCGTCGGACCCTTTGGGTGGAATAACGAAAAGATTGAAAGTGCTGCTACTGACAAATTCTATGATGCTGGATCAGGTGAACTCCCCTGCCTCGGCGGCACGACGACCTTGGTCTATGACACGCGTACACAGACACTGGAGAAACACTTCTTGAGCCTGATAGGGACGATCCGGAATTGTGCCGGTGGTCTCACGCCTTGGAACACCTGGATCACCTGTGAGGAGAATATGCAAAAATCAGAAGAAGGAAATACTTATGAAGCAGACCACGGCTATAATTTTGAGGTGCCTGCATCTGCCGACATAGGATTAGCCGACCCGATCCCGTTGAAAGCGATGGGACGTTT
>JAAXHI010000248.1 GCA_012270875.1 Candidatus Poribacteria bacterium | reverse complement strand
GTCTGTTTGCCTTCATCATTTGCCATATCGCCTCGTCGTAAGTGAAATAGTTTCGAAAGCTCATTGCCCGTTACATCTTCTTCGTGTTCGACTTCTGCCGTCACGTCCTTGCCTACGGTTGCTTCAGCACCTGTTCTAGTGCCTGGCACTTCGGCTTCTGCTTCGATCGATTTCGCCAGAATATTTAGCTTCGGTTATTCAGCCCATTGAGACACCGATTTCGGTCATCGTACAGCAGTCGTTATCTGCCGCAGTTGGCGCTCCTTCCGTTTCTATGCAAGGCCTTCCTGCCATTTCTGTTCAAGGGTTGCTAGAGTCATCTTTGGTCAATCGCGCGGCACATTTGGACGCCTTTGGCATGCAGCGTGTTTAGCTGCATTGAAGACATCAAAGAACTAACGCAAAAGCAAACAAGCCTTGAGGAAAAGAACAAGCGATTGGAAGCCAGTTTAGAATTCGCTCATACTTCAACTAGAGAGCTAAGGGAGAAGATGGCCGTACAAGATGAAGCGATCGACGAGCTTAAGAAAGGTGTGAAGTCGTTAACTAAACAAGCAGCATATGAAAAGGAAAGAGCAATTAAGCTGGAAAGCAACAATCGCCGCAACAACTTAAATTTCTTTAGAAGACGTAGATGATATTTCTTTTGAACACGTCCACCCGATTGGAAAGTCCAGCTCTACTGAATCCAAACCGAGACCGCTCATCGCGAAATTCACGTATAACAAAGACAAAGAATCTTCGTGATACCAAATTTTCGGTCACGCGTGGCTTTCCGAAAGAGATCGTGGGCAAAAGAAAGCTTCTCGTACCAACCTTAAAAGACTCCAAGAAGGAGGGACACACTGCAACTTTAGTTTATGATAAATTGTATATAAATGGGCAGCTGTATAGGCCATAATTCGCAACCTATTTCTTTCTATCAGAGTCAGCATTGTAAGAATTAATTTTTTCTCTCATTTTTTCTGCTCGTTCCCTTTGGGTTCGCTTACGTTAGTTAGTCTTAGTTAAAAGACCAATGGAGATTTGTTTATCTTGTGATCGAGCCGAAAAGGGCTCGTTAGTTTTTTTCTTTGTATGTACCAGTATATCTGTTCTACTTGCTAACTTATACTATTTATTAATACTAATGCTCGGTGTGAAGGCTCGGCGGGTTCCACGCTTGGATTCCATTCTATCACGAAAGACCGTTCGCTTAT
>JAAXHI010000563.1 GCA_012270875.1 Candidatus Poribacteria bacterium | reverse complement strand
TTGATGGCACCCTTCTATAGCGTTGTCTTCACACTGTTGGTCATTGCCGTGTTGAACACCGTGCTAAAAAAATACGCCGCGAAATATGCGCTGACAGGCGGTGAACTCATCAGTCTCTATATCCTGATGTCAATCACACTGCTTTTCATGTCCTACGATATGTTCCTGCCGCTTGTCTCAATTATCGTTCACGCTTTCTATTTCAGTACACCTGAAAATGAGTGGCGCGAGTTGTTCTGGAGTTATCTGCCGGACTGGTTGACGATCAACGATCCGAGCGTGCTCCGCGCCTTCTATTTGGGTGATGAACCGTTTTTTGAAGTCCATTATCTGACGAAATGGATGATTCCGACGTTTTGGTGGTGCGCCTTCACTTTCGCGCTCATCTTCGTGATGCAGTGTATTAATGTTATCATCCGTAAGCAGTGGACAGAACAGGAGCGGCTTGTGTATCCGATTGTCGAGCTGCCATACCAACTCGCCTACAACACACGTCGATTCTTACGGAGTCGAGCGATGTGGTGGGGGTTCAGTATTGCGGCGATCATTAGCCTTGTCAACGGGATTAACATCTTTTTTCCGTCGATACCGGCTTTTCCGAACAAACACATCCCGCTGGGTCCGTTATTCACCGAAAGGCCGTGGACGGCGCTGCTCCGTGGCGGGAATGCGATCATCATCTATCCGTTCGCTGTTGGACTCGGTTTCCTGATGCCGCTTGAGCTGCTCACGTCGTGTCTGCTCTTTTTCTTTCTTTATAAGGTGCAATACTTCATCGCTATCCTGACAGGATTGGAAAACGTCCCCGGCTTCCCTTATCCATACGAGCAGAACATCGGGGCGTATATCGGTATCTGTGCGATTGCTGTGTGGGGTACACGCCGACAGATTTGGCGCGCATTCCGCGCAGCGTTCATACAAAGGCAGATTGTAGATGCGGAAGAACCGATGCGTTATCGGACGGCGTTTTTGGGGATCATTTTCGGTGGGATATTCATCATCGGGTTCGCGATGCGTGGCGGAATGGCGATGTGGATCGCTGTGCTATTCTTTGTTGCACACTTTGCGACGATAGCGATTCCGTTGACGCGTATCCGGGCGCAAATCGGTTTCCCTATCCATTCAACAACCTTTATTGGTCCGCATCACAGTCTTGTGAGTATGCTCGGGACACGGCGAATCGGTGCCCGAAATCTGACATGGTTCGCGCTGTTTTTCTGGTTCAATAGAGACAATCGGAGTCACCCGATGCCGCATCAACTTGAGGCGTTTAAGCTCGCTGAACGCGGTAACCTTGACGTAAAAGGTCTATCACGCCTGATGCTGGTACTGATCGTCATCGCGATGCCGTTGTGTATCTTCATGCTGGTGGATACGTTCTTTGAGCTCGGCGTTAATTCGGGTAAGGTCGGTGGTCAGATTAATAGTTTCGGTGGACGTGCGTACCGTTTCCTTGAGGGGTGGCTGACTTCGCCGCGAGATGCGGACGGCGGTCATATCGTTGCGATAACGATCGGTTTCGCCGTTACGATCCTGCTGTCCGCGGTTCGCAGCAGACTGTTCTGGTGGCCGATCCATCCACTCGGTTATGGCGTGTCGTTCCATCTGCACCTCTTTTGGGCGGCATTTATTATCAGCGCACTCGCTAAATGGAGTGTGCTGAAATATGGTGGACTCGGTCTTTATAGAAAAACGGTTCCGCTTTTTCTGGGATTGGCACTCGGGGACTTTGCTATGGGGAGTATCTGGAACATTTTAAGCATTATCCTTGACAGACCTACGTATACATTTTATTATTGATAGCCGTTAGGAAGCTGGGAAGTGTGCTAAAGTTGCTGAACTCAGTTTCCAGTTTTCAGTTTTCAGTTAAGAGGGTTCTTGTGGTGGTTGAGGTTACTGGTTAAGTTGCGAAGTGTATCTAAAGTTGTTGAGCATTTTACAGATTTTAGTACACTTTACGGACTTTAAAACTTGCCGATACCTGTTCTTACTGTGAGGCGTGATCCCTCATACACGTCGGGATTCGGAGATCTTGCTTACGATAGAATCATTTGACTTTGCTCAGTGTATATGTTAATCTATTCTTAGGAAACTAAACTAACATCTTATATCTCCGCGAAAGGTAAAGTTAATGGAACAATGGATTGAACATCTTTTTATTGGATTACCCAGCTTAGTCCTTTTTCTGATAATTGTGGTGACGCTTTACACACTCGGTAAAGGCGCGGACTGGCTTGTTGATGAAGCCGTTGCACTTTCAACACGGTGGGGTTTAGGGAAAGCAGTCATCGGTGCAACGATTGTGAGCATCGGCACTACAACACCAGAAGCGGCGGTCTCTGTTTTATCAGCACTCCAAGGGAAACCGGGACTCGCGCTTGGCAACGCCGTCGGTTCAATTATTTGTGATACAGGACTGATCATCGGATTGGCATCTCTAATAGCACCACTACCGATTAACCGCCAGTTGGCTTCACGGTTGTCAAACGTGCAGGTCGGTGCTGGTATCCTTATGGTTGCGGCGTGTTTTCCGTGGTCTTCTCCAGCGAAAGTTTTTAGTGACGGCGGCGTTTTACCACAACTTGTTGGTGTCGTTTTCGTCGTCCTTCTGGGACTGTATATTTGGCAATCCATCCGATGGGCGGGTTCAATACCGTCAGATACTGAGAGTACTGAAGAGACACACGGTGAGGAAGGAAATGCCCTTGGGATACTGGTTAAACTTATCCTTGCGATTGCTATTATTGTTGTCTCGGCACAAATATTAATTCCAGCCGTGAGTGTGATGGCAGAACGGATCGGGGTGCCGAAACATATTATTTCAGCGACACTTGTTGCGTTTGGCACGTCGCTCCCGGAACTGGTAACAGCGATAACGGCAGTGAGACGCGGACACGGTGAGTTGGCAGTCGGGAACATCATTGGTGCGGATATTCTGAATGTGCTTTTTGTTGCTGGTGTTTCAGCCGCTGCGACGCAAGGCGGTTTGCAGGCAGACGGTCAGTTCTTCCAGTTTTTGTTCCCTGCGATGGTGTTTATTTTAATCGTTTTCCGGTTCGGGATCCGTGTATCGGGTGACCAGTTGAAACGTCCGTTTGGGGTCGTGTTGGTCGCTACATGGATTTTGGTGACGATTCTGAGTTACGTTCTTTCAATTGAGATGCATTAGAGTATAGCCGTCGGAGACTGTCAGCCATCAGCCATCAGTAAGAAAGTTGTGAAGTGTGATAAAACGGGTAAAGTCCGTAAAGTGTACTAAAGTATTTTTGCTTGGGTGTTTCTTCTATTAGTAAAATGAACTAAAGTTGAAAAAAGGCTTTTGGTGTTTCATAACTTTAGGCACTTTCAACTTTAGAACACTATCAAACTTTCTTACATTTAGAACACTTTACAGACCTCTTTAACTGATAACCGAAAACCGAAAACTGAAAACCAAAGTATGTGATAGTATAATTCCAAGTTTTGATGAGTGTTCAAGAAGTTTCTTCATAAGGAGGCACAACAATGAGCAACGATCAATCACCTGAGAAAGAAGTCTATCGCGCACCAGCATTTGCTGATTTCAAACCGGAACTCTCCGCACCCGGTGCTACACCGGAGAGACTGGAACATTTAAGGGAACACGGTTTCGTGATTATCAACGATTTTGTTGACAATCCGTGGATTCCGATGCTCCGAGAAGCAGGTCGCCGCGTCACACAAGCGTGCGCACCGGAGAAAGGCTACGATGTTATCGACTGTTCAAAAGGTTATGTTCACCGCGCGGGTGAAAACGAGCCTTGGGCAATCCGCGGCATCATCCATCCGGCTTTTGAAGAACCCGATTTCGCTAAATTTTACGGATCCCCAGATTTCACGGGTTTCATTAAGGCATGGTGTGACGTTGAACCTGAGGAACTTGTGATGACGAATATACTCCTCTGGTGCAACCCCCGTAAAAAAGAGAATAGACTCGGATGGCACCGAGATGTGACATGGTGGGGCACTGGAGAAAGTTACTTCTCACAAGATGACAACCGCGGAGACGGCACTGAGGCTTATTCCGAAGAGGTTGAGCGAATCCGCTGGAAAGAAATTCAGGAAGAGAACGAGAAACGCATTACTGAACGGAAAGGTGTCGGTATGTTTTTGGCACTCGCAGACGATGAATGTCATGAACTCGTTGTCGGAAGCCACAGCCGATGGCGCACGCCGCTTGAGCATGACGTGCTGCTCCCGAAATCCATGAAGGATCAGGGTGTCCCGTACACACCAAGTTGGAACGGCGAGGATCCACTCCCCGGACAGGTCGCGATTCGGCTGAAAGCAGGACAAGCACTCATCCGCAACGGCGCAACCATCCATACCGGACATACTGTGCCTGAGCGTGAACGCAATACGCTATCCATCGGTTGGTCGAAGTGGGGCGGTCCCTCCGAAGAAGAACCAAAGGTCATCGATGCGCGATTCGCATGGCAGCTGGATCCCGCCGTCCGTGAGGCACTCCCACATGAATGGATGAAGACCGCCTGGGATCGCTGGGCAGCAAACCATAAACTCGGCGATAGGCTTGAAGATCGCTATGCAGGCTTTGACATCGAACGTATCAAAGCAGGCGAAGTCGTCGGGTGGCGAAGCGAATTGGAACGGCAAGCCGCCGCTGCAGGCGACAAGTGGGAACGCTATCAAACGGTGTCTGAATCGTAGAGACAGAAAATGGAGAGGCGGATCTTCGGATCCGCCTTTTTTGTTTTTTAACGTAAGTTCAATATAGGAATTTATGGTGAATTATATCTCTTTAGTTTGTAGTTTTCAACCTAATCAAAAACACACGGTGAGTAACAATTAATTGCCCTAAAAGGCTTACCAAGGAAGATTCACGGTAATAGGTGCAGCCGTTGGAAACACATAGCTGGCTACAGGGGTAAGTGTGGTCCCGAGATATCTTTCCACGCCATCAAGTAAGTGTGGTGGTAAATTAGCCCACGTAACGTATAACGTCCGGAATGGGTTCGCTTGAATTTTAGAATCATGTCGATGTGCTGCAAGTCTATCTCTAATAAATCCTTGCCCAACTTTGACTGTCCTGGGATTACCCTGATCATCCCAATACCAAATGATGTAGACCCCTCTCAGATTATCAAAATGGTTCTGATTTAAATTCAGGGTACTGAGTGGACACCAATTGTTGTTCTGACATCTTATCCAATAGACATTCATAATTTAACTCCAAAGTTCTGTCAGCATAGTAAACGCTAATAGCATTTTTTGTAATCATACGAGAGTGTATACAAAATAATTCGTCCTTGTAAGTTTATAAAAATATGATACCATATTAGATTATTTTAGGCATTCCTTTTTCTTTGACTTAACACACTTAATATGGTATTTTTTAAAAAAGGAATATGCGGAGCGTAGAATAAATTGAAAAAACTGGCAGGATTTTGGCATCTCCTGAGAGATTACTGGCAAATAAACTTAGTAAAAGCAATCTTCACCATTGTCGTAACTTTCGTCTATGTCATTTGCTACAGTAGTATCGCTCTGGATCACGAAATAGAGAACGGATGGAAAGGATATCTATCAATTCAAATTTTAATGAAAGACGTTTCAGCATTTATCCCAATTGCTGCACTTTTAGCTGCAATTCATGCTGCGGAGGTTGACCTTATTATGGTATTTTCTGAAATCTATAAAAACAGACGGGAAAAGCGCGACGTAAAAATAAAAGAGGAAGGCATTGCTGAAGGTAAAGCACAAGAACGACAACTATGGTCTGTCTTTTGGTCTGCCTTCCAAGAGGCGACTAAACCCGAAGCAGAAGCGGAAGAAACAGCACCTGAAGAACCTTCTCCTACTCCACCAACAGACTCTCCAAAATAGTTTAAATTACCTGATTCAAGTGAACTGACGGCTTTTCTCACCTATATCCTGCCCTATGTATTCTCTTAAGCAATCAATTGCTATGGTGCGGTTAGGAAACCGCACCTACAAGCATAGGTTCAAGGTTGAAGGTTAGGCTGGTGGTGCGATCAGACGCACAAATGAACGCGAAACCTCATCCAGTTCATCCCGCACCGCTGCATCAAGCTCCCAACCGACACCGCCGAGTGTATCATCGAGCTGTTCAATCGTGTCGCTGCCACTGATGGCGACAGTAACTTCTGGATGCGATAGCACCCACGCGACAGCGAGTTGCGCAGGTGTTTTGCCTAACTCCGCTGCAAGCCGCTTGAGCGTTGTAATGACTTGACCGGTTGCGCCAGCCATTCGTTGCGAAAATTCCTCGCGGAGACGTGTACCCCACAAAGTGCCAGCCGGTGGCGGTTCATCTGGCGAGTAGACACCACTCAACAGACCCACTGCCAACGGACTATAAGCCATAACGCCTAATCCTTCCTCACGCGCCAAGCCGAACCATTCGGTTTCCATATCTCGGTTTAGCAGGTTATACATGTTCTGAATACACATATAAGGCATCGCGTTAATTCTGTCAGCAATCCAGAGTGCCTTGCACGCCTGCCACGCCTGATGATTACAGCATCCGATATAGCGAACTTTCCCTGAACGGACGAGATCGTCCATTGCGCGAACCGTCTCTTCTTGTGGGGTGCCTTCATCGTACGCATGAATGAGGTAAATATCAATATGGTCGGTATTAAGTCGTTTCAAGGAACGCTCAATCTCCCGCATAATATGGTATCGGGACAACCCTGCATCGTTCGGACCTGTACCGATCTGACTGAAAACCTTCGAGGTAATCACAACGTCATCGCGTTTGCCCTGAATCGCTTTACCGAGAACCTCTTCAGAGCGACCGATATTGGCGCGGTCGTCCATCAGCCCATAGATATTAGCGCAATCAATGAAGTTGATACCGGCATCAATGGCGTGTTCGATGAGTCTTTGGGCATCACCAGCATCGCCTTGTCCTCTGAGTCCCAAGCCTAACGCCAATGGACTCACTTTAACCCCTGCTTTTCCAAAATTAACATATTCCATAGACAGAGTTCCTTAATCTCCTATTCTGAACTTTCTCAATATCTTATAGATTACATTCCATTGTGGAACGTCTGCAGCGTCTGAATAAAATTCTCCAGATGCTCTGCCTCTGCCGCCTCATCCATTAACTGACTCAGATGTTGCAGATCATCAATTGCTTCCAACGAGGGAGTCAAGGCAGGTGCTATGCTTACATTAAAGCGGCGATTAAGTAATTTAAGAATACGCTCAATAGCGAATTCTTTCGCGCCCAGCTGCTTCCCTTCTTGAATACCGCGTTCAACACCGCGTTCAACACCGCGTTCAATAATCATTTGGTAAACTGATGATTCTTTCACGATATCCTCCGGAATTAGTGTTAAAAGGTCTTGTCGTTCATGTGCCAAACCGCTCATGACCCATAATTCTACCATTAAATTATTCCGCGTCGCTGTATCCAGAGGCAACGCCTGCATTACCGACGCGCAGTGTGTTGTCCACTCAACCGCTGTCATACCCGCGGGTGATCTCATCAAGGGTGTAAATGGCATTAGCCCTGGTTGCTCTGACTCAAGAATAGATTGTCCATCAATCTCATTCAACCGTATTACCTGATATTCAACGATAAAGCGGTGCCCCGGTATATTTTGAAAATATCCACCTGGATCTCTATGTCCAGCTGCTGATCGGAGATAAAGTACAAAAGAATAGACGGGCAGACCATATCTTTCATAACATCTGCCAAGGTACCCAACATTCCGACGCACCATGCTCGGAGACTGGCTATCATCAGTCTGGATTTCGCAATGTACCAAGACAGTTTGTCCATCAAGTAGCACCTTTATCAGGACATCCATGTGTCGGACTTCTACGGTGGCTAAATTGCTATCAACGTGTTCAATGAACTCAAAGTCAAGCCTGTCCATTAGGAACCGCAGCATATCTTCAGGGAAAACATAGAATGGATCTTTTGCTACAATATCGAATTGTTGATGTGGTAAAGTAAATGCGTCGGATGCAGGCTGTTGGTCGTTTTTACTGTCTTCCATACTTGTATTATATACCATTCACTATGGAATGTCAAAAGAAAACAGAGCACTTTCGTATAAACGCCCTCTTGTAGGTTTTACTTTCAATCAAACTCACGTTAATTTTGATTCGTTTGCAACGCGTCCAGAACCTGTTGCATATCCTTCGGCATCGGTGCTGAAAAGGTTAAGTTTTCACCCGTTGTTGGATGCACAAAACCGAGCAATCGGGCATGCAGTGCCTGACGTTTGAGTTGTGCGAGTGCCTGCTTCAACGCTCCAGTATCGGCATCGTTTATGGCGCGTTGTTCGCCGCCGTAGATCGCATCACCCGCCACAGGATGCCCGATATGTTGCAGATGAACCCGGATCTGATGGAGCCGTCCGGTTTCCAATGTGAGTTGGACAAGTGCGAATTTAGGATACGCTTCTAAGACCTCATAGTGTGTGACGGCATGCCGTCCGTGATTTTCAACAGTTGTCATCCGCCGCCGATCGCGCCGACTCCGTGCGATTCGGGCATCAATCGTTCCCGTGGTTTCCGCAGGGATGCCACACACGATAGCAAGGTATTGACGCGTAATGCTGTGCTTCTCAAATTGCGCGGAGAGTTCTCGATGCACAACATCTGTTTTCGCAACAACGAGGATACCGGACGTATCCTTGTCCAGTCTGTGAACAATCCCAGGCCTCTCGACACCACCGATGCCCGATAGATCTGTGCAGTGCGCCAGCAACGCATTAACGAGTGTGCCTGTGTACACGTCGTTCGCAGGATGAACGAGCATACCCGCGGCTTTGTTCAGAACGATTAGGTGGCTATCCTCGTGAAGAATATCAAGAACGGTGTTCTCAGGTGCTATGGTGTCTAAAGGGCGCGGTGGTGGAAATGTTAAGCGTACCGCATCGCCGTCACGAAGGGCATAACTCGGTTGTTTCGCGACCTTGCCGTTGACGGTGACATTGCCGTCGCGGATCAGTCGCTGCAGATGGGTTCGAGACATATCTTCAGTCGCACGCATCAGGAACCGATCCAAACGGGTGCCGTGTTGTTCTTTTTCGATGTGGTAGACCGTCGTTTCATTCTGCATCCAAGCCATTATATATCTTAGTTTTGTATTTGTCAATTGCTTTGGTTAGCGTTCAGCCGTCAGCAGTTAGGATAATAGTTGGCAGCCATCAACACGTAAAAATGGTGAGTCAACTCTATAAACGCTTGAATCTTGTCAACCCTATAATCTTGAAAATCATGGTGCAGACAAGCATCCGCGTGTTAGAAACGCCACTACTTGCAGAGTACTAATGACTGATGGCTGATCGCTGATGGCTGAATGCTTCTCCACAATTGATTTGACACTTCTCACGGAATGTGATAATCTGTATGTATCGGGCTTTCGGATCCCCGATGGCAGGGTGAGATCATGCGAAACATCAAACTTGTGCTTGAATATGACGGTACGAACTACCACGGATGGCAGACCCAACCGGACCTGCCAACAATTCAAAGTACAGTTGAAAAAACTTTAGGAAAGTTAACGAAGACCGAGATACAAATCATTGGGGCGGGAAGGACGGATAGCGGTGTCCACGCGGAGGGACAGGTCGCGAATTTCCACACGACCTCACAGATGCCGCCTACCGCTTTTCAAAAAGGACTTAATGCTACGCTGCCTCGGGATATTGTTATCTGTTCCGTAACGGAAGTGGCTCCTGAGTTTCATGCCCGGTTCAGTGCCACAAGTCGGCGGTATCGGTACACGATTTTGAATCGTGGATATCCGAGCGCGCTTTCGCGACAGACGAATTACTTCTTTCCGGCAGAGATTGATGTTCCACGAATAAACGCGCTTTGCCAAATACTGGTCGGCAAACACGATTTTTCTTCCTTCCAAAAGGTAGGGAGCGATCGAATAAATCCTGTCTGTACAATTTATGAGGTACATTGGTGGCAAAAAGAGCCGTACGTCTATTTTGAAATCGAAGCGGATTCATTTCTACGGGGTATGGTTCGCGCGATCATCGGCACCCTCTTAACTATTAATCGTAAGTTTTTGCTTGCAAGCGGCGCAAAAAGCGTGAAATATCAAGATGCCGACACGCAACTCCACCGGATTTTAGAAGCCAAAGATCGAGCCGCGGCGGGGATGTCAGCACCCGCACACGGATTGTCACTCATCAGCGTCAAATATAAGCCTTACCACTTTTACGGTGAATAGGTATCGTCTATTGACAATCAGTCAAAAGGAACTTTAGCAAATCACGAACACTTGGTTTACCCCACGAAGCATTATTGGTCACAAAAAACCTCTTAACTGATAACTGACAACGACTCAAAAGGAGTACTTATGAACTACAGCCAAGTTTTGAATGAATTGGAGACTTTAGTCAACGAAACCTTTGGGCTTTGGGAACACAACCGGGTCGGCTTCCAATGGCGACACTATACATGGAACCACACGATGCGTGTGCGTGCGACAAGTATGGAACTCGGTAGACGGGAAGGCGGCGATGTGAAACTGCTTGAAGTTGCTGGCACGCTGCACGACATCACTAAACGCTACGACGGTGATTTTAAGACCGACGATGAAGGAAAACGCGTCTTCACCCCTGACGGTTTCTGGTTAAACGAGCCGCTTACGCCTGCCGGTCAGAACATTGTTACGGAACTTTACAACAAGCATAGCCTCCACGGTACGGTCCATCACGAATCTGGGGCAGTTATTACTGAGAATATCTTGGCGATGTACGACTTTGAACCGGCTTTCGTAGAAGCTGCGACAGCTGTTGTCTTCGCACATCTAAAGCCTACGAACCTCACAGAGGAGAACTTTAAACTGCTCTACAACAGGGTTGAGAACCAAATCCTCTATGATGCAGACACGATGGATCCGAATGTCGGCTATACCGGTTTTTTCCGAAACATTCACATTCACGCCTATTTCGCACTCCAACGCGGCACCTTCGATTTAGAGGATTATGTGCGGAACCTACCGCGCTGGATTAACTCCAAGCAGGAATTCGTTGACAAACTTCTAACCGAATCCTCTCGTGAACTTGCCCAAGGGCGACAGGACAGGAATCAGCGACTTTTCTTGCAAATGGTAGATGAATTAGAGGATATGGAGATCAATCGGAAATACGGGCTGCTCGGTATCATCGAATATTTTGTGAGTGAGAATGAGGACCCGCACTTCTTGAACCAACTCGACCACCTGACAAACGAGTGGCTACCCCAGCGGAAACAGTGGTTGGCAGAAGAGGAGAAAGACGCATCGGCACGCGACCGCGCGCAAGCCGCTATTGATCGGGTTGACGATTTCTTGACGCTAATGACCCGTGAAAGCAGAGGCGAAATTTAAGGCACTACTGGCGGTTGCGAACGTTTTCACCGATCACACGTGTTCCTGACAAAGGAGTTATTTTATGAACACCCCAGCAACAAGCGAGCGGACGGACATCATCCAAATTCCGTATCCCGAAGACCTCTACCGTTTTGACACGGCTGCCGAAGGGATTTCTGGCGGATTCCCCGGCGTAACTGAAGCGGATATCGAATATTTTCATCAATACGGGTATCTCGTCATCAACGACGCTTTTAGTCCTACCGAAGTTGAGGACGCACTCGCAGGTATGGTTTATCTTATGGATGAAAACGACCCTGATTTCCGGGCGATCCAATTTGAACCGAAACTTGTTAAGGAGAAGAACGAGCGGGATGGTGAGGAACGCCGTGATGCCATCAGAAAAATTTTCCGGTTTGTGGATCATGAACCGCGCCTGAACGCGATGGCAGCGCATTCAGGACTCCTCGGCGTGCTTGAACGGATTATGGAAGATACGCCGGAGTTGTTTCAAGATATGGCACTCGTTAAACCGCCACGGCACGGGTCAGAGAAACCGTGGCATCAGGATTGCGCGTATTTTAACTTACAGGAAGGAACAACCGTTGTCGGTGTATGGATCGCCTTAGATGAAGCAACTGCTGAAAACGGATGCATGCACATTATCCCCGGTTCGCACATTGAGGGACCGATGATCCATTTCAAACGCCGCGATTGGCAGATTTGCGACACGGACGTGCCGGTCGCGCGAGACACGATGGTGCCGCTTAAACCGGGTGGCTGTCTCTTCTGGCACGGATTGACGCATCACGGCAGCCCGGTCAATCAGTCCGAGGAGCGACGGCGTGCGCTCCAGTTCCATTACAAACCGGCGAGTGCTGGAGAAGTTACGACCCAAGATCGAATGGAAATTTATGGCAGTGAAGGGAAAGATGTAGATTGCTAAGCAATGGCTGTCAGCAATCAGCAATCAGCAATCGGTACAGATTTATGGCAGTTTACAAATCATCGAACTGCCACAAATCATTCTTTACTGACCGCCGATAGCCGATAGCCGACAACTATTAAGCTACTTCTGTTCCGGGAACGGGGCACGGATGTCGTAACGTCCTTCGACAAATACGGGTAACTTTCCTCCTTCAACCAAGAGGTCAAGCGGGTTCGGACGCGTTGTTAAGGGGAAGGTAACTACGTCCTGAATGCGCAACGATTCGTAAATCGCCATGAGGATCTCTATCGTACAAAGTCCATGTCTACCGGCATTGCGGTGTTCATCGACATCGCCTTCGATCCAAGCCAACATTTCGGTAAATTGATTCGGTTCACTTTGACGCGGTTGGATCGTCTGCCATCCAGCAGCTTTGCTGTTCAGGAGTTCAATCGTGCCATCGCTACCACGGCGCAGCTGCCCGTCATCACCATAAACGGCATCGCCTCGAAGTCCCGGTTCTGGTAGATCGCTTTCGTAAATACCGCGGATACCGCCTTCAAAACAGATTTCCGCCATGCAGAGGTCCTCGGTCCTCACCCTGCGTTCCCAACGATCGGTTTTCCGTGCTGCCTGACCAATGAGCCATAACGGATCTGGGTCTCCGAGGATAAAACGCATTTCGTCAACTTCATGCGTTCCCCGATTCAGTAACCCGTGTCCATCGCGACGGAGCATCGCTTGGGGTTGACCGATTGCGCCTTCTTGGATAAGCCGTCGTGCTTCACAATTCTGTGAACTGAACCGCCGTTGGTGTCCAACAACTAATTTCACGTCGTGCTTTTCGCAAGCATCCATCATATCTTGTGCATCGCCGACAGAAGCCGCCATCGGTTTCTCGGTAATAACACCCAAGACCCCGTTTTCAGCAGCGGCGATCGTCGGTTCGGCACGCACGCTCTGCCACGTGGTGATACTGACGATGTCTAAATCCTCTTTTTCGCACATTTCACCGAAATCGGTATAGTGGGTCGGGAGTGAGAATTCCTCAGCGAATTTCGCGGCGGATGCTTCGCTGATGTCCGAAGCCGTAACCACTTCGGCACGACCGGTATTCGTCCAATTATTTGCATGGGAACGTCCCATACCACCACATCCAATAATTCCGACACGATATGTTTTATCTGCCATGTTTTATACCCTTCTATGATTAAGATTGTGAAACTGAAATCAAATATTACCAAAAATTGTCCATCAACGCAAGCAAATTCTGGGCAAACAGATAACATGTGTCTATTTTGCCACAATTCACTTAACCGAAAAGCCTTGTAACGCCTTAGTTTGTAACAGGTACCCAATTGGCATCGTTTATGCTATAGTAGAGGCAAAACCCCTACATTCCGCGACGAAGATATATAAGGAGACAGCAAATGGAAAGATTAATAATTAAAGGCGGTACCAGACTTGAAGGGACAATCCCTGTAAGTGGGTGCAAAAACGCGGTTCTCCCAATAGCGGTCGCTGCTGCGATCCTTGGAGACGGTGTCAGTGTACTCCATAACGTCCCGAACCTAACAGATGTCAGAACCCTGCGTGCTGTGTTAGAAGGGCTTGGTGCTACAATAAAACTTAAAGATTCAACACTCTACATTGAACCCATAAACCACTTGGAATTTGAAGCACCTTACGATCTGGTTCGCAAAATGCGCGCCTCTATTTATGTGCTGGGTCCGCTCGTGGCAAAGCTTGGAAAGGCGAAAGTCTCATTTCCTGGGGGATGCGCTATTGGGCCTCGACCGATCGACTTGCACATTCGTGGCTTAGAGCATTTAGGGGCGGAAGTGACGGTCGAAAAGGGATACATTTACGCGCAAGCGGAGCGTTTGGTCGGCACTGAGATGTATCTGACTGGGCAACATGGACCGAGCGTCGGCGCGACAGCGAACATAATGATGGCGGCAACCCTTGCACAAGGTACAACTGTCATCCGGGGCGCGGCGCGTGAACCGCATATCTCTGACCTTGCGCGCTTCCTCAACGCAATGGGAGCAGATATTGAAGGTATCGGTACATCTGTGCTAACGATTCGTGGGGTCAAGCAGCTTCGTGGCACCGAACATACCGTTATCTCTGACGATATTGAGGCAGGGACCTTTATTGTCGCAGGTGCTATTACCCGAGGCGATGTCTACGTCAAAGGGATTACGCCGCAACAGATCCCCGCTATTTCCGAGAAGATTGTTGAGGCAGGCGTTGAGTTAGACTGGGATGATAACGGTGTCCGCGTCACAACGCCGCGCGAGATAAAAGGCATTGATGTGTCTACGGCTCCATTTCCAGGTTTCCCAACGGATATGCAAGCGCAAATCATGGGATTGCTCTGTCTGGCATCGGGAACGAGTATTATCAATGAAAATGTCCACACAGACCGGTTCATCCATGCTGCCGAACTGAATCGGATGGGGGCAGACATCATGCTCGACAACGAAAAAGCTATCATCAATGGTGTGCCGAGCCTGAGTGGCGCGCCTGTGATGGCTTCTGATTTACGCGCCGGAGCCGTACTCGTTGCAGCCGGGATGGCAGCGTCAGGTGAAACCGTCCTCTCGCGGGTCTATCATCTTGACCGAGGGTACGAGTCGATTGAGAAGAAACTGAACAATGTCGGTGCGAATATCACAAGGGTCAACGAGTAAAGCGAAATCGTTTAACAACACCTGATGAACAGAAAGGATAGGTTATTCAAGGATGCTGCAAATTGTTCAGACGCGGACCCCGGAGGCAGACAATCTTCTCTCAAAGTTGAAAGCAAGGGGCAAATTAACAGATGAAAGCATTTTGAAAGTCGTCCGGCGTACTTTGAGCGATGTGCAAGAAGAAGGCGATAAGGCGGTTATTCGGTATACTCGCAAATTGGATGCCCCACGTATCTCCGTCAAAGAACTGAAGGTATCAAGGGAAGAAGTGGGTGAGGCATACTCAGAAGTCCCTTCTGAATTTATTGAAGCGATCACACACGCAAGGACGAATATCGAAGAATTTCACAAAAAACAGCTCCGCAGTTCGTGGATGTCAACGGAAGACGAAGGTGTTGTGCTTGGACATCTGATTCGACCGCTCAGGCGTGTCGGTGTCTGTGTGCCATCTGTGAGTCAACTTCTTGTCTCCTCACTACTCATGAGTGTTATCCCTGCTGGCGTTGCTGGCGTTGAAGAGATTGCTGTCTGTACGGCACCTATGCGGAACCGGGATGTTAATCCCTATATGTTGGTTGCAGCTGCAGAGTGCGGTATCCGAGAGATTTACAAATGTGGTGGTGCCCAGGCAGTTGCAGCGATGGCTTACGGAACAGCGAACATCCCCGCTGTTGACAAAATCGTTGGACCTGGAAACCTCTACGTCCAGTTTGCGAAAAAAGAGGTTTATGGACACGTTGATATAGACAAATTAGCGGGTCCCAGCGAAATCCTCGTCATCGCTGACGGTACGGCAGACCCTGACTATGTTGCTGCGGATCTGATTTCGCAAGCAGAGCATGGACCGGATTGTGCCGCTATCCTTGTAACGCCTTCACGTGGGTTTGCTGAGCAGGTCAAGGCTGCTGTTGAAGTTCAAGGTGAATCCTTACCCCGCCGCGATGAACTCACCCAGGCTTTTGAGAACTACGGCACCGCCTTTATTGTTGACGATATAGCGGAAGCCGTTGCCTTCGCAAACGAGATTGCGCCGGAACACCTCGAACTACAGGTTGAAGACCCTTTTGATTGGCTTGGATCCATCCAGAATGCGGGTGCTATCCTTGTTGGACCTTACTCGCCGGAAGCAGTCGGTGATTATATTGCTGGTCCCAACCATATTTTACCAACAGGCACCGCTGCACGCTACGCCTCCCCGTTAAGCGTTGATGATTTTTTGAAAAAAACGAGTCTTATCTCATATACCAAATCGGCTTTAGCAGAAGTCACGCCTGCCGTTGTAAAACTCGCTGAGGTAGAAGGACTTGAGGGACACGCTGCCGCCATGAAAATCCGATTTGAAGAAGATTAGACGACCCCCGTATTTATGATCAACACAGAAACCCGACACATTCTTACACTGTTAGCGTTTGGGGTGTTGGGTTTCGCTATATCTACCAATACAGCGGGTTCATCAAGCATTTGAGTTTCCCGCATTCGGTGGAACATTCTTGGTATTTTGCCGTTCAACCCAACCTACGATAAAATCCTTTCTCAAATTAGCATATATGGGTCACAATATAGGAGACAGAGTAGATGCTTTTAATACCACTGAGCCTTTTTTTTCATCTTTCCGGTCCCAATGCCCACATTGACAAGCCTTCTCCACTGCCCGTTGCGACGTTTTCGATCATCGGATATGATCCAGAAACGGATGCCCTTGGCATCGCTGTCCAATC
>JAAXHI010000138.1:2575-4383 GCA_012270875.1 Candidatus Poribacteria bacterium | reverse complement strand
AATGGCGTGTTTAGCCCAAGCGGGAAGGATCATATGTTGCTCGTCGGAGATCTGCGGGGTTTGTCAGCCGAGATGACGGCTTGGGAAGCCCGAGAGGCGGAATGGAAAACCCAAAATCCGGAAGCAGTAGAAGCCGGGGAATCGTTCCCCGAACCCTCACCTCATGATGCTGACGATATCCCGATAGTCAACCACGTTCCTGATCCCGAACGGTTGCAAGCCGTCAAGAATGACCCGAATCTATTCAATTTCCAAGAGATGTTCCCAGGCGGATTCACACCCAGATTTGGCGCATTCATGTGGGATAGTTCCGTCGTCGTTGGCGTTAAAGGCACCGCTCTCGAAGAAGCGTTAGGTAAACCCTTAACCTGGGATCTGAGCGGCTCTTTCGGACGCAACCATGCTGATTTCTTTATTTTCAATACCGTTAATGCTTCGCTCGGCCCAGATACACCGACATATTTTGATCCGGGTGACTATATCCAGACGGATTATAACCTCAACTTTGATGTAACCTATCCGCTCAGCGACATGGTGTTCCTCGCTTCGGGTTTGGAATATCGGGACGAAGCATTTGAAATCATAGAGGGCGAACGCGAGTCGCATCAGATCGGGACCCTCGCAGCGCAAGGCTTCACTGCTGCCTCCAACGGATTTTCAGGGTTCAGCCCAGTTGCAGCAGGCAAGTGGCACCGTTACAACGTTGCCGCCTATCTGGAAACCGAAATCAGACCGATTGATCCGCTCCTGATCGCGCTCGCTGTGCGCGGTGAACAATTTGAGATTTTCGGTGGCACCCTGAACTACAAAGCCGCTGTAAACTACAAGGTTACGGAAACGATGCGGTTGCGAGGAAGTTATAGTAGCGGGTTCCGTGCACCGACACCCGGACAGCAAAATACGTTCAACATTACCACTGAATACGATTTTGAGAAGGGTGATCTCGTTAATAAAGGCACAATTCCTTCCACCAACCCTGCTGTCGGTGAAGTGACTGGCAAGGAAGATAACTCGCTTGACCCTGAAACATCAAATAACTTCACAGGTGGATTTACCGTTGATATTTTGGGCGTAAATTTCACGGTGGACTTTTTTGATATTCGGTTGAAAAACCGGTTATCGGTGTCACAACACTTTACATTGACTGACACGCAGAAGGCGAAACTCATCGCCGCAGGTGTAACCAGTGCAGCGAATCTGGAAACATTCCAGTTCTTTATCAACGACTTCAGTACCACAACCAATGGTATTGACTTTGTTGTTACAGCACCAATACCCAACGGAAACCTCATCGCCGTGTATAACTTCACGAACACCACAGTTACCGATCACAATCCTGACACGCTGGACTCGCATCGCATCAGGGAACTCGAAGAGAATTTACCCGAACACCGCGGCAGTCTGACTGTTGCTCAATCCATAACGGATGGCTGGGGAGTGCTCGGGCGCGCCAGTTATTTCAGCGGTTGGTTCGATTCTGAAGATTACTTGCAAAATCCAGATGTGGAAGGGACTGGAGAATACACTGGAAGGGTCATTTTCGACTTGGAAACCACTTACAACTTCGGGTCTGGATTGGCGCTCACCCTTGGTGGGAGAAATATCCTTGATACCTATCCCGATGAAAATCCGAATGGTGCTGATTCTGTCGGTAACAAATATGGGCAATTCAGTCCGTTCGGCTTTGATGGAGCGTATTGGTACGCCAAGGTCGGATACAGTTTCTAAAACCTCTCTTATGAAGGTTTTGAATGGACTTCTCACGATAGGCGCGGTTTTTTAACCGCGCCTATTCCATTCATATTAAG
>JAAXHI010000138.1:0-2509 GCA_012270875.1 Candidatus Poribacteria bacterium | reverse complement strand
CAACATCTGAACAAGAGGTCGTAACGCTTGAAAGTATGGTTGTGATCGGGACGCGGGCAAAACCACGCTCGATTCTTGAATCTGCGGTACCGATTGATGTCTTACCGAGTGAAGATTTCGTCAAACAAGGTGGCACGGATTTACCTGACCTGTTGAGAAATTTAGTGCCATCTTACAATGTCAACGCACAACCGATTGCTGATGCCGCTACCGTTGTCCGTCCAGCGAATCTACGGGGATTGGCACCCGATCACACGTTATTGCTCGTTAACGGCAAACGTCGGCACCGTGCCTCCGTGATTGCTTGGCTCGGAAATGGATTGTCCGATGGTGCGCAGGGGGCTGATCTCTCTCCTATCCCCTCTATCGCACTGAAGCAGATGGAAGTACTCCGAGACGGCGCATCGGCACAATACGGTTCCGACGCGATTGCGGGGGTCATGAATCTACAGCTCAAAGACAGTTATAAAGGCGGTGCTTTTGAAATCAAACCCGGTATTTTCCAAGCGGGTGATGGTCTTACATATTCTTTCGCTGGTAATATCGGTTTGGGGCATGAGGACCTCTGGACAAATCTCAGCGTAGAATACGGCGGCATGAACGAGACAGATCGTTCCGTACAACGAGACGATGCCACCGCACTCATTGGTGCTGGAAACACAGATGTCGCTGACCCCGCTCAACCGTGGGGACACCCTATTATTAGAAACGACATCAAACTCTTCGCGAATTATGGTGCGAGCATTACCGATGACATCAAATTCTACGGTCATGCGAACTACGCACAGAAGGAAGTTGAAGGCGGGTTCTATTTCCGAAATCCCAATACTCGACCCGCTGTTTTTAGTAACGATGATGGAAAGACTTTGCTCGTCGGGAATTTGGGAGGTTTAACAGCAGAAATGGCGGAGTGGGAAACTCGGAAGGCGGCAGCGGAAACTACCGGAGAAGAGTTTGCCGAACTCTCGCCTCACGATGCTGACGATATCCCGATAACCAACAACGTTCCAGACCCTGTTGCCTTGAAACAGGTTATTGACGATCCGAATCTCTTTACATTCCAAGAACTCTTTCCGGGCGGGTTCACACCTCGCTTCGGTGCCGACACGCTGGACGCCTCGCTCCTCGTCGGGTTGAAAGGGACAATCATAGAGGATTTGGGATGGGATTTAAGTGCTTCTTATGGACGGCATGCCTCGGATTTCTTTATCAAAAATACCGTCAATGCATCCCTTGGACCAAAGACACCGACAGAATTTGATCCTGGTGATTATATCCAAGCAGATACGAACATTAATCTTGACTTAACCTATCCGCTACACGATATGGTGTTCCTCGCCTTTGGGTTGGAATATCGAACAGAGACCTTTGAGATTGTGCAAGGACAAATTGAGTCTTGGGACATCGGTCCGCTGGCAAGCCAAGGTTTTAGTTCAGGGTCTAACGGATTCCCCGGCTTCAGTGATATTGCCGAAGGGAGTTGGACCCGATCTAACGCTGCCGGCTATTTGGAAAGTGAGTTGAGTCCTTTAGATTTTTGGACGATTGGTGCTGCGGTCCGTGGTGAGTATTTCGACGATTTTGGAAGCACAATCAACTATAAAGTCGCAACAAATTACGGCATCGCCGATACGCTTGAAGAACTGCTTTCGATTGACCCGGTTGTTGACTTAAGGGTACGCGGCAGTTACAGCACGGGTTTCAGAGCACCGACACCCGGACAGCAAAACGCCTTTAACGTCACAACGGAATTCGGTGAAAACAATACGTTAGTCAATAAAGGGACAATTCCTTCTACGCACGCTGCCGCTGGTTTGGTGGGTGGCAAGGCACTTGAACCGGAAAAATCAAAGAACTTCACCGTTGGCACGGTGATCAGTCACGCCATTGCGAGTATCACTGTTGACTATTTCAACATCAAGGTAGAGGATCGGTTGGCTCCGTCAAAAGACTTCCAACGCGGTCAAGATATTACAGAAGCGCAGATCCAACAGCTCGTGGCTGAAGGGATTACAAGTGCAGGTAACTTACAAGAGTTCCGGTTTTTCACCAACGAATTTGAAACGAGTACCCAAGGGATTGATGTGATTCTCACCGCACCCATACTCGACGGGGCACTGAGTTTCGCCTATAACTACACCGGGACTACCGTAACCAAACGTAATCCTGATATCCTTGACGACACGCGTGTCCGTTTGTTAGAGGAAGGGGTACCTCGCCATCGTGGCAATGTGACGTTGACGCAAGGCATTGGTGATAGTTTGGGAGTATTAGGACGGGTCAATTATTATGGACCTTGGTATGAGTACGCTGTAGGCGCGCAAACCTATAGTGAGGCGTTTTTGGTGGACCTTGAAGTTAGTTACGCTATCTTTGAAAACTTGGGCATCACAATTGGTGTGAATAATGTCCTCAACGTTGAACCAGATAATATTACTGAGGCAGAGGGACCTGACTTGCCCTTTGATATTAAAGAATTTCCTGCCAGAATCGTTGGTAGACCCTTCGG
>JAAXHI010000188.1 GCA_012270875.1 Candidatus Poribacteria bacterium | reverse complement strand
CACTTGTCAACCAGTGCGTCATCAAGGGTCTTGGTATCTACCTGCCCGCGTTTGATGAGCACCACCTCTGCCTCTGCATCTGCTACCTATTCAATCAGTGGTTTGCTCGGTACCTCAGCCGTTACCCCAATCAGTGTGACACCCAAAAACTCAATCTTTGGCTCAGCTAATTAAGAATCCCAGTGCTTTTTATGGTGTATCGGTCTCCAGCTTGATCAGTGTCACGCAAAGAAATTCGGCCTCCTTCTCTACTAACCTGTCAACCATTGCGTCACCAAACTAAACTCTACATCGACCAGTTTGACGCCTATTAACTTGACCTTTACCTCAACTAACCTGTCAGCAAGTGTGTCACCAACTGTCACGGCATTCACAGTTACTGGTTCGGGGCCCAGGAGCTCGACTTCTGCCTTTGCGAAATTGTCAACCACCGTGTCGCAAAGTGTATGGACCGCCAGATCGTGCATTTTGACGCCCAGAAACTCGACCTTAACTTCGTCTAACTTGTCAAACAGATCTTCACAGTGTCTGGACATCAACTCTGAACATTTCTACAAACGGCAATTCGATCGCTACCTCAAGTAACTTGTTTTTCAATGCGTCATCAAGTATGTCTACTGCCACATCGCTCAGAATGACGCCTATTAACTTCAGCTCTCCCTCCGCTTTGTATTCTCCCTCCGACTCTCTGTATTCACGCCAACCATTTTGTTGTTCGGTCACTCAGCTTTTACCTCAATTCAGTTTTCAACCATTGCGTCACCGATTGTCTCGACACCAACTTCAACAAATCCCGCGAATAGTAAATCGAACTCTACTTTTGTAAACATATCGAGCGATGCGTCCCTAAATGTCTCGGCCTCTAGTTTTATTCAGAATACCGCACCCACTTCCTCTGATAACTTGTCAACCAGTGCGTCGTCAAGTATCTTGGTATCTACCCTGCCATGTTTGATGACCACCACCCTTACCTCTACATCTGCAGCCTATTCAACCAGTGGTTTGCCACGTATCTCGGCCATTACCTCAATCAGTGTGACACCCAAAAACTCAGCAAAGACTCTCATTGTTTTGTTTTGTCCGGTGTACTGGCCTCCAGCGTGATCAGCGTCACTCAAAGTAATTCGTGTTCCTTTTCTCCTAACTTGTAAATCATAGCGTTATAAAATGTCACGAAATCAACCGCTAGCATTGTTTTGTCCTCTACATCGACCAGTTTTACCCCAAGTAACTTAACCTATACCTTAACTGGCCTGTCGTCGATTGCCTCGCCAACTCTCTCGGCATTCACAGTTACTGGTTTGGGGCCCAGGAGCTCGACTACTACCTCAGCTGAATTGTCAACCATTGTGTTACGAAGTGTTTCGGCCGAAACATCGAGTATTTTGACGCCTAGAGACTCGCACTCAGCCTCGTCCACCTTG
>JAAXHI010000453.1:6635-11028 GCA_012270875.1 Candidatus Poribacteria bacterium | reverse complement strand
GGGTTTCTTCATTATTTCAAAGTCCCCTGATAAGGGGGATTTAGGGGGTTTAAACCTCAACACGCACAAACGCAAGATACGCACCCGACAATAGCACTAAAACAAATAACGTTAGTAGTAATAATTCCGTTGCTGTCGTATTGAAATCCTTATTCAGATTAAGCGTATCTTCAAATCTCGGAACTGCCGCAGGGTTGACAAGTTTCTTGGACATACCTTCACGCACGCCCAAAATATGAAGACTTTCTGGATCGGCTCTATCGGTGTCAACAACGAATTCCCGCAATTGGTGGGCATAACGCTGCGTATTGTCCACAAATTGCAAATGTCGCTCAAACCCGGTGCCAGCAAACGCTTCAATCAGGTGCTGCAGAAGTGTGGCGGGTGAAATACCGGTGATAGCGCGCGCACGATACACCTGAGCACTCCGATACTTCAACTGTTCTTCCTGCTTGCGTTCCGATCTTTCAGCATTTTCGGTGTAAAACTCGCTTTTCGCCCTTAACTTCCTATGATCCAATTCATTGGACCGAAGTCCTTCTTTATATTTTTCCCATAAGTTTTCTTGAATCGGGTTACGCTGCTTCCAAAATTCGTCAAAGGATGTCGCAGGTGAGAAACTACTTGCAATCGAAGCGAGGGTACTCGGCATAAAAACGACAAAGGTTACCCACATCAACAGCAGGATCATCAGACTCACCGCGCTCTGCTGCACGCGCGCCGAAACTAACAACCCTAACGCCACAAACAGACTCGTGTACAAAAGTGCAAGAGAGAAAATGATACCTAAGCGTCCCCATGCCTCTGTTGTCAGGTGAACGGTATTTGCAGTAGAAATCAATAAAAGGTTCACCAACACAGCAAGTGCAAACGAGATACTAATACTCAGCAATGCCCCGAAGAACTTACCGATAAGGACAGTGTGTCGCGGAATTGAATTGGCTAACATCAATCGGAGTGTGCCTTGCTCACGTTCACCGGAGAAGGCATCAAAGGTGAACCACAGGGCTATCAAACTCAAGATGTAACCGATAATGAATGCCCAATCCACTTGTGAAACGTTCGGCCCAACGTTCTTATTCTGGAGGTTGGCATCTGGATAGGACAGGCTCCAGATACCTTCGAGTAGCCGGTTGCCTTCCGCATCGGTCATAAACACAGGCGGATCGCCCACTTTGATCGTATCTGGCAAAACGGATTCACCGCCGTTTGCACAAAAGTGAAGCGGAGACGGCTTTTTGTAGAAATTTCCCGGTCCGTATTGTGCCAGTGTATAGAGGCTGTCGTCGGCGCGATCCGTTAAGTGATTCAAAGATTCGGCGACAGCGTCCTGATACCGCTGTACCCGTTTTGGATGCTCTCGGAGATGCTTAACGGCGTTGGTTACCATCAACGCCAACAACAACACAGTTGTTAGAGCGAATCGGAGGCTGTTGAGATTATCGTAGATTTCACGCTTTGTAATATGCCACATGTTTTTATGGCTATCGGAAACCATCGGTTATCGGCTTTCAGTAACAAGAGATTTCTGATTAGCAGAAAACCCTCTTTGCTGACCGCTGATTGCTGACGGCTGATGGCTATTTTACACCTCACTTTTGATAAAAATCAGCACTATCACTGTAAATAGAATAACATTCATTGTAAGCAACAGAAGCATGTCCGGGAGTGCCCGTTTTGCATTGATACCGGTATCGCTTCTCTGAAAGGAAAACTGAGGGAGTGCATCCCAGTTGGCTGTGCCTTGGTCGGCAGCGAACCATTGTCGCGATTCAAATATCTTTTTGTCATAGAAATAGTCAACGACTGCGCGCCGGTAACGTTGAACAGTGCTGAAAAAGTCTTGAATACCCTCTAAGTCGGTCCCCGCCCAAGCTTCCGTTGCCGCATCATACAACCCGCCTGGTGAAAACCTCAACAACATTCGTCCCAGATTTGCGGGTTGGACATAGATCGCCTCAAGTGCTGGTTTCCGGACAAGCCACGTCCGTTCTACGGTATTGATAGTCTCTCTATTGTAAAAGTTATAGTAATTCTGTACATGTGGCACCTGCGGCTCAGATTCTGCTTTAATTTTTCCGGCGTACAATCCGGTTTGGTGGAAATAGAGCAATATTGAGGGTTGGTCCTCATCTTCCCAGAAGGTGTATTCAACACCTTCCAAGCCAAATCCCGCATCCATATCTTCACCGCCACGCGATGGGGGACTTAAGACAGCATCATTGCGAATAAACTGCTTATTTTCTTTATCTAATTTTTCCCACATCTGTTTGATTTGATGATAGACGGAGATTTGCGTTTCCGGTTTCGGGACGATGTCAACTGCAGTAAGGATCAGGTTTGGATACACAAGCACTAAGACTCCCCAGACGAACATACAAAGCATGAGCGCGGTACTGGTTCGACGCGTCAGCGCAGAGATACATAAGCCGATGAGGTAGAACAACGACACATAAAGTAGTGATGTCAGCACAATCCCGCCGATGCGAAGAAAATCATCCGAACTCAAGGACATCGTAGTGGATGTCGTCAGCAAGATAATAGATAGGAGCAGACTTATCAACAACGGCACAAGTAAGCAGAGCATCGCGCTGATATACTTGGCAAATAGGATGTATCCGCGCTGGATTGGGTGCGTCAGCACGAGGCGTAACGTGCCGCGTTCACGTTCACCAGCGAGCGCATCATAAGCGAAGATCAGCGCGAGCAGACTCAGTACGCCTTGAAAAACAAGCACAATATCAATTGAAGTGAAGAGGCTGAGAAATGGATTATCCGCCCCGTGCTTCTCCGCATCCCAAATTGTCGGCACAAACGCGTGGTATGCCCCAATTTTGTTCCCCACCTGCTTATCTAATCCCAGATTGAAGATACTCAACGGGTTCGGAGGGCGATGGACAGTTAATATTCCGGAGTAACCGGAATAGGTTTTTTCCTCGCGTAATTCCTCGTGACTCTCTTGGACAGCCGTGTTGTAAGCCGTTAATCGCTGTTCATAGTCCTTGAGGAGTACAAGCGTATTCGCGACCACAAGCAACAATGTAATGAAGACAGCCGCCGCAAATCGGAATGTCATCAGATTATCAAGCAGTTCTCGACGGATGAGTGTTTTAAGCATTTTATATTACACCTCAACACGCACAAATGCAAGGTACGCACCTGACAGAAGCACTAAGACGAATAACGTTAGCAGTAACAATTCCATTGCTGCAGTATTGAAGTCCCTACTCAGATTAAGCGTGTCTTCAAACTTCGGAACTGCTTCTGGACTGACAGGCTCCTGCGACATACCCGTACGAACACCGAAGATATGCAAACTTTCTGGATCCGCGCTATCTGTATCAACAATAAATGTTCGGAATTCTCGCACGTAAGTCTTTACATTTTCTAAAAATTGGAGATGTCTCTCAAACCCTGTTCCGGCAAAGGATTCAATCAGGTTCTGTACAATTGTAACAGGAGAAATCCGAGTGATGGCGCGCGCCCGGTGTACCTCAGCAATTCGCCGGTTTAAGCGTTCTTCGTGTAACTGCTCTTGCTGTTCCGCATCTTTAGTAACGTACGCACTATCCATCTCTATTCTCTTGGTAGAACCTTCAGGCCCGTTGTGATAATTAGCGTAGTAGTCACTCGATAGTTCCTCATGAAGTTTCCATGAACGTTCCGAGAAGTCATAAGTAGGCCCTGATGATGTAGACCTACCCGCAATCGAAGCAAGAGTACTCGGCATAAATACTACAAATACAACCCAAACCAATAACAGTATGACAAGACTCACCGCACTCCGTTGCACCCGTGCCGAAACGAGCATCCCCAACGCCAGGAAAAGACAGGTATAAAGCACAGCAACTAAGAAGATGATGCCTAAACGTCCCCACGCCTCCGCATCAAGGTGAACATCACTTGACGTAGAAATTACCAGAAGGTTCACCAGAACACCAAGAATGAAGGGTATACTAACACTTATAAACGCCCCTAAAAACTTACCAATTAGCACGGTGTGCCGCGGAATTGCGTTAGATAAGGTTAGTCGGAGCGTGCCACGTTCGCGTTCACCCGAAATCGAATCAAAGGTAAACAGGAGCGCAACGAGGCTTAAAACGTAACCGATGATGAAACCCCAATCCACTTTGGTAACCTCTGGACGCACATTATCCCGATTCGGCGTGGCAGATGGGTAGGCAAGTATCCAAAAGCTTTTGAGGGTGTCGGTACTCCAACGGTGGTAACCTGCTTGTGCCCGATCTGACATAAACGTTTCGTTACCCTCTGCACAAAAACGGAGATCGGACGGTTTTTTGTAAAGATTACCAGGTCCCTCTTGCGCAAGGTCATATAGGCTGTTCTCGGCATGCGCAGCGATGTGGTTCTGGTGTCCGGAGACACGCTCGCG
>JAAXHI010000453.1:5946-6536 GCA_012270875.1 Candidatus Poribacteria bacterium | reverse complement strand
TCGGCTATCGGCTGTCAGCAAGAGGTTTCCCTTTCTTTTCTGACCGCTGACTGCTGATGGCTGACTGCTAATACACTGACCGCTGACTGCTGACAGCCATCCTACACCTCACTTTTGACGAAAATCAGAAATATCACGATAAACAGAACGACATTAATCATGAGCAGTAGACACACATCCGGCAATGCTCGCTTCGCATTTGTGTTAATATCATCTCTTTGAAAGGAGAACTGCGGTAGACTGCTCCAATCCGCCGCACCCTTGTCTCCAGAGAACCACTGTCGCGATTCAAACACCTTATGATCGTAGAAATAGTTAATGACGCTCTGTCTATATTGTCTCGCGGCGTCAAAAAAATCTCTGACCCCGAGGATGTCTGTGCCTGCCCACGCTTGCGTTGCGGTATCATACAACCCTACAGGCGAGAGTTTCAACCAGATCCGCTCCATATTTGCCGGTTGAATGAAAATTTCTTCGAGGGCAGGCTTTCGGATGAGCCATGTGCGATCCGCGGCATCAATCGTGTGCGCGCCAAGGAAACCGAAATGTTTCTGCGCGTGCGGCATCTTCGGTTCATCTTTCTCACCAAA
>JAAXHI010000453.1:0-5940 GCA_012270875.1 Candidatus Poribacteria bacterium | reverse complement strand
TTTCAATTCGGTTGAAAGCGGATGTTCTAAGCGCATCTGGCGACTCCGGACGTGGAACCGCAGTCAAAATCATGTTGGGATAGACTAAGACTAAAAACCCCCAAACAAACATCGACAACATCAAGGCAGTACTTGTTCGGCGCGTCGCCGCTGAAATCAGCAACCCGATCAGGTAGAATACCGAAAGATACGCAACGGATGTCAAAATTATCCCACCGATGCGAAGAAAATCATCACTGTTCAGAGATATAGCCGTAGATGTCGTCAGCAAAATTATCGAGAGGAGCAGACTTATCAATAGTGGTACAATTAGGCACAGCATCGCGCTAATGTATTTAGCAACTAATATTTTACCGCGCCCAATAGGATGCGTCAGCACTAAACGCAGTGTTCCACTTTCATATTCTCCCGCGAACGCATTGTACGCGAAAATTAGTGCGAACAGACTCAGGATAACCTCAAAGATAAAAACAATATCCATTGAAGCGAACATATCCATAAACGGATTATCTGATCCGTGCATGCCAGCATCCCACAGCGACGGAACCAATTTGTGAGATACCTCTATCTCATTTCCGAGCCGCTTATCAAACCCGACATTGAAGATACTCAATGGATTCGGCGGACGGTCAACACGCACTTCACCCGCGGAATAGGTGATTTTCTCCCGCAGTTGACGTTGGTGCATTTTGACTGCATCGTTATGACTTGCCAAACGTCGTTCATAATCTATAATTAACACAAAGGTATTCGCAACAACAAGTAACAGCATGATGAAAGTCGCTGCAGCAAATCGAAATGTCATGAGATTATCAAGCAGTTCCCTGCCAATGAGTGTTTTAAGCATTTTATCCTACACCTCAACGCGCGGTCCCCCAGGCACGGTAGGTTCGGTTTCCCAACCGAACCGGATACTACGCGAAAACCTTAAAAACTTCAAAAACCTCTTAACTGAAAACTGAAAACTGAAAGATTTTTTTCATGCCTCGCAGTGAGAGAAAAAATCGTACTGACAACTATTCTACACCTCAACACGCACAAATGCAAGATACGCTCCGGATAATAGCACAACAAACAAAAGGACCAGTAATAGTAAATCCATCATTGCTGCATCGAAATCTCGACTGAGGTTCAATGTATCTTCAAATTTCGGCACCGCCGCTGGGTTGACAGGCCTCTCGGACATCCCTTCGCGAATACCTATAATATGCGAACTTTCTGGGTCGCCACTGTCGGTGTTAGCGATAAATTTGCGAAATTGTCGGGCGTGGGTTCTCGCATTCTCTAAAAATTGTAAATGCCGCTCGAAACCCGTTCCGGCGAAGGATTCGATGAGATGTTGGGAAATCGCTATCGGTGAGACCTGGGTTGTCTGGCGCGCGAATTTAACTTGGTCAATCTGTTGCACCAAGTGTTCCTCATTTACGCGTTCCTGTTCTTCCGCTTCTGCGATGACGTGTTCCCCTTTAAATTGTATCTCTTTCGCCCGTTCAACCCTTTCTGCAAAATAAGCGTCGTACCGTTCCCAACGTTTTGCATAAAGTTCACCTCGACGTTGCCAAAGTTCATCTGTTGACATTGGTGATGAAAACCCGCCTGCAATCGAAGCGAGTGTGCTCGGTACAAAGACTACGAAGGTAACCCAAATCAACAAGAGGATCACAAGAGACACCGCGCTCCGCGAAACACGGGCAGAAACCAACAGACCTAACGCAAGAAAAAGACCGGTATACAAGACAGCGATACAGAAAATAATGCCTAAACGTCCCCATGCGTCTGCACCGAGTTGCACAGCACCTGATGTGGAAATCACCAATAGATTCATTAAGACGGCAAGTGCGAAAGGGATACTAATACTTATTAATGCCCCCAAAAATTTACCAATCAGTACAGTGTAGCGTGGAATCGGATTTGCCAGCATCAATCGCAATGTACCGAGTTCGCGTTCACCGGAGACGGCATCGAAAGTGAACAAAATTGCAATCAGACTCAAGACATAGCCGATAATAAACGCCCAATCCACTTTGGCGACGTTCGGACGAATATCTGTCAGATTCGGCGTGGTCGATGGATAGTTTAACCGCCAGAACCCCTTGAGTCCGCCACTGATGGACCAAAGGAAGGCACCACCAACGACGTTTGGCAAAAAAGTTTCTCCGCCTTCTGCACAAAAACGGAGAGCGGACGGTTTTTTGTAAAGCAATCCCGGACCCACTTGCGCGAGCGTATATAAATCACCTGCGCGGGTTGTTAAATCCGTCAAAGATTCGTTGACTGAAGCGTTATACTTTTGTATCCGCTTAGGTTGTTCGTGGAGATACACCGCGGCATTGGTGAGCATCAAACCGAGCAGTAACACCGTCGCGAGCGCGAATCGGAGGCTATTGAGATTGTCGTAGAGTTCACGTTTTGCAATATGCCACATTTTTTTAGAGCTGTCGGAAACCATCGGCTATCAGCATTCGGCTATCGGCTGTCAGCAAGAGGTTTCCCTTTCTTTTTTGACCGCTGACTGCTAATACACTGACCGCTGACTGCTGACAGCTATCCTATACCTCACTTTTGACGAAAATCAGAAATATTACGACAAACAGAACGACATTGGTAATCAGTAGTAGAAACAGGTCTGGCAATGCTCGCTTTGCATTTATGCTGATACCACTTCTCTGAAAAGAGAATTGAGGGAGCGTGCGCCAATCAGCTGCGCCCTTGTCTGCAGCGATCCACTGCCGAGACGCGAAAGCGTTTTTATCGTAGAAGAAGTTAATGAAGACTTGTCGGTACTGTCGCGCTGCCCGAAAAAAATCTTGAATGCCGAGAAGATCAGTGCCTACCCAAGCTTGTGTCGCTGCATCGTACATGCCGATGGGTGAAATTTTCAACAATATCCTATCTATGTATGCTGGACGGACGAAAATCTTCTCAAGTGCCGGTTCTCGGATGAGCCATGTTCGGTCTGCCATGTCGATCGTTAAGGGTACGAGAAACTGGTAATAATTTTGGGCGTGCGGCATCAGCGGTTCGGATCTCTCATCAATTTCTGAGATGTCCATCCCTTTTTTATAATAGTATTGTAGCGTGGCCGCGTTTCTGTTGAGGCGATTCATGGAAGACCCTACCCACCCTATACCAAAATCCGAATGCTCGCCAGGGATAGTATCGTTCTTAAGGTACTGTTCCCGTTTTCTTTCGAATTCCTCCCATAACTGTTCAATTTGGCTGAAAGTTGATGCAGTGCGCGCTTCTACCGTGCGTTGCGGAAGAATTGAGGCAAGAACCACGTTGGGGTAAATCAATACCCAAAACCCCCAGACGAACATAGACAACATAAGTGCCGTACCCGTTCGGCGCGTCACCGCAGAAATGAGCATGCCGATCAGATAAAACACCGATAGATAAACGATAGTCGTCAAAATAAACCCGGCAATCCGAAGAAAATCGTCAGTGTTCAGAGAGATTGAGGTAGATGTCGTTAGTAAAATTGCCGCAAGGGACACACTCATTAATAAAGGCACGAGCAGACACACCATCGCGCTCATATACTTAGCAAACAGAATGTGTCCGCGACGGACGGGATGCGTTAGCACCAAGCGTAACGTGCCTTGCTCACGTTCTCCCGCAAGCGTATCATAGGCGAATATAAGTGCGAGTAGACTCAGAACCACCTTAAAGATAAAGGCAATATCAATCGAAGAGAAAATATTCATAATCGGGTTATCTGAACCGTGCATTTTGGCATCCCACAGCGTCGGTACAAACCCGAAATAGACCTCCACTTGGTTACCAAGTTGTTTATCCATCCCAATATTGAAGATGCTCAACGGGTTGGGGGGACGATCAACGTGCAATCTCCCGGCTGAATAAGTTTTTTTGTCCTGCAGCTGCTGGTGATGCGTCTTGACAGCAGTGTTGTAATCTACCAATCGCCGCTCATAGTCCTTAATAAGCACAACAGTATTCGAGACGACAAGCAGTAGCATAATGAAGACGGCTGCCGCAAATCGGAAGGTCATTAAATTATCAAGAAGTTCTCGGCGGATGAGTGTTAGCATTATGAAGTTCCCTTATACCAGTCTACCAGTTCCTTCCTTTTTCAGCAAATACAAAACGCTTTTACCGACAACATTTCAAACCCTGCTGGTAGGTCTTAGCGGACTGATATAGCCGTATTTGATCAGTGCCACCGATATGTTATAATCCGGTCGGGTTCGTTTTCTTCATGAGAATTTCTTTAAAGGGGTAAAATAAACGGATTTGAAAGCATTTGGAATTGGTCCACAAGGCAGGGAGCCGAAGGGATATATATGCCGAAAAATAGGTAAAAAAAGAAGTGGTGGGCTTACCTGGAATCGAACCAGGGACCTCACGCTTATCAGGCGTGCGCTCTAACCGTCTGAGCTATAAGCCCACAAGAAATGTCTTAGAAAGGGAAGATGTTCGAGAAAACACAGCAGCACTGTCTTTCTCAAAAAGCACTATTAATTATACACCTCAAAAGGGGATTTGTCAAATTAATTTTAGAACTTACGCACTGCTTCTTAAAGTCCCCCTGATAAGGGGGATTTAGGGGGTTTAAAACTAAAAAAATCTACCATCGCGTGCTCAATTTGCGTAAGCCCTGAATTTATTCAAATCTATTTTTAATTCCGCCCCAAGTCGCTGCTAACTTAAAATGGGGTGAGACAGGACGTACCTTGTCAATATCGGCAATGCTTTCGACAACAACCATATTATCAAAATAACTGACACCACCCGTAATCCCCATCATACCGACGGGTCCCGTTTTAAAAGTGTCATTGTCAACTTCCACAATAGGCTTCTCATCAACATGCCAATCCGCGGGTGGTAATTCGTCCTCACGTTTCCTCAGATATATCTGGTGTTGTCCACCTTTCATCACCAGTCGATGCGTATACCATACATTGTTTTCGTTAGGAAACTGTCCAGTTCCAATCAATGCCCAACCTCCCGCTTTACGTGTATAAATCTGAATATTCACTGCCCCCGTGCGGCGGCTGCCGTGAAAATGGGATTCAGCCCCTTTAAGCCCACCTTCCACTCGGTAGATTGTGCCTACAAAACTGTCGTTTTCCCAGAGCCAATCGAAGTCCCAAATATAATCCCGCCATGCTTCTCTGTCATCAGTTATCGGTATATAGAGTCCGATGCCGGTAGTTTTAGCTGCCTTGTTCTGCGGATCGGTAGGATCTTTTTCAACAATGATTTTTGAGTTACCGGAGTTAAAGTTGAGGTGTTCCCATTTCGACGGTTCTTTGCCGATGTCGTCCGCCTCAAAATCATCCGTAAAAAGAATCTTCGCGTTTGCGAGGCTAAGCATCGTTAAAAAAACGAGTGTTCCAACAAATACTGTAGTTCTCATTTTATCTCCTCTTTGTTTGTATCAGTGGGTCGGACGGTAACTAACAAAGAAAGTTAGAAAATCAGAAAATTAGACTTAAAATTCTTTTTTTCTAAGCAGAATCTGAAGGAAAGTTAGGATTGGCGGTAAAAGGAAAATCGGATTGATCAATATAGCAAAGGGTTTGCTGTATCCTATAGAAGATGTTCCTGAAAGTTAAATAGTTGTTGTGCGTGTCTTGTAAAGGTTCAGAGCGTTGAACATAAGGATTGTGTGAGAATACTTATGTTAAGGCTCCTTAGAAAGGAGGTGATCCAGCCGCAGGTTCCCCTACGGCTACCTTGTTACGACTTCGCCCCGGTTATCGGTTTCACTTTAGAGAGCTCCCTCCCGAAGGTTAGGTCACCCGCTTTGAATGCTACCAACTCCCATGGCGTGACGGGCGGTGTGTACAAGGGCCGGGAACGTATTCACCGCGACCTGCTGATTCGCGATTACTAGCGATTCCAACTTCATGCAGTCGAGTTGCAGACTGCAATCCGAAGTGGGGTCGGCTTTTTGGGATTTGCTCCACCTCACGG
>JAAXHI010000215.1 GCA_012270875.1 Candidatus Poribacteria bacterium | reverse complement strand
TGTCAACCAGTGCGTCATCAAGTGTCTTGGTATCTACCTACCCGCGTTTGATGAGCACCACCTCTGCCTCTGCATCTGCTACCTATTCAACCAGTGGTTTGCTCGGTACCTCAGCCGTTACCCCAATCAGTGTGACACCCAAAAACTCAATCTTTGGCTCAGCTAATTAAGAATCCCAGTGCTTTTTATGGTGTATCGGTCTCCAGCTTGATCAGTGTCACGCAAAGAAATTCGGCCTCCTTCTCTACTAACCTGTCAACCATTGCGTCACCAAACTAAACTCTACATCGACCAGTTTGACGCGTATTAACTTGACCTTTACCTCAACTAACCTGTCAGCAAGTGTGTCACCAACTGTCACGGCATTCACACTTACTGGTTCGGGGCCCAGGAGCTCGACTTCTGCCTTTGCGAAATTGTCAACCACCGTGTCGCAATGTGTATGGACCGCCACATCGTGCATTTTGACGCCCAGAAACTCGACCTTAACTTCGTCTAACTTGTCAAACAGATCTTCACAGTGTCTGGACATCAACTCTGAACATTTCTACAAACGGCAATTCGATCGCTACCTCAAGTAACATGTTTTTCAATGCGTCATCAAGTATGTCTACTGCCACATCGCTCAGAATGACGTCTATTAACTTCAGCTCTCCCTCCGCTTTCTCATATTCAAGTGTCTCTGTATTCACGCCAACCATTTTGTTGTTCGGTCACTCAGCTTTTACCTCAATTCAGTTTTCAACCATTGCGTCACCGATTGTCTCGACACCAACTTCAACAAATCCCGCGAATAGTAAATCGAACTCTACTTTTGTAAACATATCGAGCGATGCGTCCCTAAATGTCTCGGCCTCTAGTTTTATTCAGAATACCACACCCACTTCCTCTGATAACTTGTCAACCAGTGCGTCGTCAAGTATCTTGGTATCTACCCTGCCATGTTTGATGACCACCACCCTTACCTCTACATCTGCAGCCTATTCAACCAGTGGTTTGCCACGTATCTCGGCCATTACCTCAATCAGTGTGACACCCAAAAACTCAGCAAAGACTCTCATTGTTTTGTTTTGTCCGGTGTACTGGCCTCCAGCGTGATCAGCGTCACTCAAAGTAATTCGTGTTCCTTTTCTCCTAACTTGTAAATCATAGCATTACAAAATGTCACGATATCAACCGCTAGCATTGTTTTGTCCTCTACATCGACCAGTTTTACCCCAAGTAACTTAACCTATACCTCAACTGGCCTCTCGTCGATTGCCTCGCCAACTGTCTCGGCATTCACAGTTACTGGTTTGGGGCCCAGGAGCTCGACTACTACCTCAGCTAAATTGTCAACCATTGTGTTACGAAGTGTTTCAGCCGAAACATCGAGTATTTTGACGCCTAGAAACTCGCACTCAGCCTCGTCCACCTTG
>JAAXHI010000545.1:24887-49831 GCA_012270875.1 Candidatus Poribacteria bacterium | reverse complement strand
ATGTCAACTATTTGCGTAAGTCCTGAACAAAAAATGTAGGCACGCCGTTATTTCTGTCAAGAATGCGCGCTCAGTAATTGCATTTATTGGAAAACATAATAGTGATACTGCGGAAGTTGGTGAATTAATAAACCGCGGTTATGTGGCGTGTCCAATCAATAACACGGCTGCTGGCAACGAAGTCGCTTCGGTTTTTTCAAATGCCCTGCGAATACATGAAATATCGCCATCTGTTTCTAACATCTCATAAGGTAAATTCCACGCTTCCAATGTCGGTTCGAGGAAACTCGCTACAGAATCAACCCACTGACCGTCAGCATCCCGGTTGTGATACCCGCGATACCCAATGAAGACGACCACAGGCACCCGCATGTTGAACACGGTGCCACGGATGGCATCGCCTGATTCCAGCAAACCGGTATTTTGGATGATAATCACAGGTTTTTTGCCACCCACATATAACCCAGAGGCGATGGCAAATGCTTCACCTTCGCGGGTTACTGTGATAACTTCAATCTCTGATTCTGTCCGCAAAAGTTCGTAGATACGCGCACTGCCGTTATCTGGAACACCTACGGCGTGCGTGATTCCCTGTTTTTTGAGTTCATTTACAATCTTCTGTGCTGATGCCAAGATACTCTCCTAAATCCTGTCCTTATGCACATAAAAAGGTGATGGGCAGACATTGTGCCTGCCCGTGTGATTTCTACTGTCTCCCTTCAACCAATGCATCAACGACCGTCGGATCGGCAAGGGTTGAAGTATCACCGAGGTCAGAGATGTCGCCTTCGGCGATTTTGCGGAGGATACGCCGCATAATCTTACCGGATCTTGTCTTTGGAAGCGCAGGCGTAAACTGAACCTTGTCGGGCGTGGCAATCGGTCCGATATGTTGCCGGACGGCCTGTTTAATTCCCGTTTCTACTGCATCAGACGCAGATTCACCTGTCATGAGGGTAACATAGGCATAGATACCTTGTCCCTTGATGTCGTGCGGATAACCGACGACGGCTGCTTCGGCGACTGCATCGTGTTGCCCGATCGCGCCTTCAACCTCGGCGGTGCCTAATCGGTGTCCTGAGACATTCAGAACATCGTCCACGCGCCCAGTAATCCAATAGTAGCCGTCTTCATCGCGCAGTACGCCATCGCCTGTCATATAGTAGCCGGGGAATCGGCGGAAATAGGTGTCTAAAAACCGTTCATGATCCCCGTAAACTGTTCGCATGATGCCGGGCCACGCCGTTTTAATACAGAGATAACCGGTTGCGGGGTTACCTTCCACCTCGTTCCCTTCCTCATCTAATATGACCGGCTGAATGCCAAAGAATGGGAACGTCGCAGACCCCGGTTTCAGCGGTGTCGCAGCGGGCAGCGGTGTCATCAAAATGCCCCCGGTTTCAGTCTGCCACCACGTATCCACAATCGGGCACCGTTTCTCGCCGACGGTGTTGTAATACCACAGCCATTCGGGTTCTTTAATCGGTTCACCCACTGTACCGAGTAACCTGAGCGTGGATCTATCATACTTTTCGACCCACGTATCGCCTTCCTTCATCAATGCCCGCAAAGCCGTTGGCGCGGTATAGAAGATGTTAATGTTATGCTTCTCAACGACTTGCCAAAAACGTCCGAAGTCTGGGTAGTTCGGTACGCCTTCAAACATAATGCTAATGGCGCGATTCGCAAGCGGACCGTAGATAATATAAGAGTGTCCCGTAATCCAACCTATGTCCGCCGTGCACCAGTAGACATCCCCTTCATGATAATCAAAGACCTGTTGATGCGTGTAAGATGTGTAGACAAGATAACCGCCGGTGGTATGCAAAACGCCCTTCGGTTTTCCTGTTGAACCGGAGGTGTACAGGATAAAGAGCGGATCTTCAGCGTTCATCACTGTCGGTTCACATTCCGCGTCGGCATCCGCCATCGCTTCATGCCACCAGATATCGCGCGATGCGTCAAAATCAACTGCATCGCCTGTGCGCTTCACAACAACGACCTTTTCAATAGACGGACATTCCGCTACGGCTGCATCTGCATTCGCCTTCATCGGTATATCGCTGCGAGGTCCCCGCATCGCTGTGTCTTGTGTTATGAGCATCTTACACGCCGAGTCATTAATCCGATCTCGGAGGGATTCCGCTGAAAACGCACCGAAGACGATGGAATGGACAGCACCGATCCTCGCGCACGCCAACATCGCAATCGCCAGTTCTGGCACCATCTGTAGATAGATACAAACGCGGTCGCCTTTTTCGATACCTTGTGCTTTCAGGACATTGGCGAATTTTTTGACCTCGGCGAGGAGTTCATTGAAGGTGAAGGTCTTATCTTCGGATGGATCGTTCCCTTCCCAGATAATAGCAGTTGCATCACCGTGTCCTGCCTCCACGTGTCGGTCAAGACAGTTATAGCAGGCGTTCAGTGTGCCGCCTTCAAACCATTTAATCTCGGCATTCACAAAGTCGTAATCTCGGACAGTGTGCCATTTCTGATACCACGTCAACCGTTCCGCAACTGTTGCCCAGAATGCTTCCGGGTCTTGAATCGATTCGTTGTATTGTGCCTGATACGCTTCTAAACTGTCAACGTGTGCATCACCGATCGGATAAGCAGTTTCCACCGGTGGAAAAATATTATTAGCCATCTTATATTTTCATCTCCTCTACGAGTCAATCTCCAGTTCTCAAGATACCTCTACAAGTTGTATAGACATATTTTATAGGAAAACGGTGATCATGTCAACTGTAATTATGAGGATATTTTTATAAGAACGTGAGTTGAGTGACGCTGCGCAATTCCGAAATGGCAAATATACCTTGCGTTTTTAATAGAAAATGCAGTATAATTATCAATCAACGAATTGTTTATTTTTTATTTTATAGCGGGTACAGAACGATTGTCAATAGGAACAGACAACCAATAGAAATACAATATTACCGTTCCCGAAACGGCAAAGAACCTTTCACGGAATGGTTTGAATCCCTTCGAAATAAAGATACGCAACAGAGAATTGACAAACGACTTGCGAGGCTTGAAGATGGCAATTTTGGTGATTGCCAATCTGTGGGTGGAGGTGTTTTTGAATTGCGTCTCCACTTTGGACCAGGATATCGCATCTATTTTGGTCAAATTGAAAATACACTCGTCCTTTTGCTTTGCGGTGGAGATAAGAAATCACAACAAGGGGATATTGAAATCGCAAAAACCTATTGGCGGGAATATAAGGAGACACACTGATGAGAGAAATGGGGAATTGGCGCGAGTATCAAATTAGAAGACTTGCTAATGATCAGGAATCAGCGATTGACTATCTCGAATTGACATTGGAAGAATACCTTGTTGATGGCGATCTGCCTTTCTTCCTGAAGGAGCTTCAGGTTTTTATAGCATCACAAGGTGGAGTTGTTGAAATCTGCAAACGAATTGGTATTGATACCGAGACGCTTTTAAATATGCTCTCTAATGAGGATGCTACACAATTATTAGATATGTTCAACTCCCTATTGAACACGCTTAAAAGCCGTCCGGTGATTGAAGATATACACGCTAAGCATTTGTCACCTGTAAAACAGATTCCAACCAGTTGATAGCATTTGGTACCAGGCCCGGTAGGTTCGGTTTCCTAACCGAACCGGATCCTACGCGGAAACCTTGAAGACTTCAAAACCTCTTCAGTCCTGTAAGGTTTATTTGCTTGGGTGTTTCTTCAGAATGTTTATATCCCCTTTGCTAAAACAGCGTCCAAAATTGCTAAATTGACACGTATGAGGGTGTGTAAAGTTTTAAACACAATTATGAGAAGTCCTCCCTTGCAGCATAAACTTTCAGTTTGTGCCTCGTCCTTTCACAAACCTAAAAAGCCTCCTTCTGACAACCCACTACCAAAATATTTACACCTCAGAGTGCCGTTTTATGTCTTGTCAATCCGGTTGGCATTTGCTTTACCAGATATAGTATAATTGCACTGAGAGTGAAGTTTGTCGGATAAGTTGTGATTTCTCATAGGTTTTCGTTCAGCTAACATTAGTGCTAATTGAAACAGGCAGGTAAGCCATGCTTGAGAAGATTTTAATAGCAATTTTAATAGCAATTTTAATATGGATTTTAAAAAAGGTGTTTTCACCATTTTTAAAAAAAGCATCGGAGTTCCTTGAGGAAAAACGTCAAAATTCAAAAAACGCCGCTCACGATTACGATACCCCTTACAAGGAACATCACGGGCAATTCCAAGTCTCTTGCATTGGCATGGAAGAAAGATCACTTGATGACGTTTATGTAGCTGTCCAATTCCAAAACAAGAGAAGGGCAACAAAGTATAACTCTATCAAAGACGTTGAAAAGGCATTCCGAAAAGAAAGTACAAGACATTCCGCTTCAACTTCAGATGAACGCCAAGATGGAATGAGGGTCGCCAATAATGAAAAGTATCTGATAGTACTCGGGAGTCCTGGAGGCGGAAAATCGACCTTTCTCCGTAAGATTGGACTTGAGGCACTGAAAGGAGAGGATGGGAATTTTGAGCACCAATGTATCCCTGTTTTTCTTCAACTGAGGAGATTCCCCCAAACTCCTATTGATATTGAGGCATGGATTATCGAGGAGTTTAAAGTATGTGGTTATCCACATCCTGAGCGGTGGGCAAATGATAAGTTGAAATCTGGTGGACTGCTAATACTTTTTGATGGTCTTGACGAAGTGCCAAAACCAAATGTTAGCGATGTCATCAATAAAATTAGGGATTTTGTCCATCAATATAGCCAAAACCGCTTTATCGTTTCCTGCAGGACAGCGGCTTACACTGGCGGATTTACCAATTTTGCTGTGGTGGAGATTGCAGACTTTGATGATGCACAGATTAAGGCGTATATTTACAATTGGTTTGCATCAGCGTCCAACCGAAAGATGAAAACTGCTCAACGATGTTGGAAAGCATTGGATATCCGAGAGTATCAATTAGCGCAGAATCCTTTATCACTCGCGCTGCTATGTAGAGTCTATGAGGATGAACAAAACTTTGGACCGATACATCCTCAAAATTTGATGCCTCCGGGATCTTAGATGCAATTCTTGTTGAGCCAGGGCTTTTCGTTGAACAGGCTAATGGTATTTACTCTTTCTTCCACCTAACGTTTCAGGAGTATTTAACAGCAAATCATTTCGTCAGAACGCAATCAATTCAAAATTTGGTATCCGATCATTTGGGTGACGCACGATGGCGAGAAGTCTTCTTATTCACAGCTGCACTGATGGCCGATAAGGCAGACGATTGGTTTGTAGTAATAGCAGCGGAAGCCGCTAAGTTCATCAACACCCACAGTCTCAAATCGTTGTTCCAATGGGCAGAACAAATTACAGACACTACAAACCATCCGCGCTACGGAATTCTCGAACAGTCATTTGCCATCCATCAATACCTTACTCTGTGGATGTTAAATAAAATTGATCGAATGGTTAATAACCACTCTGATCACAACCAAGACCGTGACCTCTACTTCGATGACGACCTTTATTTTCTGCACGACTTCGGCTTTGACCGCCCCCTCTACTGGATTCGCGACGACAATTTCTACCGTGATTTTGACTCCACGCGCGTCTCCAACCTCCAGTCAGATATTCTCGGCCACCTAATCGACCCCTCTCTTGAACTCTACGTTCTCTGCTCAGATCTCCCTCTCTACTTTGAACTTTATAATGCTCTCGATATCGAACTCGATCTCCAACCCTTCACCAGCCCTAACCTCTACATCTATCAAGATTTTTACCAATATATAGGTACTGAAATCTACTCTCTTCTTTCTCCTGAGCTTGGTGATCTACTCGATAAGGAACTTCAAGAACGAGTAAAAGTTGTCCAGCGTATTGAACAGATGAAAATTTTCAAAGGGGTAGACCTACAGCAAATGGCTGGGCGGTTTAACGCACAACGTGAATTCATCAAAGCAGCTGGTAAAGGAAAAACTGTTAAACCGCCAGCGGAGTCTATCCATGATACATGGATCTCTGTTTTGGGTATTACCAACGATGTGCTTGAGATTTCAGACGAAGAGGTGGCAAACTATTTTTGGTATCTTTGGGCAGTACAACTCCTCCTGGCGTGTATGGAAGCAGCTGGACTTGTCTCGCCTGAAATGTGGCAGAAAATTGAGGCGAAACTGCTGGCTTCAGGAACATAAAGAACGCGCGAAGTTCTTGCATCCGAAATATCAAGGTACCTATGAAGCAGTTTCCAACCAGTCAATAGCAGTTTGTTCGTCCTGCTCAATGGCGATTTCAACGGCTCGCTTTGCACATTCCAGAAGCTCTTTAGCGTGCTTGCGTAGGTTAAAGGATTCGATGACCTTCTGTTGGATTTCAACTTGTATCTTTTCGTGCAGAATGGGGATAACTGTTCCTGCCACTTGGTCTGGTCTCCAATGGAGAATGACTGACCCACCTACATCCCGATTAATTTGCTCTTGTGTCAGGATAGAATTAAGCACCAGCGTTAAGTATTCGTTTCCGATTTTATCCGTTTTGCTTTTCAATCGGAGTATACCGCCAGCAGGGATCATTTTTTCGGGGATTCCGCGCAAATAGTAAGCTATGCCGGGGGTTGCGTCCTTACTGAGAAGGATCTCTCCCTGTTTAGGTTGGTGCTCCGTGATTTCCCCGTACAATTCTTCTGAGATGTATTTCTCTTGTGTGATTTCAAACGGACTGAGATTACTCACCCGAACAAAAGGAATGCCGGTCTCAAGGTATTCTTTACTACCCACCTCAACACATTTCTTAAGCGTTACCAGATTTTCAAGGGTATCCCAACCGCCCGGATAATTTTTGATAGCGTTGACAATCTGTTCATACTTTGGCTGGAAGTAATCCGCGTCAATACGTTCTACCTGCTGCATGCTTGCATAATCCGTGGCAAAGGCTAACCTGTGCGTTGGTTGCCAATCTGCAAGTCCGAGTTCACTCAGGAGAAGGGTTTGGGTCTCGGCATACCGGGTTTTTGATAATTCTGTTAGCTCTTTTGATCGGAGATAGGTTTTCTCTATCTCTGTTTGAAGATTTTCGCAATTTGGGACAGGAATTTGATACAAAAAAGGCGGAGCAATATGAGGTTGTGCACTGCCATATTTGCCCCTTTCTATCAATGCTTTACCATACTTAGTATTGAAGAAAATAGTGAGAAAGAAAGGGTTTAAGTCGCCGCTTTGGATGATTAGGGTATCGGACATTGATATAGCAGGGCTATCTTCAAGGTAAATAGCGCATTGCCCCACATTCGCCCCTGATCGCATTATCAGAATGTTTTTATAGCGTATGGTGTTTTCCTTCAAACGTTCTGCGTCTTCTTCCGATATATAAACCGGATTCGCTGTCAGATCAATAGAGAGCGGCCGCACGTTTTGCCCTCTTAATAACAGGACACCATCATCCACATAATTTCGCTTTATCTCTTTAGGGTGTCTGATATTGGCTTGAAAGTCAATGAGTTTGCGAGAACCAATCTCTTCAAGTCGGTGTTGAATCTGTAGATAATCGGGTCGAAAAAACTCTGCATCAAGCCGCAGAGAATGGGAGGCATCCACTATGGATTGGTAATCAACGGTAGAATACTGCATGATTGCGTTTTACCCTTTCATTTTTCAACGGCTTTCCTTACCGCCAAAAACTCAAATCTTCACGCTTTGCCCATTCAATAAAGGCTTCCGCAATACCGTCGCGGAGCTCTCCGTTGTGGTTATGTAAATCGTGATCAACAATCAGATGCCCGTTTTTGTCCAGTTTGTGCTGCCCGTTGCTATTTTCGAGAAAAACGTAATCGCCAGAATTATCCTTACCCCCCTTCTCACTCACCGCCAAAAAGACGGAATAGTTGTCAACCTTTGGACAAAGGGTGCCCGCGCTTGGATCATTGTTCCATTTTTGCACGAACAGAATACTCGTTTTGGTGCCGGTATGCGGTTTGAAGGTGTTCCCGTGCAAACTGACGATAGCCAAGATACGGGCGCGTTCGGCGATAAATTCACGGACGTATTTGTCAGATGTGTTGTTAAATCTGCCTTGCGGTAGCACAATCGCCATGCGTCCCCCGGGTTTGAGGAAATCGAGATTGCGTTCAATAAACAGAATATCGCGCCCGACTTTGGTATGTGCTTTGCCGTTCTGCTTAAAGGTGAGGTTGTATTGATGGAGGATACGACTTTCCTTGATGTCTCCAGCAAAAGGTGGATTCGCCATCAGAATATCAAAACCAAATGACTTGTTCTCGTCTTGTTCCATCCTTAACGCTTTAAGACGATCAAAACCGTCGCCATAAGTACGGACCCACCTGCTATTTCTCTCTGTGCTGTCTTCCCACCGCTCATAGTCGAGTGTGTTGAGGTGCAAGACATTTGTTTCACCATCTCCTGCAATCAGATTGAGAGTTCTCGCCACCCGTACGGTCTTTTCGTCGAAATCAATTCCAAACACCTTGAGGACATGCTCCTTGTCTGCTGCTGGGATTTCTGCATTCGTGAAAAGCGTTCCAGTCAGTTTGAAAACGGTATGCACCGGAAATCCGCAACTCCCAGCTGCGGTATCAATCATATATTCCCCGGGCTGCGGATTGAGCATCTTGACACACATATCTATAACATGGCGTGGGGTGAAGTATTGCCCCTTTTCGCCTTTCGCAGATTTGCTCACCAGATACTCAAACGCTTCATCAACAACCTGCAAATTGGAGTTGAACAACTTTATATCCTGCAAACTGGACACACAGACCGCGAGGTGGCTGTCAGAAAGTTCAAACGCCGAATGTTCGGGAAAAACGCCTTTCCACTGGTCCCTTGCGTCGTCAAAAAGCCGCTGAATTTTGGTGTTGAGTTGTGTATCAGTTTGTCCCGTATTGCGGAACTCCATCGTGCGAAAATCGTCATCTGGAATTTCTTCAACCGCTTTCTTCAAAACCTCGTAATCTGGGTTCTCAATGTCGTAAGATTGATCTGTTTCCTGAATAGCCGTGTTGATTTTGTGTCGTAGGAGGCGGTTGATAAACATCTTATCTTCCTGACTCTTGAATTCGTCATAGAGTTTGGTAAAGATGAGTTTAAAAACCTCCTCAAAGACATCTACGCCTGCATTAGCGAGGACTTCATCTTCCAACTCCAAGATAACATCCTTTAAAGATTTATGTTCCGTTGCGAGTTTATCTTTAAGAATGAGATCCTTGAGCGTAAAACGCTCGTTGAGGATATCCGCCAACGTCTGATCGGCGTTTGGAATATCGGTAATATCTTCAAAGTAGTTTGGGTCTCTGCGGTGGTAGTGCGAAATCTGTTGTCCGTTTGTCCATACAGCAATGGGCGCGCCGGTGGCGTTGCAGTAAGAACGGAGTTGTGCCTTACCGTCTTGGAGTTTCGGCTTTTTGACTTCAACGATAATATAAGGAGTATCGGCTCTGTCCTTGTCAAGGATAACGATGTCAGCGCGTTTCTTTTCTCTACCGAAGTTGACAAGGTGTTCAAACCGTACACGTTCTCGAGGATAGTGATACAGGTTTAGGAGACGTTCTACATACAGTTGGCGGATCAGCTCTTCAGACTTTAGTTGGACTGCCTTCCCTCGGATAGGGCAGTAGGTAATAGGTGTTTTTTTCCCCTCTATCCTTTGGCGTAAGTTCTGAATTTCAGATGTATCGAATAGATCAAGGTGGTAATTGCTGTCTTTGAGAATAGTTTGGATGATGTCGGGTTGTGCCATAGTTTTTCCGTCTACTGAAATTTGTTTACCTTTCTACTATTTTAACGGGACTTATACCAAATCTGAAAAATAAAGTCGCATTATAGAGATTTTGGAACGCTATGAGGTATTGGCCTGTAAGAGCGCAATGAATTGCGCTACTACGAACGGGTTTTTCCTTAATGAGAGGCTTTTATTTAGAAATGGTATTACGTAAATTTAGCACGTAGCGCGATATTTTAGTATGTTTTTAACCGCCTAAATCCCGCTTATCAGGGGGACTTTAAGAGAAAATGCGTGAGTTCTATTTAAGCATGTTTCTGCCTTGTTCCTTTATTTTTTTAACACCAAAATCCAATCCGTGTGGATCCGCTCTTTTCTGGGCATTTTAACATAGTGCTTGATAATCTCTGAACCGAAGTAGGTTTCGATTTTAAAACCGATATCTTCGGCGATTGGCATGAGGTATTTCCAGTTTTCAAATAGTTGTCCCCGGATACGATTATTGCCGACGACGATGACATATCTGCCACCTTCGCGTAGGACCTTATAGACTTCGATAAGGTTTTTTCGCATATCATCAAGATATTTAAAGGCAATGTACGCACGCCTTGGATCAATTTCAAAAATGTTCGCCATAACCCTATCCGCCTCCGGCACCCCTATTTCGTGTCGAACTTTATAATGGCTGGCTGAAACGCTTTCTGTACCGACATTCTGTTTCTTCAAAGTCGTTAGCGAGTCTTGCGCGAAACCTAACCAATACATCTCCAATTGGTGGGTTCTGGGGTAGTCAACAGCGTTGACATAAGGCGGTGAGGTTACCGCCAGATCAAAGTAATCTGCCTCGTATTTGATGTTCCTTGCATCCATGTTGTCTGGAAAATTGGTAGTTATACCTGATGGATAGTTTTGAGAAAACTCTACTGTTTTGGGCACTTTGACAGAGAGTGCTTTCAAGAATCGGTTGAGAGCATCAGAAGGGCGGACCAATTTATTTAATTTTTTCCGAATCACTGTACGCGTGCAATTGTCGTCAGCGTTGGAAACAGCACGGATAATGGACGAAAGACAGACCTTGAAGAAATTTTTAACAGCATCGTCGGTGTCAAGGGCTTGGATCTGTTTTTTTAAATAGGTTAACTCCAATAGAATTTCTTTGTTGAACCAATTGTCTCTATAAGGAAAATCAGGTAAATCAGATTCAGCAACGAGTGAAGGACGGTAACAGGAAATAACCTCTAAAAGCACTTTTTGTGCTAACTTAAGTTCCGTTTCTTTCAACGGTGTTACCTTCACTCTTGAAATAAAACGTGAAAATGGATCCACATCAATTCCGACAGAGTTACGTCTTGAAAGGAGTGCTTCAACATTTGTAGTGCCGCTTCCTGCAAATGGATCGAGAATCCAGTCGCTTTCTTGAGAATAGCGTTTAATAAGCCAGCGGGGTAATTCTGGGAAAAATTTGGCAGGGTACTTGTGCAAACCGTGTGTTAGGAAACTCTGATCATAACTGATGAATAGAAACCTGTCGCCATCCTTTGCCGGTAGATCAATAGGAATATCACCATCTACTCGAACAATGCTTTCACCAAAGTCGTTTACAATTTGAGTAATATTATCCATTATTTTTCCATAGGACGGTAGTGGTAGATTTCTGAAAAAAGGTTCTCATTTTTGCTATTTTGGTCAGCGTAAAAAATAAAAAGGGTCCAGAATATTGTCTATGTTGGGCTATTTCTATCAATCATCATAAATTATAACACAATTGCTAAACAACAGCAATGAAATTTTTTATCCCAAAAACCGTGGCAGGGTAACAGCCACTATGTCCATTGTCATCGCGACGAGCCAGTGGATTGCTGCGCCATAGATGAAGGAACGCGTTTCAAACGCTAATACACCGAGCAATATCCCTGCAATGATTGAACCGAGTGCTTCCGGCAACGGTTTAGTATAGTGTAGAACAGCAAACGGGATTGTCTGAATCAAAATACTATAGTTCCCAAATTTCCGTTCCAATCCGAAGAGCATAAACCCCCGGAAGAAAAACTCCCACGAAAGCATGTAGATACCATACGCAAGTTGATACAGTAGAAATGCTTGCCAACTGCTTGCAACGACCTTACAAAGCGGGTATTTTGCTGCGAAAGGTGGATATACGATGACCGCGAGGATAACCACAGGAATCATCAGAATCCATGCGATCCCTGTCACGCTCCATCCGAGCTTTTGGTTTCCGAGTTGGATCCCATAATCGCTCAGTTTTTCTTTTGTTCCGAATTTCGCAACGAGCATAGGGATAAGTAGCAACGTGATTGCCGTCGTCAAAAACCAGTAATAATAGGGGTAGCTTTCTGCGAGAGGTCCGGTTCCGAAGTATTCCGCGAAGTGGCGTCTGAAAAAACTCCGTCGGGTGTAGAACCGATGCAGTGTTAGAAGTAGCGCGGAAGCAAGTAAGATGACAGTTGCTTGTCGCTCCCAACCGCGTAGATATTTTTCTTTTAACGTTTGGATATGGAAAATCATCTTGAATTCCTGTCGGTTTTACGGTATTATACCGTGACCAGCAAAAATTTGCAATTGATGGACAGCAGAATTCCAATGCTAAAGAAGAAATTCCGGTATGCTAAGCCTTGAGCAGATTGACCGTATCTTAATCATCAGACTCGCACCACTCGGAGAAACGGTTTTAACAACACCTGTTATCCGTGCCTTGCGTGAACATTTTCGAGATGCCTATATCGCTTACATGGTAGCACCGACGCGAGAGGATTTGGTATCTGCGAATCCACATCTGAATGAGGTCCTTACCTATCAGGCTTCGGTGCCGAAACTCATCTATCAAATGGCTCGGCGAAAATTCCAGATGGTGATTGTGTTACAGCCGACGTTCCGCTTGGTGCTTCACACATTTCTTGCCCGAATCCCGTTTCGTGTCGGATTTGAAACGAACGCTGGTGGGAAGAAGTTACTGAGTGTTGCAGTCCCGAATAACACTTCACAGCACGAGACGCAACGCTATCTTGATGTGGTTCGTGCGTTGGGAGTTGAAGTTATAGACGATGAACCGGAGGTGTTTGTGGATGGGGCAGGTGTCGCCTGGGTGAACAAATTTATTGAAAACCGAAACCTTGATGATAGTAAACCTATTATCGGACTCAATCCGGGAGCCGCGACCGTGTATCGCCGATGGCACGCATCAAATTTTGCTATTCTCGGTGATCTGTTGCACGAGGTGTATGATGCCCACATTGTCATCACGACCGGACCGCGAGAGGGTGAATTAGCAGATCAGGTAGCAGCACAGATGTCGCATTCACCTGTTATTATTAGTCAGGCGACCCCAATGCAACTTGCGGCACTCCTACAAAGTTGCGATCTTTACATCAGCAACGATACGGGACCGATGCACCTCAGCACTGCCGTAAAAACACCGACGGTTGCGTTGTTCGGCGCGTCGAATCTCATCCAGTGGGCACCGCCGTGGGACAGACATGCAGTGGTCGCTCGCGAAGCGTGTGAATTTATGAAAACACTCTCGTCCAAGGCGTGGGATACACGGACGGATCGCGCACGTGAGAATCTTGAGGCAATCACTCCACATATGGTTATGGCGACAGTGGAGAAACTCGCATGGTAAATTCTGAACGCAACTTAGAAGCACAACGTATCAGGAATTGTCTAACCGACATTCGTGGTAGAATGTATCGGCAAGTACTCTTACAGAAAATCGGAGCTGCGTTTTTCTGCGGACTTGTGCTGCTTGCGATGCTGTTCCTTCTGAACCGAGTGATTCTCCTACCGATGCCGCTGCTGAATATCAGTTGGATTGTCATAGTCACCGCGGTGATTGTAGGTATATGTCTCAGTGTCAGCCACCGGAAAGATTTGCTGTCTGTGGCGCGTGCTGTTGACGAAAAGATGGGACTTCGCGAGCGTCTCGGCACAGCGTTTGGGTTAATACAAACTGATCCGCAAAGCGAGTTCGCACAACTCCAAATCCGAGATGCTGCAGAGACTATAACAACCTTGGAGCTCGCAAAGGTAAGTCCATATCGTTTGCCGATGTTGATGAAACTATTTCCGGTCCCTTTGCTGTTGATTGGACTTTCTTTCGCTATTCCGCGCTTCTATGCGGTGCCGCAACCACTCACGGGTCTCCAGCAGGGGGTTTTAGATAAAGCCATTCAAGACCTTGATGGAAAACAGGTCAAAAATTCGAGCCTACAGCAGCAAATCGCAGATACAGTAAATCGGTTGAAAACCACAAAAGACCTCGACACGGCACAACGACATCTTAGCGACTTAAAAAAAGAGGTTCGTAAACAGCAGTCGGAACAGCAGGCTATCACCGAAGCCACAAAAGCAAGTCAAAACTTTCAGGGTATGGATGCTAACCAACTCGCTGCAGAACTGAAAACCGTCGCTGAACAGGCTGAGATACCTCCAGAACTCCAAGCAGAACTTACGCGTCTTTTTGAACGTTTGGCGCAAGGATTCCCGAAAGGCGCGCTGGGTGATTCACTGAATCAGGTTCAGGAACAAGCCGTCACACAGGAGACTTTGCAGGACATCATTGCCGCACTTGAGGAGATGGAAAAGACAGCGGACCTGACACAACTTGAGGCACAACTCACAGCAAGCCAGAAGGAGTTAGCATTAGCAACTATCGAAACTGAATCCGCAGGCGGCGGAATTGCGAATAGTGATGGCGCCCCTGGACAAGACGCGGGTAGCACCGAGGTGCAAGGCTCCCTTGAAGGCACATCGAATTCCGATCCGCAATCAGGATCACAGACAAACGATGCAGACAAATTGGAGAACGCAGCAGACGATGGCGATCCTATATCACCGCTCACTGGCGAGAACACACCGATTTTACAGGCGAATTCGGAGGCGTTGACCCTTACGACAGGCATCTCAGGGACTGCGGAAGGGTTCTCTGAGGTCTTTACGGGTGAAGTTAGCGACGATACCCCCGCCTATTTACCCTTCAGCGAGGTTGTCCTCAACACGTCGCGCGCGTATGCTGAGGCTGTAGAAAATAACCGTATTCCTGTCCGGTATCGGGCACAGATAAAATCCTATTTAGAGGCGATTTCAAAAGAAAATGAGAAATAGTATCATTAAAATTCTTATTGCTGTCGGCATTGTTACGGTAGTCTACCTTGTGTTGCGGCACTACGGCATAACAGACGATATTCGGTTGGAAAACGTACCGAAGATCAAAACGTGGGTGACAGGTTTCGGAAAAATAGCCCCGTTAGTCTATATCGGACTCTACCTTGTGTCTACTGTCTTCTTTCTACCCGGTACCCCGGTAACCGTATTAGCGGGTTTCATCTTCGGACCGTTGTGGGGGGTTTTCTACGCTTCCGTAGCCTCTATTATTTCCGTCTCTGTTGCTTTCCTCATCGCCCGTTACGTTGCTCGCGAGCTCGTTGAACGTTGGGTCAAAGACAATGCCCAATTCCGCAAAATAGATGAACAGGTTGAAGAACATGGATGGCGTATTTTAATGTTCACACGCTTGGTGCCTATCTTCCCTTTTAACCTTCAAAACTACGCCTACGGACTAACGAGTATCCGATTTTCCACCTTTGTGCTGGTTTCTGCTATCTTTATGTTACCCGGAACGGCGGTGTTTGTCCAATTCGGCGGCGCATTTGTCAGTGGTGAAGGCGACATTTGGAAGACGTTGCTCTATCTCGGAGTCGCTGGTGTGCTTATGCTCTTGCTGTCGTTGGTTCCGAAATTGCTGCGAAAATATCAGACGAAATTGTAGTTCAAAGCGAGCGATTAGACGGCTGAATTAATGCCGCTACCGCAGCAAATGCTTCTTCACGCGTTCGGATTTCGCCATCAAACTGCAGCACTTCAATCTCTTTTAATAACTTTCCGATCTGTTCTCCTTCTTTCAAGTCGAACTTCTTAATGAGATCATCTCCAGTGATAAGTTTTCCCTGTTTGCTAATAGGCATGATGTGTTCGTAGTACGTGTTGGCAATCTGTTTAAATAGTACCGGATCAATCGGGTGTGATGCTGCGGTATAGAGAAGTACACCCCACCAGTCAGAGATATAAGTTCTGAGAAAGCGAATGATCTCTTTTTGCGTCAATCGCTGATCCGAATTTTTAAGTACTTTGCTTCCAGAGAAGAGGCATTTCATAAACAGCGACGCTTTTCGGCTCAATCGGAGATGCGTACCGACACCGCTGAGGTTGCCTCTCAAAAGTAGACTGAACTTGATTAACGAATGTTTATTGATTTCCGCACCAAGTTCTTCTTGAAGGTATTCATTGATTTCGCTACGGTATGCTTGCAGTGCTATAGGAATTGGATTTTTTTCAAAATTCTCAAGTGAATCCCAAAATATGCCCTCGTTTTTGATAGACGGGATGACTTGTGTGAGTAGTCCGGCTGCCTTCATCTGTTGTAGATACGGATATGCCGTCCGAACACTAAAGGTTTTCATCAACTCGTCGCGGCATCGTTCCGTCGCTACGTTAGATAGCAGCGATCGGTACTTTGTTACCAAGTCGATTGCAGTTTCGGAAATCCTGAAATCCAACTGTGCTGCGAATCTATAAATTCGGAGTAGACGGACTGGATCCGCTGGCACCACCTGTTCACTGGGGAATTGGAGCAAACCTCTTTCCAAGTCCTGCACACCATCACACGGATCAATCACATAAGCGGCGTTTTGTTGCCCCGGATTATTTACAGTCGCCTTCACATTTTCAAAGGCAATTGCCATCGCATTAATTGTTAGGTCTCGTAGTTGTAAATCCTCGGTGAGTGATGGAGCACGAAATTGTGCGAAATCCATACTCAGTCGCGATGTCTGTGAGGGACCGTGTCGCTTAACAATTACACGCGCGGTCGCTGGATTCTCTTCAAGCGGGATGCAAGTTGTGTTGATGCTGGTGGCAAACGCTTTAGCAAACTGAATCGCATCTGAGGCTAAGGCAAAATCAATATCTGTCGTCTGACGTTTGAGGAGCAGATCTCTCACACTACCGCCGACGAGGTAGAGTTGCACACCGCGCTCCTTCGCAAAATGACCGAGTGCTTGTAGGGTTTGACTGCTAAATATTTCTTGCAGCGTTTCAGTTGTTGCGTTCATTGACTTGCCCGTGCCTTCTGCCGTTGTGATTTCCGTGAGCGAAATAGGATGCCATCTAAGTGGAGGTGCGTCGCATAGCCGATGAAACCTGCTACGTAGAAGGGGATACCACTCAGAACAGTGGACGAAAGATGCCCCCAATCTCGCAATGCGTTGAACTCGTCCATGAGATTGCCTCCTGACTTCCATTCTGGGTATCCAGCGTAAATCGGAATGAACAGGAACACACTGGGCAGTAAAACCATGGTAATTTTGGCATGCGTCCACCCACGATGTTTGCTCATAATCGGAAGCATCGCAAAAAGTCCTAACAGTGCTGATTCCAGGTACCTTTGAAAAAAAATAATCAATACCACATTCAGCACAAAGAGTACGCGATAAAATATCTTTTGGCTTTTGCTTTTGATGTCAACATCTGGCCAGAGTCCGAACAGTACAGCGACAGCAAAACAGCCGATGATTTTTATAAGGTCGCTCACCGCTGGAATCGTTGGATTCCACGCTTGTGGCACGCCATCATAAAGGATTGGAACGACAAGGGTAACGATAACTGAGATGATGAAAAAAGTAGTGTAAGCGACTAACCCGCCGATCCAGTGTTCACGAAACATACTCATGGTACATATTGTAACGTATTTTTCCGAAAAAAGGTATGATTTCTACGCCAATCGGGACGGGTAAAGACTTTTAATTTGACTTATATCAGAAGATATGATACAATTATGTCATAATCTCTGTGGATTTTACTTTGAGCATCAAGGTTTCGCTTGCCACAATAAAACACGTCCGGCAAGCAGACATAGCCCTAACACTCGAACCAACTGATGTCCCACTCGGTGCTATCACGACAACCATTGCTTTTTTTGAAGGTCCCAGTGGTGAGGTAATCGCGTCTTTTCAAACGTATTGGTCTGTAATTCTTAGGTTTTAGACAGGCAAACGGGTTTGACTAAAAACAGGGAAACGTGTATTATTATGTAACAATATAAGTAACGCACGAGAATTCATACACCGTTGCTTGGCAATCGGTAGAAGTTGTATAGCGCAGTAGATTGAAATTAGGAGGAGACACTCGTGCCTCAGTGCTACTTCTCTCATCTGCCTGATACAACATAAACGAACCGCGAGGGGCCTCTATTATTGGGACATTTCGCGTTTTTTTATATAGAGATGACAACAACTGAGAAGAACGCTATTATTGAGATGTTAGCACCGATGCTTGAACTTGATGGCATTGAACTTGTGGATGTTGAAGTGCACAGACAAACCTTACGGATTCTTATTCACAAGCCAGATGGTCTTTCGGTGGCGGATTGCCAAGCGGTGAACCATGTTGTGCATCCAATTTTGGAAGTCCACGAGCAATTAGCAGGTTACACACAGCTGGAAGTCGCCTCACCCGGAATAGATAGACCTTTACAAACTGCCAGGGATTTTCAGCGAAATTCTGGGCGCACCGTCCAGGTAGAAGTCGCCTCGGCATCAGAAAACGGGCAGGACCGTCATGTGCAAGGCGTTATTATAGAGGTTCATCCTGAACGGGTCATTTTGGCACAAACGGGTGGCGAGAACATCTCTATTCAGATTTCACAGATTCGTAAGGCACATATACACCTGAAATGGTAATTGGCAGGCACAAACGGTGTGCATTGCAAGTTGTAAAAGATTGTAAAAGAATTGGAAAGGAGCACGCGGGCTGAAATTATATAGGCTATTATTTGCATACCTATATTAAAGCAACCGCGGACATTACTCATGTTAGAAAATCTCCAAAACGCTATTCGCCAACTTATGGCACAGACAGATTTGCCCGAACAGGTTTTTGTTGAGGCATTAGAGGAGGCATTGCTTTCCGTCGCACACCGGGTTCACGGTCAAGAGGCTAATGTTTCTGTTGAAATTAATTTGGAAAAGAGTGATATACGCTGCTACGTCCCTAAAAAAGTCGTTGAGATTATCCGTGACCTCTCCACAGAGATCTCTATTGAACAAGCCAGGGAACGCCAAGACGATGTTAAGGTTGGGGAGATACTGGAGAATGTCGCGATCACGCCTAATGAGTTTGGACGGATCCAGGCACAGTTAGTGAGGCAGATCCTTTTCCAAAAAATCAAACAGGCGGAACGCGAAAAAATCTATCAGGAATTCGTAGGACGTGAGGGTGAGGTTGTCACGGGTTATGTCCAGCGTTTTGAACGCGGGGGTATCATTTTAGACCTTGAGCAGACGGAAGCCTTTTTACCCCCTCGGGAGATGCCGCGCTCCCACAACTATGAACGCGGTAAACGTTTGCAATGTTTGATCCTGTCGGTGAAGAATGAACCTCGCGGTGCTCCTATTATCGTATCACGAACCCATCGGGACCTGGTCTCAGTGTTGTTTGAACAAGAAGTCCCGGAAATCTATGAAGGTCAAGTCCGTATTATGGCAGTCGCACGCGATCCGGGCAATCGGACAAAAGTTGCTGTTCAGGCTGTTGAGGAAGGGATAGATGCTGTTGGCACGTGTGTCGGTGTTAAAGGCATCCGCGTCAAAAATATTATCAGCGAACTCGATGACGAAAAGATTGATCTGGTTGAATGGAACGAAGATGCCAGTGTTTTCATTTCCAAGGCTTTGGGGCGCGTCGTTGTCCGTAGAGTAGAACTCGACGAAGAAAATAGAAGTGCGCGCGTCGTTGTCCCAGACGATCAACTCTCCTTAGCGATCGGTCAACGTGGACAGAACGCTCGGCTCGCCGCAAAATTGACGGGATGGAAAGTTGACATAAAGGGCGAATCCGAAGCGACTGTTTCGATCGATGAACTCTTTAAACCAGAAGATCCTGATGAAACAGAGGCACCAGTACCAGAGAGTTCAGAGGATGGATCTGACCAAAGCTCGCAAGAACAGGTAGTTGTCGATGCCCCAGATTCAACAGACGCTGAACATCAGGCCAATACAGCAGGGGATGCTGAGGTCGAGGTAGACGCGGATACTTTTGAAGCCGAGATACCGGAAAAAGAAGTTGTCGTGGATGCTGATGCGAATGACGATTCTGATGATGAATCCGAATAGGGTGTTAAGGGTTTCTTGTTGCAATCAATATCCGAACGGAGATTATTGGTATAATAAAGCGGCAAAAAAGTGAGTGAAATTGTTGAAAGATGTTATTCGCACTTGTATTGGGTGCCGTGGTAAGTTCTCGCAAAAAACACTGCTCCGGTTTGTGTGTCAGAAAAATGAAACACTGCGAATTGACAACCGGAGACGGTTACACGGACGCGGGGCTTATGTCTGCCTCTCTCAACCCTGCATCCAGAAAGCATTTAAGGTACCGAGACGGATTAATTCTTTGTTACGCGTGCAATTGACAAACGAGGTTATAGAGCGGTTTGAAAAAGTTCTTCTTCAATGGACTGAAAAATCCACTGACACAACAGGCAAACAGGAGGAATTATCATGAGCAAAGCCCCACGACAGCGGCGAAGACCTGCGAAAAATAATCGTGAGGAGAAACAGGATCAGGGGATACAGGTTTCTGAATTAGCAAAACAATACAACCTAACACCCAAAGAACTTATTGCTCTCTTAGAGGAGCATGGTGTTCGCGGAAAAAAAGATACGAGCTCCCTTGATCCGGATACCGTCGCGTTGATTGAATCCGAATTGATAACCGAACCGCAGGATGATGCCGTTTCTACACTTGAAGCGTCAGATGAAACCACTACGGACACATCACCTGACACAACAGATAAATTACAAATCGAAGAAGGCACAACTGTTGCCGATCTTGCGACATCACTTGAGCTACAACCCTCTGCCTTGATTATGCAACTCATGAAGTTAAAGGTCATGGCAAATATAAACCAACGCCTCGGTTACGATACGCTTGCGATGCTCGGCGAGCATCTAAATTTTGAAGCAGTCAAATCGCGAACACTTGAGGAAGAACTGTTAGTCGAGATACCCGATCCGCCTGAATCCTTAAAACCCCGTGCGCCAGTCGTCACAATTATGGGACACGTTGATCACGGTAAAACCTCTCTTTTAGATGCTATTCGTCAATCAAATATCAGTGAATCTGAGGCGGGAAACATAACTCAACATATCGGTGCTTATCATGTAGCATTGGAGGGCGGAAGTGTTGTTTTCTTGGATACGCCTGGACACGCTGCTTTTACGGCAATGCGAGCACGCGGCGCACAAGTAACGGATATTGTCGTCCTGATTGTTGCCGCTGACGACGGGGTCATGCCGCAGACAGTTGAGGCGATTAGCCACGCGAAAGCAGCGAAAGTCCCCATCGTGGTCGCGATTAACAAAATAGATGTCCCCGGCGCGCGTGCGGACTACATCAAACAACAATTGTCAGAACATGAACTCCTCCCAGAAGACTGGGGTGGTCAAACGATTTGCGTTGAAACCTCCGCAGTGGAAGGAACAGGCATCGACTTTTTGCTTGAGATGCTCCTTTTGGAGGCGGCACTCCTTGAACTCAAGGCGAACCCAAGTAAGCCTGCTCGCGGGGTTACCATTGAAGCACAGGTAGACAAAGGACGCGGTGCTGTTGCGACTGTTCTCGTACAGTCCGGGACATTGCGGGTTGGCGATGTTTTTGTTTCCGGTAGATACTCTGGAAGAGTTAGAGCAATGATGGATGACCTTGGGAAACGATTGAAAGAGGCGGGTCCCTCACGTCCGGTTGAAGTCCTCGGTTTCACCGGCGTGCCTGAGGCAGGCGATAGGTTCTACGTCGTGGAGTCTGATAGAGATGCGCGTTTGATCAGTGAAACCCGTCAGGATCAGTACCGCACCGAAAAACTGGGTGCTAATAGCCATGTGAGTCTCGAAAATCTATTCCAACAGATTCAGGAAGGTGAGATTAAAGAATTAAATGTCGTCCTTAAAGGCGATGTGCAAGGCTCCGTACAAGCCGTTGCTTCATCGTTGCTTGATTTGAGTACCGACGAGGTTAAAATCAACATTATCCATCAAGCCGTTGGGGGTATCACCGAAACTGACATTTTGCTCGCCTCTGCGTCTGATGCGATTGTCGTCGGCTTCAATGTTCATCCTACAACGGAAGCAGTGCAGGCTAAGGAAACTGAGGGCATTGATGTCCGGACGTACAACGTTATTTATGAACTCGTTTCGTATATCCACTCAGCGATGGAAGGCTTACTGGATCCTGAAGTACGAGAAGTCGTCATTGGACGGGCAGAAGTCCGTGAATTGTTTAAAGTGCCGCGGCTCGGCTTAGTCGCTGGCAGTCACGTCAATTGGGGACGGATCACTTACGATCAGCCACTTCGTATTTTACGCGACAATCGATTAATTCACGAAGGAAAAGTCAACTCCCTACGCCGATTTAAGGATAATGTAAACGAAGTACAGGCGAATTACGAATGCGGTATAGGTATTGAGACATTTGACGATCTACAGGTCGGTGATGTTCTTGAGTGTTACGTCCACGAACAAGTCGCGCGTTCGCTTACGTAGGCTACCTGATCCGAGTCATCATCTATTTTTTAACATAGCGCGGTTGAAACGCAGATCGCAACCCCCTCGATCCTCCTTATCAGGGGCAGATGAGTACGCCGCAAAACCGCGCCTACACTTACAGTTATTAACTGACACCTTTCATGCATATCGGTGTTTGTAAAATCCGGCTCCGCATTCCTGAGAGTCAATCTTTGAAGGCGAAACGTCGGGTTATCAAAAGTCTTGTCACAAGACTCAAAAACCGTTTCAATATCGCTGTTGCGGAAGTTGAAGCGTTAGATGTACATCAGTTCGCAGTATTAGCCGCCGTTTCTGTTTCCAACGATGTGACGCATCTTAATAAGGTTATCTCGCATGTCATCACTTTTGTTGAGACGAATGTAGACGCTGAGCTGGTAGATTACGAAACAGAATTTTTCTTCTGATAAAACTCGCAAGTCAAAACTTGCTGTGGAAAGATAGGAACAACATGGCAGATAGTAGAAGGCAAGATCGGGTAGGCGCCCTGATTCAACGAGAGTTGAGTGAGATTATCCAGCGTTCCGTCAAGGATCCGCGCGTCGCGTTTTGTACGGTCACGCAGGCAGAGATGTCGCCAGATCTGAAGTATGTGGATGTCAAGGTGAGTGTCATCGGAGACGAAGCACAGAAGGAGGAGACGCTTGCTGGCTTGAAAAGTGCCGCTGGATTTCTCAGGCGAGAAATCGGAAATCGTCTCACGCTCCGCTACTCGCCAGAACTCCGATTTACTATTGACGAATCCGCTGACTACCTCTTCAAAATAGATGGACTCCTCAAGTCCATTACTTCGGAAGACGAGACATCTGAAAACCCCAAAGCAGACATTTCATGAACACCTCGCAGACAACTGATATGCAGAACTATGGCGTCCTCTTTAGCCTATTTGACGAATACCATAACTTCGCACTCTCGACGCATATTAACCCGGATGGCGATGCAATCGGTTCCGAGTTGGGACTCTATCTCTTTCTCACGAAGCTCGGAAAATCCGTTAAAATATTTAACACAGATGCCGTACCAGATAGTTATAGGTTCCTGCCTTACTGGGATAATATTCAAAACGTCCATTCTGTGCGTACATATCGTCCAGAGGTGCTAATTGTATTGGACGCAAGTACATTGGAGCGAATTGGAAAAACGCTTTCCAAAACCTTGCTGCCAACGCATAAACTTGTTAACATTGACCATCACGCCACTGCAGAGGCGTTCGGCGATGTCAATCTCATTATGCCTTCGGCTTCTTCTACGTCAGAGATTATCTATAAACTGATTAAGCATCATCAGACCCCAATATGTAAAGCCTGTGCCATCTGCCTTTATACGGGACTCATGTTTGACACGGGATGTTTTCGCTACAGTAATACTACCGTTGAAACACATCGGATCGCTGCGGAATTAATTGAGATCGGCGAATTCGCACCAGATGAAGTCTACCGGAACGTTTATGAGCAACTCCCTGTCGCTAAGATTCGGCTATCCGGTGAAGTGCTCCGCACATTGCAAGTAACCCGTGATGGGAAGATCGCATCAGTGTACGCCACACAACGGATGTTCCAGAAAATAGGCACCACTGCTGACGCTGTTGAAGGTATTGTGAACCAAATTCAAGCCATCGCGGGCGTTGAAGTGGCAATCTGTGCCTCTGAAATGACGGATCGAAGCACAAAAGTAAGTCTACGAAGTCAGGGGCATGTTGATGTCAGTCAACTTGCTGCAGAGTTTGAGGGTGGCGGACACACACGCGCCGCGGGCTGTCGGGTTGCTATGCCGTATCCTGCAGCCGTTACGACGCTTGTAGAAACTGCCCAACGCTACATTGATCAGAGCTCCTCAGAACATGGTGACTGCCAGAAGGGTTGAGCAACGTGGAAAACGCTAATATTGGGAGCGATCTGCGAGTCCCAACCAGAGCTTGTAGTTTAGATGACCTTGGTGAATTCCACAGAGACGCGGCCGTTACTTTTGGTGTATTTGATGGGATTCATATTGGGCACCAAGCGGTTATCAATACGCTTCTTAAACGCGCCACAGAACATCAGTTGATGAGCGCATTAGTTGGCTTTTATCCACACCCGCTCGCTTTTCTTGCACCAGAACGGTGTCCACCTCTCCTAACGCCTCTCTCCAAACGTGTCGAAATTCTCCAACAACTTGGCGTTGATAAAATTATCATGCTCAACTTTGACGCACAGATAGCAGCGATGTCGCCGAAGGCATTTGTTGAAAAGGTGCTCTTAGAAAAATGCCGAGCCAGACATGTTATTGTTGGTTATGCTTGTCAATTCGGAAAAGACCGCGCTGGCAACGCACGCCGGTTAGCAGAAATTAGTCAAGAATATCCGTTTGATGTCTCGATTGTTCCACCAACAGAGATAGACGGGGCACCCGTCCATAGCACTCGCATCCGAGAGGCACTCGCACGAGGCGACCTCCGTTGCGTTTCACAGTTATTAGGACGATACTATTCCTTGCTCGGTACTGTTGTTCATGGTGACGGACGTGGCAAGGAGATTGGATTCCCAACGGCTAATATAGATACACAGGATCAAATCTGTCCGCCCAATGGGGTCTACGCCATTCGGGCAAAATTAGAGG
>JAAXHI010000545.1:10168-24747 GCA_012270875.1 Candidatus Poribacteria bacterium | reverse complement strand
AATTGAATAGGAACATATTCAAATATGACTTTAATTTGAATTTCCAACGAACCTGTGGTATTATATATGTATCCAATTAAATAAAAATGGGAGTGATTCCCTGAACGCAACTTGGCATTTTTATTTTATATAGCACTGGACAGGCATTGATGTCTCATAGTGTAATTTTATGTCTTTGTGAGATGATTTTCGGCGAAATTCGCAACTCCCAAGGCTTGCTTATAAGGAGGTGAATACAATTGGCAATTGGTGCAGCAGAGAAGAAAGCATTAATCCAAAAGTACCAAATACATCAACAGGATACCGGTTCCCCGGAGGCCCAAGTGGCAATTTTGACTGAGCGTATTCGACAGTTGACTGAACATTTTCGGACACACCGGAAGGATTATCATTCGCGCCATGGACTTTTCCGCTTAGTTGGCAAACAGCGCCGCCTGTTGCGGTATCTTTACAAGAAAGATGTTACGCGCTATTACCGTTTAATTAATGAACTCGGCATTCGTGACACTATCGGATTGAAGTAAATTAGACTATTTGCTGGTGCTATGGACGTTTCTATATTGGCACGAGCGAGGACAGAATAAGGGCAATCTTGTAACTGATAAATGCTAAATGAGTCTTGTTAGAGCAGGTATTTCTCATCCTTAAAGAAACCGTAGCCAGTATCGTTAAGTTGGTGATATGTTTTTTAAGTGAGGCTGTTCTTCAACGACTCCTTTACTTACTGTCTTCTATAATAATTAGTGGCACGAGAAAAAAATTGGAAATACAGGAGTAGTATATAGAATGAAAGTTGAAATGCAACTTGGGAGCGAAAAGTTATCAATTGAAACCGGAAAAGTCGCGAAACAATCAGACGGTGCGGTCTGGGTACAATATGGTGGAACGGTCGTCTTGGTCACAGTAGTAGCCGATGATAGTGAACACGACCTCGATTTCTTTCCATTAACAGTAGATTATCGTGAAAGGGCTTACGCCACTGGACGTATACCAACAGTTTATGGCAGGCGCGAGCCACGACCTGGGACATCAGAACAGTTGGTGGCTCGTCTAATAGACCACTGCATCCGCCCCCTTTTTCCAAAGGACTTTAAGGCTGAGGTGCAAGTTTTATGTAATGTATTTTCATCGGACGGCGTTCACCCGGCGGATGTGCCAGCACTTATTGGAACATCTGCGGCGTTATCTATTTCCGATATACCGTTTAACGGTCCCGTCGCTGCAGTTACTGTCGGGAAAGTCGAAAACGAATTAATAATCAATCCAACTTATGAGGAACTCCATGCCTCCGATATGGAGTTGTTCGTGAGTGGCAAAGCGGATGCTGTCATGTCTGTTGAAGGCGGTGGAAAGGAAATCCCTGAAGACGAAGTCATTGACACAATTATCACCGCACACGGACAGATACAAGAGATCATTAAACTCCAAGAAGGTTTGGCAGCAGGATGTAGTAATACGAAACGAGACTATACATCCAATAACGTTGAATCAAACCTCAGTGACCGCGTCCGAAATCTCGCCACATCGCGCATTCGGGAATCTATCGGCATGGCAGACAAGAAGGCGCGTGAGGACTATCTCGAACAGGTGCAAGAGGAAGTGCTCTCCGAAATCCTTGAGGATACCCCAGAAGATGCCGATCCGAATGCAGCAAAAGATACGATCTCTATCTTGAGCGAGATTGAAAAAGAAGAGATGCGACAGGCAATTCTTACCGAAGGTAAACGTGTTGATGGACGCGGTGTGACCGACATTCGATCCATCGCTGGCGAAGTCGCACTGCTGCCACATACCCACGGTTCGGCACTCTTTAGCAGAGGGCAGACACAGGCGCTCTGTGTAACAACCCTCGGCACCTCCGGCGATGAAGATGTCCAACGTGGACTCGATGGCGAAGCAAGGCGTTCGTTCTTTCTACACTATAATTTCCCGCCATTCAGTACCGGTGAAGTCAAACGCATGATGGGTCCCGGGCGCCGAGAGATCGGACACGGTGCGCTCGCTGAGAAGGCACTTGAACCGGTCATTCCTGATAAAGAAGAGTTCCACTATACCATCCGCATTGTTTCGGAAATCTTGGAATCTAACGCCTCATCTTCTATGGCGACTGTTTGTGGCGCAACACTCGCACTCTTAGATGCAGGGGTGCCGATTAAGAGACCCGTCGCAGGAATAGGGGTCGGGCTTATTAAGGAAAACGAACAGGAAGCTATTCTTACCGATATGCTCGGTACAGAAGATTTCCTCGGTGATATGGACTTCAAAGTGGCGGGGACAAGTGAAGGTGTCACGGCTGTACAGATGGACATCAAGATTGAAGGCGTTACGCCTGAGTTGATGCGTCGCGCAATCCATCAGGCAAAAGAGGCGCGTTTGTCAGTTATTGAACAGATGAATGCCGTTATAGCACAACCGCGTGCTGAACTTTCGCCTTACGCACCTCGGATTTATTCACTCCAAATCGCACAGCAGAAAATTAAAGACCTCATCGGACCCCGCGGTAAAACTGTCCAGGGTATCCAAGAGGAAACGAACACCACCATCAACATTGAAGATGATGGGACTGTCGAAATCGCTGCTACGAGCGCAGAAGATGTCAAACGCGCTGAGGAAAAGATTCGTGCCATCACTGCTATGCCTGAAATCGGCAAAGAGTATACCGGTAAAGTCGTACGAACCGCATCTTTCGGAGCATTTGTAGAGATCTTGCCCGGTAAGGATGGACTCGTTCATATCTCCCAGATGGGAGATGGATACGTCCGACGCGCGGAGGATGTCATGCAAGTCGGCGACGAAGTCACTGTCCGCATTCTCACGATTGACGATCAAGATCGCGTGGATCTCGCACTTGTCGCTGCTGGCGGTGTCCCGGTTGCAGAACTGAATGTTGAATCCAACGAGGATCGCGAACCCTCATCTGATTGGAATGCTTCCCGTGAATCTCGCGGCGATGGCGGTCGCTCTAACTATCGGGATAATCGGGATAATCGGGATAATCGGGAATACCGAGACAGACGCGGAAACGACTCGCGCGATCGGCGCGGGAATCGCTATGACCAACGCGATAATTCTCGTGATTTCCGGGATCGGAACTCGCCACGTATTCCGAAAGGCCGTTCTCGATAGAGCACACAAAACAGGTCTGACATTAGCAATTAAGAACAGTGTAGGCAACAAATAGGGTGAAGGATAGTTCCTTTACCCTATTTCATTTTATAACGTAATCATAGACAAATCGCCTTGACACAGATCCCTAATGGATGGTAAACTATGAAGAGCGCGTGGGTATATTAGAAAGCCGAGCAACAGAAGAAAAAGAGAACTTATGGCGATATTTTATCGGGGGGCAGGCATTGGTACTTATTGGTATCTCAACAATCCAATAGAACGCGGTTTTACTGCCAGAGCCCCCGGAATGACATCTACTATAAATCGGTTGATGCTTCATATTGCGAGAAGCACTATCAACAGTCCTTTCATTTCTATGACGCGTTCGTACGGAGTGGCTTGGCACTATGCAATGTCAAGTAGCGAGAGGGCTCCTACGCTAAGCGATCCTGCCTATGTCCATGAAATTGAAATTCAGGAACCGCTGCCGCCCACTCTACAACTCCTAGATCCGGTCAAGGAAGTCACACAGACGTTACCGCTTCCGACAAGCCCTGGGCCGCCTTACCAACACGATGGGTTGCCTGATTTTTTGATAGGGATTGTTGATCCCGGAAATATGGGCATTTTTTGACTCCGTCTTCGCTGCAGCCGCCTGGAAGCGAAGGCACACCGCGCACGCCGAACCTAACCATTGAATTAGAGACACTTGTCCGAGCATTACGAGATGCCGAAATCCTTGCACACGGCATCATTCCGGCAACTTGTGTAAAGAATAGTTTCAACGTTTATCCAGATGCACAATTTCAATTTTAACAATGAGACGGAGAAACTCCGATGAAACACATCGTCGATAACGTTAACAATCTCAAAATCACATTTAAGACTCTTGATTTGGCAGGGCGTGTGCCTTTTACTGATTCTATTGAACTCCTCGGCGTAGAACTCCAGTACCATGAGGGGCGTGGCCCGCTTTTCATGGGACGTGTTCGGTATGCCATCAATGGTGTCAAACAAAAAGAAGGGTTTCCACTTGATCTGCACAAGGGTGCATTCATCCCCACTGTCCGTATCCAGGAGGCCGGATTGGAGGATAAACTCCAAGCAGTAGGTCCCGACATCGCCAGGATTGTGTATGAAGATTTGGCAGCACAGCGACGTGCACTCTCCTGAGTCAGCAGATATTGATTAATCCCGCTTCCCATAATACCCATAGGTGTCAATTTAAGAAAAGAATTATGCGCTGAATATCCCCATGCCGGTAGGGTTTTTGCTTGGGTGTTTTTTCACGGTTTCCTAACCGCATCGGATCCTCGGCGAAAACCTTCAGCTGCAGCGTTTGCTAAACAGAGTTTCTACTAAACAAGCAGCCGAGGCCCCGATTGGGATAAATCCGGTTCGGTTAGGGGATTTAGTCTGGAAATAGACTAAATCCATTCCTTGTATTACATTCCGAACCTACCGGGTCTGGAGGATCTCTAAATTGAAACCTATGCCCCGCCTCCCAGAATGCCCAATTAAAAATTTTGCATGTCATCTGTTTTTGTGCTATAATTNNGGGAGGTCAAACCGATGGAAGCACGCCGCAACACGACTAAACACCTTCTTAATAAAGGGGATCTGCTCGATCAGAAGTGGTTAACCTATTTTTTAGCAATAGTTCTTATTCTCCTCGTCCTCGTCTTTGTTGTTTTATTAACGCCTACTTACAAACGATATGTTGTTGATACGGTTAAATCTGTATTTTATGGCAAACAGGAGAAAGCCCCACGTCCGAAGGCTACGCCAGTAAAATTCCAACAACCTATCCTTCCAGAGGGTCTAACATTCTGATTCTGGCAAAACTTGGAGGGAAAAATGTCTAAATCAATGTTCGTGTTAGCAGTATTGATATGCCTCGGTTTAATGTCTGGGTGTGGGTATGTTTCCAAATCAGCGTATCTTGAGCATATCGACACTATCCGTATTGCACCTGTTGAAATTTTGGATGCAGATTTTGCTTACGATAACGCCTCCCAACGCCCCTACGATGAAGTGATTCATGAAAAGTTGACGCAACGTTTCAACCGGAAATGGCGAGACGGAAATGATGCCGAATTTACGATGCGGATACAGGATTTTGATATACGGGAGCAAGACTACGGTCCCCAAGGTCAAGTCGAAATGGTACGCATGACACTGCAAATTGAATACGAATTCCTTGACAGAGTTCGCAATGACATGATTGCCCAAACTGATAACCACCTCCAAGTTCATGATTATTATGTTATACCAGATGGACCTGAACCGATGGAGTCCCGTGAAGAAGCCGAGAGGCGGCTTGTAGATGAACTCGTAGAAGACCTTTACAACCAACTTGCTGAACAGTGGTAACAGGACGGAGCATAGGAGTCCTCTTGCGGATGAAACCCAGAAGCGCACACGTTTTTGATAGATTCCATTTTTCCTCGCTTGGCACCTATTTTCTCTGCGGTTTGATGCTAATTTCATGCAGTGGAGAACAAGGAAATTGGACAGCTGTCCAGCAGGAAGGTGAGTATATCTATGGTGTGTGGCAGAGTGCCACTGCCAAGAAAGCAGAGCAGCTGATCCTGGCGGTGAGAGAAAACATAAAGAATTCATCAGGGTCGGATGAAGAATTTTCAACGACAGACGGCGTTTTACAGACAACAGTTTCGCCGGAGTCCCTCTTACCAAGCAACGGCGAATTGTTGGGTTGGGTCCAATCGCGCGCCCCATCAACGTATGAGGGTAAAAAGCTCTATCGAGATAGACCGACTTCGCCCGCTCTTTATTATGCTTACGGCTTTGAACGGCAGGCGGAGGTGGAATATCAAGCCCCTCAATTCGGTTCAAAGCCGTTGATTTTACTCGAAATCTTCGATATGGGAACCCCGGAAAACGCCTTCGGAATTTACAACTTTTACACCTATCCACGTATGAAATTTGAATGGGTGGGAGCTAAAGCGATGCTTTCAGGTGGCTATCTCCGATTCGCAAAAGGGAAGTATTTCGTTCAGATTGAAGGCTACGAATTCGCTACCGGTATCCGTGAAGGGATGATTGCGCTCGCGAAAGCCATTGCTGCCGAAATTAAAGACCCACCTCCAGCACCACACATGCTTACGCTGCTGCCTACTGATAAAAAGATTCATGGAAGCACCAAGTTATTCCGATCCAATTGGGCGTTACGCCAAATCTACAGCACGTTACCCGCTAATGTGCCGCAGTTGACCGACGCAGCCATCGGTATCTCCGCATACTATCAAAACAACCCCGACGCAAAGGATTGGATGAATGCACAGGTTGTTTTTATCATCCGTTTCCCAGACACCGCTACTGCGGAAACCGCCTATACACATTACCGAGATGCTGTCATGAAGGAAGCAGGAACAAGTGGAGCAATTCTTATCAACGAAGATTCTGCGCCGTAACAGAGAAAAAAGGGTTGTCAGTTGTCAGGACTCGGTCGTCAGTTAAGCGGGTCGTACATCTGAACGTTTCCTGTGCCAAAAATCTCTTAAAGGTTATCGCAGCGGTTATAGTTTAAAAGGTAACTTCGTTAAGCCAATAACCTCTTAACTGAAAACTGATAACTGAGTACTGATAACGATTAAAAGGAGTCTACGCATGCGAGGCGATTTTGAAGCCTATCTCAATGATTCATTTCGTGATGAAAATGGCGTGCTTGATTTAGCAGCGTTGTTGGCGTTAGAGGACGAAGCCGACATGGATGTCGCTGTTATCATGCCGAATACCCAACCGCTTCCCGAAAACAGTGAACTTGCTGAGGCGATTCGTGGGAACCCGCGCGCCCTCGGTTGTGCACTTGTGCATCCGACAGAACCCGACCCAGTTGAGCAGGTCAGATTGGCCGCTGAGGCGTGGGGAATGCGTGGGATTAAACTGATGCCTGCCGTTCACAACTACAATGTAGACGATCCTATCGTGCGTCCTGTGGTTGAGGCAGCGCGGGACCATGGACTTATCGTCTCAATTCACTCTGGACCCAACAATTGTCATCCCAATCGGATCGGCACGGTCGCAAGTTGGGTACCAGAAACGCCTGTTATCATGGATCACATGGGATTCCCGGACGATTTAGACGCGGGGATCGCTGTCGCAAAAGCGAACAAGAATATTTCGTTGGGGACCACGATCCTGCGGTTTCATCGTCGTTGGGGAACGGATCCTGATACCGTTGTTCCGACTGAAGTAAAAGCAGCGGTTGATGAACTCGGACCTGAGCAGATCGTTTTCGGTTCTAATCTGCCGGAATATCGTCCGATTCAGGTTATCAACGCACTCAAGCGGTTGGAACTTGATGATGATGCCGAGGCACTGATTTTCGGCGGCAATCTCGCCCGTATCTATGGTCTCTGAGGTTTGTCTGAATCAGGATTTATAGGATTAAAGGATTTCCAAGATGAAGAGAACACCTCTGTATCAAGTCCATAAATCCCTCAACGCCAAATTCACCGAATTCGGTGGCTGGAAAATGCCGCTCCAATACAGCAGTATTGTTAAAGAGCATCTCGCTGTTCGGACAACTGTCGGTCTGTTCGACCTATCGCACATGGGAGAACTTGAAGTTTGCGGTCCCGGATCAAACGAGTTGATGCAAAAACTCAGTACGAATGATGCGGGACGTTTAACCGATGGACGTGCGTTGTATACCTTATTCTGTAATGAAACAGGCGGAATCGTTGACGACCTGCTCATTTACCGGCACACTGATAACCACTATGTCCTTGTAGTCAATGCTGGCAACATTGAAAAAGATTTGAAATGGGTGGAGACGCACAATGATTCAGGGGCAGAAATAAAAAATGTGAGTGATGACACGGCTCTCATCGCACTACAAGGTCCAAAAGCAATAGACGTTTTGAATCCTTTTGTTCCTGAACGCGATGTTTCTGAAATTGCGTTTTTTCGGTTTGTACTCGGTGAAGTCGCAGGAATCCTGACCATTATTTCACGTACCGGTTATACCGGCGAAGTCGGTTTTGAGTTATATGTTGATGCCAACGATGCCGAAAAATTATGGAACGCGCTCTATCCTGCTGTGATGGATGCTGAAGGGCAACCGGTAGGACTCGGCGCACGCGACACATTACGCCTTGAAGCCGGACTCCGCCTTTACGGTATGGATATGAACGACGACACAAACCCGTTTGAAGTTGGACTCGGTAAGTTCATCAAATCTAAAGGGCGACAATTTATTGGAAAGAAGGCACTCCTTGCCGCGAAAAAGAAGGGTATAGCGAAACAGACGGTAGGATTTCAGATGCTTGATCGCGCTGTTGCACGTTGCGGATATGCCGTCTATCAGGAGGGTGAACACATTGGCAATGTGACAAGTGGCGCACCATCACCGAGTCTGAAATGCAGCATCGGTTTCGCTATTGTAACGTCACAAACAATATCTGAAGAGGATGAAATTGACATAGAAATTCGGGGTAGGATGCATCCAGCTAAAATTGTGAAGGTGCCTTTTGTAAAGAATTAACGATCTACTGATTCAGATACTGATAGTCCCTGGTGTACTTCGCTAACAATTTTTATCCGCCAAGAACTTCCAACTTGCGCGGGGTAGTTGATAAATCTATAAGGGAGAATGACAATGTTTATCATGACTGAAAACAAAGAAATTGTAAATATCAATCACTACTATATAATTAACGTATACTCGACCTACGGAAAATTTTACATACGTGCTGCTAGACCTAAAGCGACAGGCGGTACAGAGAACCAATTCATTGCCAGATTCGATGAAGAGGAAGAAGCACAAAGTACTATACAGGATATTGGAATAGCCATCCAGCGCGGGGACAAGATATGGTATGCCAAAAATGCTCCTAAATAATTTCCAAATCGAAGGGTCATTTTGCAAAAGGACTGGTAAAATTTGAAATAGAGTGAATTTTCAGAGGAGCATTTCATGTCAAATCAGAACATTGCTGACTTGTATGTTAACGAAAGACTTAAATCTCTCGAAACACAATTCCAAGGAGTTGATAAAGAAGTTGATAAGGTTGAATTGCGTTTAGATAATCAGATTAAGATGGTTAAAGATGACCTTAAGGATGACATCAAAGAAGTCAAGGATGACCTCAAGCAGGACATCAGGGAGGTCAAGAGTGACCTTGAGAGCGACATCAATAGAATCAAAGATGATCTGGAGAAAAACATTGACGACGTTAAAAATGACCTCAAGGACAACATCAAGGAAAAACAATCAGATTTAAAGGGATTTATAACTGTACTCGTTACTATTGCAGGTTTCATCATAAGTGGTGTAGTAGCATTAATTGTTAAGTTTCTGTAATTAGGAAAGGAGATTAATAATGTCAGAGAAACCGCGCGGAGAGGAAAAATACACTCCTACTTGTTTGGAATGGCTCACGGTCATGTTAAATTCTACGTTTCAGTACTACGATATAGAACGCGATGGGTTTGACTTAGTATATCTACCTGGAAAAGACGGAGAGAGTATTCAAATGGTAGTCAGCCACTATGCCAATGTAGACGAAGAACGCATGAGTAAAGGAGTTGAATCCGGAGAGAGGGCCGCTCTTTCACTCGCGGAATCTTATAATTGGAATTCGTGGATCAACGTTGAAGTAGATTTTAGAGAGATAAGGTAAATCCCAAAGGTTTACAATATGACTTCAATATAAATAATCAAACGGAGAAAACCGTGGATACCGTAAACAACTTTGAATTCAAACAGAGAAAGTATATGCCAGTCTTTCCAAAAGCAAACGGCAAAACGACTGTCTATATTGAAGGCTATCCGTGTGAGGACGACGAACCTATGGCCGCGACCGGATTTCATGGTGTACAGATTAACACCTTTTATGACCAACTCTCACGATATTTTGCTATCAATGACCAGATATACATCGGTGTTGACAGTTTTATTTACTATCGCGAAGGCGATATTACAAAGTTCGTTGCTCCAGATATTTACGTTGTATTTGGCGTTGCTAAAGGCCCTGAACGGCGTAGTTTCTATACGTGGGCGGAAGGCACAGCACCCGTTGCCGTCTTTGAGTTCCTCTCTGACGCGACAGCACGTCAAGATCGGAATGAAAAAGTCGGCGTGTATCTCAATGATATAGGTGTCCAAGAGTATTTTATACATCAACCGGAGTTGAAGAAACCCGCAGAGTTTCGAGGGTGGCGGCAGGACCTATCAGGTGGTATTGTTGAGATGGAACCGGATGCGGAAGGCGGTCTGTTCAGTGAAGCGTTAAATCTCTACTTTCGCTACGAGGAACAACATCGGACGCACGTTAGACTGTTGCGTCCGTATCTGCCAGATGGCACGCCGATCACAACATCTCTGGAGGAACAGCACCTGAAAGAGGCGGCAGAAGCACGCGCCGAAGAAGAAGCACATCTGAAAGAGGCGGCAGAAGCACGCGCCGAAGAAGAAGCGCATCTCCGGCAAGATGCCGAAAAACTTGCCGCAACTGAAGCACAACGCCGACAGGATGCTGAAGCAGAATTAGAAAAACTCCGGACACAACTTGCAAACCTTCAACGTCAATAGTTCCGTTAAAAGTAGCATGTACACACCGTATGCCGTAACCCAAAGGAAATAGAATGATTCCACAAGAATTAAAATACAATGAAAGCCATGAATGGGCAAGACAAGAGGGTGACATCGTCACTATCGGTATCACCGACTATGCCCAATCCGAAATTCAGGATATTGTCTACGTCGAATTGCCGGAAGTCGGCACGGAACTCACACAAAAAACGGAGTTCGGTGTAATAGAATCTGTCAAAGCAGCGTTTGATCTCTACGCACCTGTGAGTGGTGAAGTGATTGAGGTCAATGAATCTCTCCTTGATGCACCGGAACAGGTCAATGAGTCGCCTTATGACGATGGATGGTTCCTCAAAATCAGAATAACAGATCCGAGTGAACTCAACGCACTTCTGGATGCCGATAGTTATCAAGCGCATATTGAGGCGGAGCATGCCTGATTTTTTATCTATGCGCCAAGCGTGAAATTATCCTATCCGTTTGAAACAGTTTTCGATTAAGATCCGCAAGCCGCCGTTGTTGGCTTGCTTATGGCATTTTTTAATTTTTTAAAAGGAAAGACAATAGTGACCTTTGTAGATCGGCATATCGGTCCCCGCGCGGAAGATATTGAACTGATGTTGACAACGCTCGGCTATGCGTCGATGGCAGATTTCATTGATGACGTTGTACCCGCCGACATTCGTTTATCGTCAACCTTCAATCTAAATGGAGATGTGAGCGGTTTAGGGCGTAGCTTGCAAGCCCATATTGCAAAGTCAGAGTCGGAAGCACTCACAGTATTAAAGGAACTCGCTTCCGAGAACGAGGTTTTTCGTTCCTATATCGGAATGGGCTACTCTAACTGCTTCGTCCCACCCGTCATCCAACGCAACATTCTGGAGAACCCAGGCTGGTATACGCAATACACACCCTATCAGGCTGAGATTTCGCAAGGACGTTTAGAGGCACTGCTCAACTTCCAAACGATGGTTATTGACTTAACCGGCTTACCTATTGCGAACGCCTCACTCCTTGACGAGGCAACAGCTGCTGCGGAAGCAATGGGAATGTGTTTTGCGAATGTACCGCAGAAGATCAGTCGAAAATTTTTTGTTTCAGAAACCTGTCATCCACAAACCATCGCTGTTCTACAAACACGGGCGGAACCGCTCGGTATTGAGTTACAAATCGGTGACCATCGTGATGTGAATTTCGACACACCGATCTTAGGTGCCATCGTGCAATATCCAGCTACAGATGGTACGATTTACGATTACCATCAATTCGCTGAACAGGTGCATGCCGCTGGTGGCTTATTTGTTACCGCTACAGATTTGTTAGCACTCATACTATTAAAGCCTCCCAGCGAATTCGGCGCAGACATTGCGATCGGTAACTCACAACGGTTTGGTGTCCCGCTTGGATATGGCGGTCCGCATGCGGCTTTTCTTTCCACACATGAAGAGCTTAAACGGAGTATCCCCGGACGGATTGCAGGCGTATCCCACGATGCAAACGGCAAACCGGCTATCCGCTTGGCACTCCAGACCCGGGAACAGCATATCCGACGTGAAAAGGCGACAAGCAATATCTGCACCGCACAAGTGCTACTCGCTGTCATGGCAGGGATGTACGCAGTCTATCACGGTCCTACAGGACTTCGGCAGATTGCTGAACGCGTACACGCGCACACCTGCGCTTTACGTACTGGACTTGAAGCACTCGGTTATGACACTGGGGAATCTCCGTGTTTTGATACACTTTCTGTTACGCTACCGGCGGAAACAACAACGGAATTGCTCAGTTCCGCACAGGCAAGACAGATAAATCTCCGCGCGATTGATCCAACCCACATCGGTATCTCTTTAGATGAGACAACGACCGCCGCGGATGTTGAAGAACTTCTTGAAATATTTGGGGCGCAGTCCCCGACTTTGGAACTCTCGACTGAAAGTGCAATTCCTATGGAACTGCAACGAGAGAGTCCTTATCTGACGCATCCTGTTTTCAATAGTTACCATTCTGAAACCGAAATGCTCCGCTATATTCACAGGCTCCAAACCAAAGACCTTTCCCTTGTCAATGCGATGATACCACTCGGTTCCTGTACGATGAAACTCAACGCTACGGCGGAAATGATACCTGTGACATGGCGCGAGTTCGGAGAATTGCATCCATTCGTGCCGCAGGCGCAAGCGGAAGGCTATCAACGTCTATTTTCACAATTGGAAGCGTGGTTAGCTGAGATAACCGGTTATAGCGGTATCTCATTGCAACCGAATGCCGGTTCGCAAGGCGAGTATGCGGGGCTGTTAGTCATCCGTGAATACCATCAAAGCCGTGGCGAGTCGCATCGCGATGTCTGTCTAATCCCGACCTCTGCACACGGCACAAACCCTGCAAGCGCAGTAATGGCGGGCATGAGAGTCGTTGTCGTTGCATGCGATTTGGAAGGGAACATTGACGTTGCGGATCTTCGAGAGAAAGTGGACACACATCGTGATAATCTCGCCGCTGCCATGATAACATACCCCTCAACGCACGGTGTATTTGAAGAGAAAATACGCGAGATTTGCGAGATTGTTCATCAATCCGGTGGACAGGTCTATATGGATGGCGCGAATCTGAACGCACTTGTCGGTATCGCACAACCCGCGGATATTGGCGCGGATGTTTGCCATCTAAATCTCCACAAAACTTTCTGTATCCCGCACGGCGGTGGTGGACCCGGTATGGGACCGATTGGTGTCAAAGCACATCTCACAGATTTTTTACCTACACATCCCATCGTCCCCGTCGGTGGGAGCACTGGAATTGGGGCAGTATCCGCAGCACCGTGGGGCAGTCCTGGGATTCTACCTATCTCTTGGGCGTATATCGCTATGATGGGCGCAGAAGGACTTACAACTGCAACAGAAGTCGCAATCCTTAACGCCAATTATATAGCAAAAAAACTCGCACCCCACTATCCTGTGCTTTATACCGGGAAAAATGGGTTAGTGGCACACGAATGTATCATTGATTTGCGTGGTTTCAAAAAGAGTGCTGATGTAGATGTAACCGATGTCGCAAAGCGGTTAATGGATTACGGATTCCACGCACCGACGGTTTCTTGGCCCGTACAGGGTGCCTTAATGATTGAACCGACAGAAAGCGAATCGAGAGCAGAGTTAGAGCGTTTCTGTGACGCACTCATTTCGATTCGTGAAGAGATCACCGAAATTGAGACAGGCAGGGTTGATCAGGAAGACAACGTCCTGAAAAACGCGCCCCACACGGCGGAAATGGTTACACAATCTGACTGGTGCCACCCGTATTCGCGTGAAAAAGCAGCGTTTCCAAAACCGTGGGTGCGGGACGCTAAATTCTGGCCCCCTGTGGCACGCATTAACGAAGTCTATGGGGATAGAAACCTTATGTGTGCCTGTCCTCCACTTGATGAATACTAATTTCAATTAGACTATCAAATGTCGGATAGGTTTGGGAGAAAATTAGCAGTTTTTTGAAAAGGATGCTGTATGAGAAGGACTGGGCAGGAATATGAGATAAAACCATTAGTTTGGGTTGGCTCATCACACGAGGATCTCAAAGCATTCCCCGCAGAAGTTCAAGATGAAATGGGATATGCCCTTTATGTCGCACAGATCGGGGACAAACACCCTAAAGCTAAACCCTTAAAGGGGTTTCCAGGTATCATGGAGATCCGAAGTGATTATGCAAGTAACACCTACCGCGCAGCGTACACCACCAAGATTGGCGATGTAATTTATGTACTACACGCTTTTCAAAAGAAATCTAAAAGAGGCATTGAAACACCGAGAAGGGAAATTGACCGGATCAAACGTCGATTGAAAATTGCCCTTGACTTAGCAGAAGGCAGGTAAATTATGGCAGACTATACCGTAAGTTCAGGAAACGTTTTTAAGGATTT
>JAAXHI010000545.1:3732-10118 GCA_012270875.1 Candidatus Poribacteria bacterium | reverse complement strand
AAGAGTTTTACCCTTGAGGATCTATGCGTTCTGATGGAAAAATTAGGATGTCATATTGAACATAATACTCAAGATGATACACCACAATTTACAGAGATGATTGTCCAGTGAACTTACGCTAAAGTTGAAAATTAACACAACACTGTTGTTTACACAAACCGATACTAACTGACAACTATTAAAATATGAAAGCGATAATTATAGGTGCTGGAGAAGTAGGGTTCCATACCGCTAAACTTCTCACCGTTGAACATAACGACGTTGTTCTCATTGATGAATCCGATGCCGCCTGCAGCAGGGTTAATGAACAACTTGACTTGCAGACTTTACGCGGCTCAGGCGCATCTCCGCGACTGCTCAAGACCGCCGGAATTGATGAAGCCGGTCTCCTCATTGCCGTTACGAACAGTGATGAAATTAATATGCTGGCGTGTCAGATTGCCGAACGGTACGACGTTAACACAAAAATCGCGCGCGTCTCGAATCCTGACTATTTCTCTACAGAAAGCGGACTGAGACCCAAGGATTTTGGCATTGATCTGCTGATTAACCCTGAGCATCTCTGTGTTGCTGAATTCGTTCGGCTTTTACAGATACCTGAAGCACGGGAAATTGTCGAATTTGAGGATGGCAGGATACAACTGGTCTCTTTTCGGGTCAAACAGTCAAATCCGTTAATCGGAAGATCGCTCGCCGAGTTAGATGCCAGTGGGCTGCTCAACGATACCCGCTTCGCTGCCATTAGCCGTCGTGGGCATTCTAATAACGGAAACCCGATCAGTAACGGCAACAGACACATTATCATTCCGAACGGAAACGATGTTTTACAACAAGGCGACGATGTTTTTGTTATCGGAAGCGCAATCGCAGTTGAACAGTTGCTACGTATCAGCGGTATGACTTTCAATCAACAACTTGATCGCGTTATCATTGTCGGTGCGAGTCCTATTGGCATTGAACTCGCACGCACGCTTGAAGAAAACGACACCAACGTCAAACTCATTGAGGAAGATCCAGCAAGCGCGCGACTCGCCTCTCAGATGCTGAAGCACACGACTGTTTTACAGGGTAATTATCTCAAGTTTAGGCTACTTGAGGAAGCAGGCGTAAATGATGTCAACGGGTTTGTCTCAGTTACAGGGGACGATGAGAACGATATTATGGCGTGTATGACAGCGAAAGAGAACGGGGCACAACGCGCACTTGCACTCGTTCAACAGCCGCGGTACCTCCCGTTATTAGCACGCATTCCGAGACTTGATGGCGCAGTCAGTCGCCATCTCACCGTTGTTAGCAATATCTTAAGACTCATCCGTCGCGGAAACATCATTTCCGTCGCCTCGCTCCACGGAATAGACGCGGAGGCTATTGAGATTGTCGCTGGTGTCAACGCAAAAATCGTCCATAAAGAACTCTCTTTCTTGAAAACAAAATTCCCAGAAAACGCCTTTATCGGTGCCATTATTCGGCGCGAAAAACTCATTATCCCCACAGGACAGTCTGTTATCCAACCCGCAGATCGCGTGATCGTATTTAGTATGCCGGGGGCAATTTCGGTTGTTGAAGACCTCTTCGCTGAACGTAGGGACTAAAGGGTTATAAGTTTTTAGTTATAAGTTTTTAGTTAAAGAGGGATGGGATAGTTCCAAAGTCTCTTAACTGACGACTGAAAGATTTTTTCGGAGAAAAAATCGTCCTGACAACTGAAAGGTTTTTCATGCCTCGCAGTGAGAGAAAACCGTCCTGATAACTATAAAATATGAGCCTTAAACTAATTGTTTACACCCTCGGTAATTTGCTTATCTGTCTTGCGGGGACCATGCTATTACCCTTGGGTGTGGCTATCTATTATCGCGCGACCGCCGGTGAAGTCCAGAACGATCTGCCGGCGTTTGTTATTTCAGCAATAATTACTTTGGTCATCGGTTTAATCCTCCGCTTCAGTATTCGCGCACGACAGGAGGAACTCGGTATCCGCGAAGGTTTTGCTGTCGTCGCTCTGGGGTGGGTAACAGTCGCGCTCTTCGGATCACTTCCATATCTCTTCGCAGACGTATTTTACATTGAAGGACGCTCGTCGTGGACGGAATTTTCTTTCTGCTATTTTGAATCTATGGCAGGATTTTCCACAACCGGTGCCACCGTGCTGACAGAGATTGAACACCTTTCACACACGATGCTTTTCTGGCGAAGTTTCTCGCACTGGCTCGGCGGAATGGGGATCGTCGTGCTTGCTGTTGCTATTCTCCCGATGCTCGGTATCGGTGGTATGCAGCTTTTTCGCGCCGAAGCACCGGGACCGCAGACGGATCGGCTCACCCCCCGCATCGCACAAACCGCTAAACTACTTTGGGGCGTTTATCTGCTCCTCTCTTTCCTTGAGACTGTTCTACTAATGTTCGGCGGTATGTCCCTCTTTGATGCACTCTGCCACACCTTCGGGACAATGGCAACCGGTGGATTCTCTACAAAGAACAGCAGCATTGGGCACTACGATAGCGTCTACATTGATATGGTCATCTGCTGCTTTATGTTCCTCGCAGGCACCAATTTCGCACTCCACTATCGCGCACTCCGCGGCAATGTCAAAAGTTATTTCCAAGATACAGAATTTAAGTTCTATTGCACTGTTATCGCAGTGAGTATCACCTTAATCTCATGGAACACGATCAGATTTCAGGTCGATGGACAGGTGCCTTACGATTCGATGTGGACATCGCTGCGCTATGCTGCATTTCAGGTGATGTCTATCATCACAACGACAGGCTACGGCACGGCTGACTTTGAACAGTGGCCCGCACTTTCCCAATTTATCTTAGTGACACTGATGTTCTACGGCGGGTGTGCAGGTTCCACTGGCGGCGGGATGAAGCAGGTCCGGTTCCTTCTCCTTATTCGGCAGAGCGGTGCTGAAATTAAACGGCTCATCTTCCCACATGCTGTGCTACCGATTCGGGTTAATGACCGTGTTGTGCCACCTGAAGTCATGACCAACGTTCTCGGTTTTTTCTTCTTTTTTATCGGAATTTTCGCAATTGTAACTTGTATTATGACAACTTTAGGACTTGACCTCGTCAGTGCTGCAGGCGCAACAATCGCTACGATGGGTAACATCGGCCCCGGTCTCGGCAGCGTCGGACCGACTGACAACTACGCGCATATTCACACGTTCGGAAAATATGTGCTGTCCTTCTGTATGCTACTCGGTCGTTTGGAACTCTATACAGTCCTTATCCTCTTCTCACCGAATTTTTGGAAAAGATAGGTATTTCACTTATGAACGCAGATAAACTCCGCAGAGAATACAGCGTCCATGATGGACATTTGCTTGAGCAGAATGTCTCACCTAATCCGTTTGAGCAGTTTGAAAAGTGGTTCGCAGATGCCGTTGACGCTAAACTGGATCTGCCGGATGCCATGACCTTGGCAACAGCGACACCGGACGGTATTCCGTCTGCCCGAATGGTCGTACTCAGAGGCTTTGACGCAAAAGGGTTCTGTTTCTATACCGATTATGAGAGCCAAAAAGGGAGGGAACTCGCGGAGAACCCAAACGCTGCCTTGGTTTTCTATTGGCGTGAACTTGACCGACAGGTTCGGAGTACGGGCATCGTTAAAAAAATGAGCGCAGCAGCATCGGATGCCTATTTCGCCAGTCGTCCTGTGAGTAGCCAACTTGCCGTACAGACAGAACGCCAAAGCGTTGTTATTAATGGGAGAGAACATCTCACAGAAGGCTACCAAAGCGTGGAAGAGATGTATGCGTCTGATGCTATTCCACGTCCACCGCATTGGGGTGGGTATCGGCTCGTTCCAAATCTCTTTGAATTCTGGCAAGGCTGTCCAAGCCGCCTCCATGATCGACTCTGTTACACGCTGCAACCCGATGGTACATGGGAAATGACGCGGCTGTCGCCCTAAATTTAACGTCTTATTAGATATATCAAAAAATTCTCGAAAATTACTTGACATCCGCTCCTGATTCCTATTACACTATGAAGCACTCGCGAAGAACATCAAAAAAGAAAAGAGATTCCTGATGAAATTTACGCTGATTGTGGGAGCACTTTTTCTGCTCTCCTGCTCTGGGTGGGCAGGAACATATATCGAAACCTTCAATGATGACGACTTGGAGGACTGGCAGGAACTCGTTCGGTTGGATCAAGCCCCCGGTGTTTGGGAAGTTGTTGACGATGAACTTCAGACGGTCAGCCGTGAAAAGTTTGTTCGTTTACTGACAACTGGGAATAGCACATGGGAAGATTACACTGTTGAATTTGATGTCAAACCGCTTAACAAACACGGTATCGGGGCTATCACTATTGCCGCGCGGGTGCAGGGGACTTGGGTCGTGTTGTGTAGTATTGAGGATCCTGTAGAGTTCGTTGAGGGTAAACCACCCCTCCATAGGGAACAGATAAGTTGCGTCTATGGCGATTTTCACGATGTAATATTTGTACGCCTCCACGCTGCACCGCATCCACTTTTAAAATTGAACAAATGGGCGCATTTGAAGATGCGTGTCCACAACAATATCTTTAACTTCTCGGTTAATGAGAAGCAAGTGATGGGGCCCGCAAAGATGCCAAATCTAATAGGTGTTCCAGCCTTTGGACACTTTCCTAACTTTCGGACAGGGGGTGTCGGTTTCGGGCTCGCGAATTACACCGCGAGATTCGATAATCTTATTATCACCGGCAAAGATATCCCCAACAAGGGCACATTACCCGTAGCACCGAGCGGAAAACTCGCGACAACGTGGGGGCAATTGAAACAATTTTAGATACATGAATGATAGACTATTTTCTGCCGTTTCATCCGAAGAGTCTGTTCTTATCTTTGATTTTTTTTTGAAAAAAACTTGACAATGTTTTTGAAATATGAGAAACTATTAAGCATATTAAAAAGAACATGTTTACGCGTCTGAATTAACCTTCACCTTGGCGACACTCGCAAGCCAATATTAATAACGTGTGAGGACATAATAGATTAGAAACAATGTTAATAGATTATCTCCCAATCTTGTTGTTAGGGTTGTTCGCAGTGCTGTTTGCGGCGATCAATCTCGGACTGACTCATCTTCTTGGACCTAAACGCCCGACCCGCGTCAAACTCTCCGTTTACGAATCCGGTGTACGCCCTGTCGGTGATGCAAGGCAGCGGTTTACCATCCGGTTCGACCTCATCGCGATGCTCTTTATCATCTTTGATATTGAAGTGGTTTTTCTGTACCCGTGGGCAGTGGTCTTCAAGAAATTCTCTGAAACGAGTGGTTTGTTCATCTTAGTTGAAATGCTGGTATTTATCGGTATTCTTCTTCTTGGCTATATCTATGCTTGGAAGAAAGGAGGCTTAACATGGGATTAGATTTTGTTGGACAAGGTGCCGGGCAAACCGACGGCAATATCATTACCACGACTATTGATAAAGTCGTCAACTGGGGACGAAAGAATTCCCTGTGGCCGATGCCGTTCGGGACTGCCTGTTGTGCGATAGAAATGATGGCGACCTTGGCTTCCAAGTTTGACCTGTCTCGATTCGGTTCTGAGGCAATCCGGTTTTCACCGCGCCAATCTGATCTGCTGATCGTTTCCGGTAGAATTTCCATCAAAATGATGCCGGTACTGAAACGTATCTATGACCAGATGCCGGATCCGAAGTGGGTAATTTCAATGGGCGCATGCGCTTCCTGCGGCGGTGTGTTTGATACCTATACCCTCATCCAAGGCGTTGACCAGTTTATTCCAGTCGATGTCTACATCCCCGGATGCCCACCACGTCCTGAAGACCTTATTGATGCGGTGCTACAGGTGCAGCAAAAAATCACCAGTGGTGCTTCACCTAAAGGAGTAGAGGTTGTTTATGAGTGAAGAGAACCAAGTCGAAGAACAATCGAAACCGCTTGTCCTTGAAAAGTTAGAGGCGAACCATGCAGACGCGCTCTTGGCACAAGATGAGTCGCGTGGTACTGTCGTCGTGGTTATCCATAAAGAGCAGGTTTACGCCGTTTTGGAGTATCTGAAAATAGATCCCGAACTCGCCTATGCTTTCCTCGTTGATGTCACCGCAGTCGATAATTCGGAGATGGAATCCGAATTGATGCAGTTTGATTACGCAAGGTTCATGGTCGTCTATCAACTCTATTCCTATCAAGGGCAGTGTCGCCTTCGCGTAAAGGTGCCTGTGCATGAAAACGACCTGAATATTCCATCCGTCACTGGACTGTGGAAAGGTGCAAACTGGTTGGAACGTGAGACTTACGACATGTTCGGTATCAATTTTGAGGGACACCCGGATCTGCGCCGGATTTTGATGCCAGATGATTTTGAAGGACATCCGCTCCGAAAGGATTATCCGCTCCGCGGACGCGGCGAGCGCGAAAGCTT
>JAAXHI010000545.1:0-3656 GCA_012270875.1 Candidatus Poribacteria bacterium | reverse complement strand
CCGATAGCCAGAAAAAAGGAGTTATGATATGCAAGGTGGGCAGGAACGCGCCACAGGCGAGACGATGGTTCTTAACTTCGGTCCGCAACATCCTGCGACACACGGTACGCTCCGTATTGTGTTGGAACTTGATGGCGAATCCGTTTTGAAGGCGATACCACATGCCGGTTATCTGCATACCGGGTTCGAGAAACTCGGTGAACATTTGGATTACAACCAGTATATTGTTGTAACAGATCGGATGAACTATCTGTCCCCGTTGTCCAACAATTTTGGGTATGTCCTTGCTGTCGAACAGTTACTCGGCATTGAAGTCACGAAACGGTGTCAATACATCCGTATTTTGATGGCGGAACTCTCACGACTCGCAGACCATCTGTTGTGGTTGGGAACTGCCGCACTCGACTTAGGGGCATTTTCAGTATTTCTCTATAGCTTCCGCGAACGTGAGAAATTGTATAGCATTTTTGAAAAGACGACCGGCGCACGGTTGACAACGAGTTACACACGCGTCGGCGGGGTTCTCCGGGACCTCTACGATGGATGTGAAGAAGATATACAGCAATTCATCAGTAACTTTCCAAAAGCATTGAAGGAGACCCATACACTGCTCACACGGAATCGGATCTGGATGGATCGCACGAAAGGTGTCGGTGCCATTTCGGCTGAGGATGCGGTTAGCTACGGGTTAACAGGCCCCTGTCTCCGAGCCACTGGCGTAGCACACGACATACGCAAGGCTGAGCCGTATTCCAGTTACGATGAAGTGACGTTTGATGTACCCGTCGGAACCAACGGTGATGCCTATGACCGATACCTCGTCCGGATGGAGGAGATGATTCAGAGTTGTGGCATCGTTACGCAAGTACTGGATAATATCCCTGATGGACCGGTCAATGTTGAAGATAACAAAATCACGATGCCGGAAAAATCGGATGCTTACGGACATATTGAGGGCTTAATTCATCATTTTAAAGTTGTTATGGATGGGCACGGTGTGCAGCCACCAAAAGGCGATCACTATTGTGCGACCGAATCACCGAACGGTGAACTCGGTTTTTATATTGTCAGTGATGGTAGCGGAACTGCGTATCGTATCCGCATCCGTCCACCGAGTTTCTTTCACTTCCAAGCACTACCGCAGATGTTGGAAGGCGGAATGGTTTCCGATACTGTGGCTGTCTTGGGAAGTTTGAACGTCATCGCGGGAGAATTAGACCGGTAACTTTGTCAGAACGTATCACCTGTTTCAGGAGCATTCAATGGAACTCACAGGCATTATGCTTTTCGTCAAAGACATGAAGACTGTCATTGCATTTTATAGAGACGTTGTCGGATTGGTGCCAGACGAAGACCAGCCGTTCCCAGAAAACCGGTTTTTCCGTTTTCATGCGGGTGCTTGCACGTTGTGTCTCCATAGTGCGAGCAAACCCAACGAAGGCAGACAAAAACTGATGTTTCACGTTGAAAGCGTGAGTGCTGTTCATCAGCATATAAAATCGAAAGGGAAACGGTTACGGAAGCTTGAAAACGACGATGGGCATGCCATTTTCGATATCCGCGATCCAGAAGGCAACCGCATTCAGTTTTACGGGGACTATTGATTTTGGAAGTTTTTCACAAAGACAGATAAAGTAATTTTGATGGGAGTGGCATTAAATTCTATGAAACTAAAAGTTGTTATCCACAAAGCTGAGGAAGGCGGATATTGGGCGGAAGTGCCATCACTCGCCGGTTGTGCCACACAAGGCGACACTTTTGAAGAATTACTTGAAAACATTTATGAAGCAATTGAAGGATATTTATCCGTAGATGTTAGTGATATAAAAATCGCAGAAGATGATAGAGTGATGGAGATAGCTGTTTGAAAGCGTTAACCGGTAAAGCGTTTTGCCGTTTATTGGAAAAGCACAATTGGCAGTTAAAGCGAATCAAAGGCAGCCATCACATTTATGCCAAAGATGGCGTTCCGGAGCGGATAGTCGTGCCAGTCCACGGGAATAAAACACTCAAACGCGGATTGCAGAGACATTTTATGAAGATCAGTGGAATAGAAGAAAGTGAATTGTAACAGTATTAACTTGTCTTTCACGTTGAAAGCGTTAGTACCGTCCATCAAGCACTGAAGCAGAAAGGGTTGCGATTACGGAAACTTGAAAATGAAGATGGGGTTGCCGTTTTCGACATCCGCGACCAGGAAGGTAACCGTATTCAGTTTGGGGGAAGTATTAATTTTTTAAACTGATTCAAAGGAATTAAAATGTGAATAGGGCTTATAGGGAATCTACGATGAATCAGTCTTTGACTATGACAAAAATTGAGGAATTAGAAAAGGAAATAGAGTCCAGAACATCTGATGGTGAATGGATATTTCGCGGTGAATCTAAACTTAACGAAAAAGTTAGTTCTACTTTATATAGAAAATGTATTGAACTGCCCAAGACTAATCAATCAAATGTTGATAAAACAATGGAATTGGCGGAAGGACTGACACAGGTTGGAATAGGGGGAGGATTTAGTCTGGGTTCTTACCGCGGTTTACCACCTCCAACGCCTAATTGGGGACTTTACGTGTCAATTGCTGCCCAACACTTAGGGTACAAAGCAAATCTTATAGATTTTACTAAAGACTTCAAAATTGCATTATTTTTCGCCTGTTGTGTAATCCCGAGTTTTCCTACTCGTGTTGCAGATGAAGATGAAAGCGGTAGATTGATCATGCTACGTAAAGATGATGAGAGGTTACGAGAACATCTTATAGAACCTGAGGAGATAATAAGTAATGAATCTGCTCTTCTTAGAGAAGCTGAAGAATCAGTCGCAATTGATCATATTAAAAAGAACTATGATTCTTTGAGTAGACCAATTTCGGGTGCCTCTGAAGAGGTAATTAGGCAAATTACCAGTCCTGACCGCATCGAGATAGCGAGGCAAAGTCTTCAATCTTGGTGGAGCCTGATTCCTGACGTAACATCCCGTGTAAAAGCACAGAAAAGCATCTTCGTAAAACCTCCAAAAGGTTATATTCCTCGAATTAAGAATAGTTCTCAGTCAGGGAATAGTGATATAATTGAGATTCCCGCAAATCTAAAAAAATCTATATTAGACTATGTAAGCTATAAAATAAATTATATCACATTATTTGCTGATTTTTTCGGGCATCTCGCAACTCAAGATGATTTAATCAAAATTAGCGATGGAGGCATTAGATGGTTGCAGATTTAGGGTTTATAAACAAGTATTCGGTATGTTGAATTTGTTGATATTCTTGATTAGTTAGATAGTATGTGTCTATTACTTGAGAATTGATTTGAACATGAAAATCAAGCGATTTCTGGACTAAAATTATCGAACAGAAACTATTAAAAACCCAATTTGCGCTTTGCATCGAAAACGGCGATTGTGAGGACATAGAGAAACGAAAATTCTACCAAATTCTGCCTGATGCAGAAGCGGCTCGTGAAGGCTATTTGCGGGTTGTTGATGAATCTCAGGAGGACTACTTATATCCTGAATCCTATTTCATTTTTCTTGAACTGCCTCGCAAAGTACAGGAGGGATTCGCATCAACAGGTTAAGTGTTTAGTAATAGTGACCACTTAATTCAAAACTGTACCATCAGATATTTCCATGGAAAATATACAACGATTATTCAA
>JAAXHI010000580.1:14669-16396 GCA_012270875.1 Candidatus Poribacteria bacterium | reverse complement strand
AGGGATTCAGACTGTTTGAGAGTGCCTATTAATTATAGATTTTACTCTAAATTCCATAATTGCCGGACGTTTTATTCTCAGCCATTCAGTTCTCGGTTTTTAGTCCAATTTTGGACACCCAGGCCGGTAGGTGCGGTTTTGCGGTGTACTCAACCAAATGCGATCTGCATTCCTAACCGCACCGGATCGTGAAAAAAAGACGTAAAATCCAATAATTTCTTAAAATTGAATGGCTCTGTTGGAATTGTGTTGACTTATGTTTTTCTTCAACGTATTATACAAAATTATCTAAAAAAGTGTTAAACTATTTTCTGACACGTCGTAACATTTGGTGACTGAAAACCGATAACTGAAAACTGACAACCATTCTATAAACAACCTGTAGGAGATCAAACATGAGATTTCTTAAAAAAGGCGATGAAAAAAAGCCAAAATCCGAATCAGGATCGGAAACGAAGGGGCATCCCGACCTAAAAGTAATCAGCGGTTCACAAATCTCTGGACGGCAACCCCAACAACAGGCACCGCCACAACAACAGCAACAACCCCAACAACAAAATATCACACTACCCAATATCAAGTATAAAATCGCGGTCGCCAGTGGAAAAGGCGGCGTTGGAAAGTCTACTGTCGCCACCAATCTCGCCATCTCCTTAGCAAATGCGGGCGGCGCGGTCGGACTGATGGACGCTGACGCTTACGGTCCCAGTATCCCGACAATGATGGGCATCCAAGAACAACCGAAGGTCAGTCCAGAGCGTAAACTTGTCCCACTCGTGCGCCATAACATTAAACTCATGTCAATCGGGTTTATGGTACCAGAAGAACAAGCAATGATCTGGCGCGGACCGATGCTACACAGTTCTATACGCCAACTCCTGAGTGATGTAGAGTGGGGAGAACTCGATCATCTCATCATCGACCTACCACCAGGAACTGGCGATGTTGCGCTCTCTCTAACGCAAGCGATGCCATTGACCGGCGCACTCATTGTCACCACCCCGCAAGATGTCGCACTCGCCGATGTCCGACGCGGTGTTGCTATGTTTGAACGGCTCGGTGTCCCCATTCTCGGCATCATTGAAAATATGAGTTATTTCCTCTGTCCGCACTGTAACGAAAAGACAGAGATATTTCGGAGAGATGGTGGCAAAAATATGAGTGAGCGATTCGGTGTCGAGTTCTTGGGGCAAATCCCCCTTGATGCTGAGGTCTGTACCGCGGGTGACATCGGTGTGCCAATTGTCGCCGGGCATCCAGAATCTCCGCAATCCGAAGCGTTCGGTGCGGTCGCGCAAGAATTGGAAACACTGTTAGCGGAAAGTGGTGATGAGGATGAATTAACGATCCTCTAAGCCATAAAAATAGAACGGGCTTCACGAAATTTCCTTCGCTGGTGAGGTTTGTAACCTTATCTATAGATTACTGACAGCCGACGGCTGATAGCCGATAACTATTCCAAGGAGGCTTCTCATGGCGAATACAGGTTGGGGAAACGTCTACAAAAGACTCGGCGCGAGACCCGTCATTAATGCGACCGGCAACCAAACTGTTCGAGGCGGATCCACGCCTTCCGCAGCAGTCCGAGACGCAATGCGCCAAGCAGATGAAAGTTATGTCGAAATGGAAGAATTGCTCGAAAAATCGGGGCAATTCATCGCCGATCGGTTAGGTGTCGAAGATGCCTATATCACCGCAGGATGCTATACCGCACTCGTCTTGGCATC
>JAAXHI010000580.1:13829-14625 GCA_012270875.1 Candidatus Poribacteria bacterium | reverse complement strand
CCGGGCAGTCAACTCATTAATGTAGGCGACGAAAACGGTTGCACTGCTGACGAACTAAAAGCTGCTATCAACGAAAACACCGCTGCACTCGCATATCTCATCCAACCGAATCAAGGGAACGCCGTTCCATTAGAGGCAGCGATTGAGATTGCGCACGCGCATGATCTCCCGCTAATTGCCGATGCGGCTTCTCAAATCTACCCGCTTGATTACTTCCGACGCAACGCACAATCCGCAGACCTCGTCTGCTTCGGTGGCAAGTATTTTAACGCACCGCATTCGACAGGATTCGTTTGTGGCAGAAAGGATCTAATTGAGACTGTACGGAGACACGGTTTCATCGGACCCCGTCCTGTCGGACGTGGGATGAAGGTTGATCGGCAGGAAATTATCGGGTTGGTAACGGCTATTGATATTTGGCTATCTACAGATCACAACAAGCGATCAAAAGAACAGGATGCAAGATACGCTGCACTCACACAAGGGCTGGAGAATATCGACGGTGTATCCTGCGAAGTCCACTACCAAAAAAATAGCCATACGCTTTCCAACCTGCACGTTACGTGCAGTGGCAGGGACGCAGCGGAACTCGCACGTGGATTGGATGCTGGAACGCCGCGTATCAAGGTCAACACCCACGGGAAAGACACGCTCGTGATTAATGCCTATACCCTCAACACCGGTGAAGAGGACATCATCGCAAACGCCTTACGCCATCTTCTGCGCGGATAGTGTGTTTATTTATGGTGAAACCTAAAAATAAATAGACATATTTGTAGCATAAACTTCCAGTTTG
>JAAXHI010000580.1:0-13810 GCA_012270875.1 Candidatus Poribacteria bacterium | reverse complement strand
AGAGATTAATTATAGGTTTTACTATACATGGATAATATGAGTAAGAAATTAGTTCATTCTACCAGATAATAAAATCCGCCCACGGCTTTATATTCAGCGTCCCTAACAGGAAGAAAACAGCCGCGCCGCCAGCCGCCCCTTTCGCAGCAGCAACCAATTGAAGTCTACGCATTCGCGCTTTATAGGCATCCGTATAAAAACTGACGTATTCTGCCGATTTCCCCAAGAGTCGCTCGGCGGGTGGCACCGGCTGATAGACATAGGCTCCACCTACGGCAAGACTTCCGAGCAGACAATTACCCGCTATCCCTAAAACCCCACCAGCGGCAAGCCACAACGCCGTATTCACATCGTCTTCGGCATCATATTCCGCATCCGTTTTTGCCTCAAGCGCAACTGTGTTCCGCTGTGCAAAGCACTGCAATGGCACGTTCAAACTGAGTACGGACATTAAAACGACTGATAGGTAAAATATAAACCCTCTGTTCATCTCTTTCCCTTCGATAGATATTACGGAATCTCAATAGCACGGCGTTCCGTTGTAGCCTTACGTGCCGCTTCGATAATCGAGAGGTTATGATATCCCATCTCTGGACTCACAGGTACCGCTGCACCCGCAGCGATGGCATTAAAGGTCTCCATAAAGTAACGGGCATGTCCGCTGGCATCCGTACGCTCTGCTTCATCGAATTCAGCGAGCTCCAACTGTTTCCAACCTTCTGCTCTCGTGAAACGCCGGAGCGCGTCCGCCACATTATGGCGATGATTGACGCGTAGCGAACCGTTCTCAGCGTGCATCTCACACCAACCCGAATCCGTACCGGGCACGCACCATGCCCCAGAGACAGTCGTGATCCCCCCGTTTTCGTGTTCACACAGCAGCATCGCGATGTCATCAACATCAATATCAAGTTGCATCGTTTGCACGCGTGCCTCGACATAACGCACCGGGGATTGCATCAGCGTGCAGACGGAATAGATTTCGTGGTAACTCGTGTCAATGATACACCCGCCACCTTTCGCTTTACTGGCGCGCCACGCGAATGCAGGCGTAGGATGATCCGCCGAGAAATCTGCAGGCTTTAATCCCATTCCAACGCTCCGACCAAAATGAGGTCTACCTAACGCATCAAGTTCTGTCATCGCCACGCGCATCCCCGCCGTAAAGATATAGTTATGCACGACTGTATAAGGCACGTCGTTCCGGGGTACCGCCTCTAAAATCGCGTCTGCTTCTTCTAAGTTTGTCGCCATCGGCTTTTCCGAGATAATCGCCACGCCTGCGCTTGCAGCTTCAATGACCTGTTCAGCGTGAAGTGAGTGCGGTGTCGCGATCGTCACGACATCAAGTGCCGCGTGTTCCAGCATCTCGCGGTAATCTGTATATCGGTTTTCCGTTGGCACATCAAACACTTCGCCAATCTTTTGTAGATTTTCGGGAACAACATCAGCGAGGGCAGTTACCTGAACGGTATCTGTAAGCGCGCGATAGGCACGCGCATGCGTAATTTGCACAATCCCGCCACAGCCAATCAGTCCTAAACGAATCGGTTTTTTCATGGTGTGTCTCCTTTGTATAGAGTTTAGCATATTTCAAGATTATGTCAAATTCTTTGGAATCTGTGAAGTCCGCGATTTGCGGCGTACTCGACCAAATGCGACGTGCATTCAGACAAAAATTGTCACACCTATTTCCACGAAATATGCTATAATGCGTTTCATGAGCCAATCTGTCCAAGTCTTGCCAACCAAACAATAGAAAGGAATTCAATATGAGCGCAGAAGAAAAAAAAGAATCTGAAGAGACCAAAGACGAAGAGAAAAACGATGACACACCTGAGGATAAACTCTCGGTTACACACCATAGCGTTACGATCAACGGTGAAGAGATTCGTTACACCGCAACGACAGGCACGCTGATCCTCAAGGAAGAAATCGACAAAGAGGGTGAGAAACCGAAAGCCGCCGTTTTCTTTATCGCCTACACGCGCGATGATGTAGAAGACGCTTCCACACGTCCGATAACCTTCTCCTTCAACGGAGGTCCCGGATCCTCATCGGTATGGCTGCATCTCGGAGTCCTCGGACCGAGACGCGTCAAACCCGACGAAGATGGCAAATTACCGCAACCGCCTTATCAACTGACCAATAACGAATGCTCTATCTTAGACAAAACCGATCTCGTTTTCATCGATCCCGTTAGCACAGGGTTCAGCAGGGCGGTCCCCGGGGAAGAAGCGAAGCAGTTCCACGGGTTCAAAAGAGATATTGAATCCGTCGGCGATTTTATCCTGCTCTACTTGGGACGCTATAAACGCTGGGAATCTCCCAAGTTCCTCATCGGCGAAAGTTACGGAACAACCCGGGCAGGTGGACTCGCAGGCTATCTTCAGGGACGGCACGGTGCTTATCTCAACGGTATCATGCTCGTTTCGGTCGTTCTCAACTTCCAGACAATTCGGTTCGCACCCGGCAACGATCTCCCCTATATCCTCTTCCTGCCGACCTACGCAGCGACAGCGTTTTACCACAACAAATTAGGCGAAACCGATACGGAATTAGAAACTTTAATGGACGAGGTCCGAGCGTTTGCCATAGGCGATTACGCAGTCGCACTCATGAAAGGCAGCGGTATCTCCTCAGTAGAACGTGCCGACATTGTTAAAAAACTCGCAAATTACACAGGACTCACACCCGAGTACATTGAACGTACCGATTTGCGGATTAACATTGCCCGGTTTTGTAAGGAACTGCTCCGTGATGAAGCACGGACAGTCGGCAGATTTGATAGCCGATACAAAGGAATTGACCGCGATTCAGCAGGCGAAAATTACGAGTATGATCCGAGTTCCGCAGTCGTCCAAGGTGCTTATACCGCTACCCTCAACGCCTATGTCCGTGGCGAACTCGGATTTGAGTCGGACCTCCCTTACGAAATCCTGAGTCGCCGTGTGCATCCGTGGGACTACAGCGGTCATCAGAACGAATACGTCAACGTCGCCGATACCTTGCGTTCAGCAATGACTATGAATCCTGTCTTGAAGGTGTACGTCGCGAACGGGTATTACGACTTAGCAACACCGTTTTTGGCATCAGAATATACCTTCAGCCACATCGGACTCGATGCGTCCTTGCAAGATAACATCACGATGGCTTACTATCAGGCAGGACACATGATGTACATTGACCAAGCGGAATTACAGAAAATGAAAAAGGATCTGGACACCTATCTTGATGACGTGCTTCCGTAATTCCTGTGTCTTAACCGAAACCGAGACAAAAGTTTCAAAGTTGCGAAGTATTCTAAAGTTTGCAAGTTTAAAGAAACGCGCTTGCGACTTTACAGATTTTAGAACACTCTCTACAACTTTTTACCAGACATGTAGCTTGAAACGAAGTGGAAAGCGGGTCTACGGGAAAGAGCATCAAATCCCAAGTTCACCCGACCGAACCGCAAGGTAATATAAAAAAATGAGTTATCAGAGAGAATTTGAGGAGCGGTTAAATGTCGCAGTTGTCGGTGTCGGTTCACACGGCTATCGGAACGTCTTACCGACGCTAACATTTCTCCCAGTCCGACTAAAAGCATTTTGCGATCTCAATCTCGACCGCGCCCGTATCACCGCTGAACAGTACGGCGTTAAAGCGTGTTATCCGAGTATGGCAGAGATGTTTCAGAACGAAGAATTGGATGCCATCTTTCTCTGTGCACCACCGCGTCTTCACCCCGAATTGACCTGCGAAGCACTGGACGCAGGGATGCATGTCTGGTTAGAAAAACCACCGGGGATGTTCGCTGACGAAGTTCGCGAGATGATTCGCCACCGCAAAGACCGCGTCGTCGTTGTCGGGTTCAAAAAAGCGTTCATGCCTGCGACACAGAAGATCATCGAGATTTTCGCAACGGAGGAATACGGACCCTTGCGAAGCCTCTTGGCTGTCTATCCGATGACAATTTCGAGCGAAGGGAAACGAGTGCTGCGCGAGAAAGAGCATACGAATTGGCTCCAAAACGGTTGCCATCCGCTATCGCTGATGGTAGCAGTCGGTGGGAAAGTCTCCGCCGTAACGGTTCGTCAGGGACAACGTGGCGGCGGTGCGTGTATCTTAGAATACGAAAGCGGTGCCCTCGGCAACTTTCATCTCGCTGACGGCGCGAGGCACGGACAACCCTCCGAACTCTACCAATTCTTTGGCGACGGATGCCATGCCGAAATTCGGAACAATAACCGTGTCCTACTACAGCGGGGTATGTCCTTCAATTATAGCGGGAGCACCAGTTATGTCCCTGAAGGTTTTGAGAGTGGTGCTGTCATCTGGGAACCGCAATTCAGTCTCGGAACACTCGAAAACAAAGGACTCTTCGTCCAAGGTTTCTATCAAGAGATGCGATATTTCTGCGATTGCATTCTGGAAGGCAAACCGGCGGAACAAGGCTCACTTGAGTTCGCACTGGAAGTCATGAAAGTCTATGAAGCAGGACTCCGTTCAGAAGGTGAAACCGTTCCTGTTCTATAAGAATAATTGCAGCCGGAGACAAAAATGCTAACAAAATTGATTTGCCGTAATTTTAAAAACTTTGGCGAAGTTGAGATTGAATTGGGGAATCCTGTGGTCTTCATCGGCCCAAATAATTCAGGCAAAACAACGGCATTACAAGCACTCGCTTTGTGGGAGATAGCACTTAGGCAATGGAACGAGAACCGCAAGGGAAAAACAAATCCAGAAAAGCAGCCAGGTGTTGCTATCAATCGATTTGATCTCATCTCTGTTCCAGTATCAAGCGCACGCTTACTCTGGCGAGATTTGCAAGTTCGTGATGTGGAACGGGTTGATGGCAAACAACGAACGCAAAATGTGCGTATAGATATTATTGTGGAGGGTGTTACGGATGGTAAAAACTGGCAGTGTGGTTTCGAGTTCGACTACGCCAATCAGGAATCCTTTTACTGCCGTCCTTTGAGAGTTTCAGAAACAGATGAGAAAGGTCCTAAGCGAATGCGTGTGCCTGACGAAGCAGAAAAACTTTCTATTGCCTTCCTTTCCCCAATGTCCGGGCTTGTTTCCAATGAAACACGACTCGATCAAGGGGCAATTAATGTCCGAATTGGAGAGGGGCGGACAGCAGAGGTGCTGCGTAATCTCTGTTATCAGATTTCGCTGGATGAAAAAAAATGGGAAAAACTTTGTGAGAAAATCAACAATTTGTTCGGTGCGCAACTTGATAAACCAGATTACGTTCAGGGGCGTGGCGAAATTACAATGAGTTACCGGGAGAAGTCTAATGTTCGCCTTGACCTCTCTTCATCAGGGCGTGGATTGCAACAGACGCTACTACTACTTGCCTACGTTATGGCAAATCCGGGTTCTGTTCTACTGCTTGATGAACCAGATGCACATCTTGAGATCCTTCGACAACGCCAGATTTATCAGATGCTTACGGAATTAGCAAGGGAGCACGGCAGTCAAATCGTTGCTGCCAGTCATTCTGAGGTTATTCTAAGAGAAGCAGCAGATCGCGACGTAGTTATCGCTTTTCTTGGATCACCACATCGAATTGATGATCGCGGGAGTCAGTTATTAAAATCACTTCGGACGATTGGTTCTGATCAGTATTATCAAGCACAGCAGATGGGGTGGGTTCTTTATCTCGAAGGTTCAACGGATCTCGCAATTCTGCGGGCGTTTGCCGAAAAACTCTCACATGACGCGATCTCTATATTAGAACGTCCTTACGTTCACTATGTTAGTAATCAACCGACCGAGGCGCGTAAACACTTTTACGGTTTACGCGAGGCAAAGCCTGACCTCGTTGGATTTTGTCTCTTTGATCGAATTCCTGACGAACTTCAAAAGCGTCCTGAATTAATGGAATATGCATGGCAAAAGCGTGAGATTGAGAATTATATTGTATCCAGAAAACAGGTGCTAACTGATTGGTTCCATGCAAAGGCAGAGGAACGAACTGAAGACCCATTGTTCTTAATGAACTGGGTATCTACAATGGAGAAAAAGATTGAAGAGATTGAAAAAGCCCGAGAAACACTTGGTCAAGAATCACCTTGGTCACCGGATATCAAAGTAACCGATGATTTTTTGAACCGGCTTTTTGAAACTGTCTTTGACGAATTGGAAATCCCGAACCTCATGCAAAAAACAAATTATTACACTTTAATTCAATATGTGCCAGTAGACCAGATTGATCCTGAAGTTGCCGAAGTGTTGGATGCTATTTTGGAAGTTGCCGAAAAAGCTGTGCCATTGAGCAGTGTATAAACTATAGAACGGAGACTAAGTGGCAAAAGTGTCCCTCAGGCCTATTACGCGGATGAATCTTGACGAGTGTATTTCCCTAAAGGTTGCTAACAATCAAAAGGGATTCGTCGCCTCTAATGTGTACTCCCTTGCCCAAGCGTCTGTCAATCCAACGTATCACCCTTTCGGCGTCTATGATGCAGAAGCTCATTACCAAGTGAATCCATCTATGGTAGGATTCATTATGTATGAACTTAGTGACGCAGTTGGCTTCATCGTCCGCTTAATGATAGACGAAAAGTTTCAAAGGACAGGATATGGCAGAGCCGCTATGATTGAAGTGATACGCAGATTGAAATTACATCCAGAAGTCGAGCAAATTGCAACAAGTCATGAAAGGAAGAACGAAGCTGCCGCGCGACTCTTTGAAAGTTTGGGATTCGTTGATTGGGAACATGAAGAATTAAGGGGTGAGAAGTATTCTGGTGAAAGGTATCTGATTCTTCAAGAGGATACTGTTTGATTGAACGGAGGAAAAACGTGGAATATAGGAGATTAGGAAAAAGCGGGCTCAAAGTGTCCGAAATCTGTTTAGGCACGATGACCTTTGGGCACGGGGCTGATGAGGCGGAGTCGAACCGTATGGTGGACCTCGCTTTGGATGCAGGTGTCAATTTCTTTGATACCGCAAATTCTTATGCCGATGGCGAATCCGAAGTGCTTCTCGGCAAAGCACTTAAGGGCAGGCGACGCGATGCGGTTGTCGCAACGAAGTTTTTTAACCCAATGGGCACCGGTCCCAACGATTCTGGAATGTCCCGCGCACATATTATGCAAGCGATTGACGACAGCCTCAAACGCCTCCAGATGGATTATGTGGACATCTACTATATCCACCACGTCGATACACAGACCCCCTTAGAGGAGATGCTTCGCGCATTAGACGATCTCGTCCGACAAGGCAAAGTCCGGTACACCGCATGTAGCAACTACCAAGCGTGGCGGTTATCCGAAGCGTTGTGGATTAGCCATACACACGACTGGGTACAGTTTGCCTGTTATCAACCGCAATACAGTCTCGTTGTGCGGGATATAGAGCAAGAACTCGTCCCACTCTGTGAACTTAAAGGGTTAGGCGTAGTTGTATGGAGTCCGTTAGCAGGCGGATTTCTTTCTGGTAAATACAAACCCGGTGAGCGGACACACGGTGGCACTCGATCAGAGGAAGGGTGGGCATACCCGCAAAACTATTTCGCTGACAGTGCCGATGAGACGCTGCAAACCCTTTTTGATGTTTCTAATGAATTGGAACGTAGTCCCGCGCAAGTCGCACTGCGGTGGGTGCTTGAACAACGCGCAATGACTTCGGTAATTGTCGGGGCAAGGCACACCGGACATCTACACGATAATCTTGGGGCAGCCGGATGGAGACTCGGAGGCGACGCACTTCAAAAACTCAACGAAGTTTCATACCTACCGGATCGCTATCCTGAAGCGATGGAAAAGAACATGCACGAACGCCGGGAGAGTGCCGTTGATATGCCGCGATTGTAGTACAAAATAGCGAACTTTTCTCTCTCAGATTTGACTAAATAAAAAAGGCTTTGGAGAGAATAGTTTTCAGTTTTCAGTTACGCCCTTGTGGCTGTTGCTTTTGTTGTACCTCCCGCAGCATGACTCTTAACTGATGACTGATAACTGACGACTGACAACTATATCAGAAAGGAGTAATCCGTGATGGGAAAGTGGAAAATTATTACAATTGCTGGCGCAATCGTGCTCATCGCAGCCGTCGCGATCGTTGTTGGACGCATCGTATTCGCCACTAAAGACGATGCAGCCAATGCTGGCGCGTCAGCAGTAAAAACAGCGACCGTTGAGCGCGGTAACATCGCAGTGACAATTGAGGCAACAGGCACTATAAAACCGTTGAATATCGTTGAAGTCAGTTCTAAAGCGAGTGGGAAGATTCTGGAACTCAAGGTCGATGCGGGTGATTACGTCGAGAAAGACGAAATCATCGCCGTGATTGAAACAACCTACGTCCAGATCAGCTTGGAACAAGCACAAGCCGACCTACAATCTGCTGAAGCACGCTTGCAACAGGCGGAAATCGACATCCAGCTCCAGAGAGAGCAGTCCAACATCCAGATTCGGCAGGCACAGGAATCTCTCGCCGAGGCACAGCAACGACTTATCCAACTCAAGGAAGATATTCGTCTTGAGAAAATAGCCAACAAACGCGGTGTCATGGACGCTGAAAATAGCCTTAACATCGCCAGAATTCGGTACAAATTGCTCACCTCCGATGAAGTCCGTGAAGAAAATAGAGGGCGTGCGAAAGCCTCTTTGGAACAGGACAAAGCGAACCTGGATCTGGTAACCGCAGAGCATGAACGGAATAAAACGCTTTATCAGAAAGAACTCATCTCGTTAGCTGCATTAGAGTCTTCACAGGCACAACTTAAATCCGCAGAAGCGCGGCATAAATCCGCTGTCGAAAATCTGAAATTGGTAGAGAAACCCGCTACTGAAGCAGAACTTGAATTGGGAAAAGCGGACATCAAGAAGGCAGAATTTAGTCTCGAACTCGCCAACGAACGCGTTGAGGCTGAAGCCTCGCGAGATATGGATATTAAACTTCAGGAACAACGGATCGTACAGGCTGAAGAGTCATTGAAACTCACACACGCAAATCGGAAACAAATTACCCGAAAGGAACGCGATATTGAAACCGCACGTTTAGCAGTCAAACGCAATCAAACGCAGCTGGAACTCCGTCAAATTGAGTACGATGATACAGTTATCAAGGCACCGATCTCTGGAACGATTCTTGACAAACTGGTTGAAGAAGGACAGGTGATCACTTCGCGCCTCTCCTCGCTCTCCTCAACTGAAGGACAGGCGATCGTTACCATGGCAGACCTTGATACTGTCTACGTCGTGACTGAGGTCGATGAAACCGACATCGGTAAAGTCCAAATCGGACAGCCTGTGACAATTACCGTCGAAGCTTATCCCGATACACCGTTTCAGGGTGAAGTCTTGAAGATTGCGCCCCAGGGACAAGCAATTCAGAATGTGACAACCTTTGAAGTGACCTCCGAATTGAAAAATGTGGAAGCTACCGGACCGCGTCAGGGAATGATGCGAGGGGCAGAAGGTCGTCGCGGGAGTGGTAATCGGCAGGGTGGCGGTGCTCGACCAGACTTTGCAAATATGACAGACGAACAACGTGAACGTTTCCGCGCAATGCGACAACAACGTCAAGCAGAAGGTGGTACCGACGGAATACCATCAAGACCTGCTGCACAACAAGAACCCGCTGCACAACAACCCGAACAGCAACCCGAAGCATCTGACGAAGCCGAGGTGAAAGAAGAAACCGATGACGATGATGCGGGCGGACTGTTCGGCGGATTCTTTGAGGAAGTACCCGCGGAAGAACCACCGACCGAAGTTCAACCCACAGAGACTGAAGCGTCAAAAATGCCGTTTCTCAAACCCGGTATGAACGCCACTGTCCAAATCTCGGCTGTCAATAAAATAGACATCCTTACCGTGCCAATCGAAGCGGTACTTGATATGCGAGGCAGAAAAATGGTCAGGATCGTCGGCGCAGACGGAATGCCTGGGCGACCCCAACCTGTCGTGACAGGTGTTAGCAGTTATGATAAGATTGAAGTCATCTCAGGACTCGCCGAAGGCGATGCCATCGCAATCGGCGGCTTTACACCGGGTGAAGGCGGTGGTCGCAGCACAGAGTGGCGGCAACGCATGATGAACCCAGCCTCCACAATGCGTCGAATGACCGGTGGTCGTGGACGATAGGCTTATTAACATCAGATTTGGTTTATAGACGCGGTTTCTAATCGTATCATATAGGAGCGTATGCTATGAGTGTCTTAGAGAGTCTATCAAACGCATTAAGTGCCTTATTGGCAAATAAACTCCGATCTATTTTGACAATGTTGGGTGTGATCATCGGTGTCGGCGCAATTATAACCACCACTTCAATTGGTGAAGGCGCAAAGGCTGATGTCACAGAACGGATTCAGACATTAGGCGCGAACATTCTTGCAATCCGCCCTGGACAGAGTCGGTTTCGCGGACGCGGATCCGCTGATGCGCGCAGAAGCCTCACTGTCAAAGATATGCAGGCGTTAGAGGAGCGCGGACAGACCTTTGGTCATGTCACCCCTGAGGTGAGCAGCCGCGCACAAGTGAAGTATCTTAATAAAAATTCAAACACAACCATCGTCGGGACATCCCCGGCGTACCTTGTCACCGCGAACTTTGACATCGAGAAGGGCCGATTTTTTACAGAGAGTGAAATCCGATACCGTGAACGTGTCTGTGTCCTCGGTAAAACCGTTGTTGATAATCTCTTTGAAATCGTGGAACCGGTTGGAAAGACAGTCAAAATTAAAGGTGTGGGTTTTCATGTCGTAGGTGTTATGAAGGAGAAAGGCGCGAGCGGATGGCGAAATCCGGATGACCAAGTTTTCATCCCGTATACAACTGCTATGAAGCGCGTTTTTGGTGAGGATCATCTCTCAAGCATTAGTATACAGGCAAATGACGGTAAACTCCTTGAGGCAGCAGAAACCGAGGTAACAGAGCTGCTCCGAAAGGAACACAAAATTGCCCCAAATAAAGAACCTGACTTTCACGTCCGGAACCAAGCAGAATTCATGGAGACTCTTGAAGAATCAAACCAGACCTTTACCAACCTGATTTTAGGGATTGCTGTAGTTTCCTTAGTGGTTGGAGGGATCGGTATTATGAATATTATGCTTGTTTCTGTGACCGAACGGACGAAAGAGATTGGACTCAGAAAAGCGGTTGGTGCACAACGCTCCGATATCCTCGCGCAGTTCCTCGTGGAGTCTACAACGTTGGCACTCGTCGGAGGGATCATTGGTATCGGGGTCGGTATAGGTGGTGCTGAACTGGTTACATCGTTCTGGGAGTGGCGAACCCTGGTCTCACCGATGTACGGAATACTCTCCTTTGTTGTCAGCGCGTTGGTGGGCATCTTTTTCGGCGCGTATCCGGCATGGAAAGCCGCGAAACTGCATCCGATTGACGCACTCAGACATGAATAGGACTTATACGTTAAGAGGCTGTTTGGGCGGGACCCCGTGCCCGTCCAAATCTGAACGCGGGCAGGCACGGAGACCCTGCGAAACAGAGGTGCGTTGAACGACAAGTGAAACCCAACGCCCAAATTTTCGTAAGTCTATATAAATCAGATTGAACTGAGAGCAGACCAACTCCCAAATTCTCATAAGCCCTGAAGGAATTATTATGGAAAAAATAGCGGTTATCGCAGGTGTGGGCCCCGGTTTAGGGGCTGCACTCGCCCGTAAATTTGTAAACGAAGGATGTAACGTGGCACTCTTGTCCCGATCATCCGCCTACATAAAAAATCTATCCACGAGATTGGCAAAAACCGGACGCACAGCCATACCGATCCCTACAGATATTACCGAGGCTGAGCAGGTGGAGCGGAGTTTTGATAGGATTCGAGAAGAACTCGGGGACCCCGACATCTTGGTAAATCATGCTGGAAACGCTGCTTGGGGAAATTTCGCAGACCTCACACCAGAGGCGTTTGAAGGCGCGTGGCGTGTCTGCACCCTCGGTGGATTCCTCTGTTCAAAACAGGTCGTCCCAGGGATGCTTAAGAAAGGCGGGGGGAACATTCTATTTACAGGGGCAACCTCTGCTGTACGCGGTAGGGCAGGCGCGTTGGCGTTCAGCAGTGCCAAATACGCAACGCGGGGCTTAGCATCAGCACTCGCCCGAGAAGTCGGACCGCACGGCATCCATGTCGCCCATGTTATTGTTGACGGTGTTATTGATACACCCGGCGTACGACAACGCTATAAACTCAGTGAAAATGAACCACTCCTCGAACCCGACGCAATCGCCGACACATATTGGGCATTAGTACAACAAGAGAGAAGCGCGTGGACGTTTGAAGTCGATGTCCGACCCCATAACGAAGAATTCTTTACGTAGATTCTCCCATCCCATCACGATGACATCAACGTAGGTTGGGTTGAGCGATAAAAGATTAAGAACTCACCAGTTTACAGGAAAACTCCGATTTTCGACAATATATTCATATTGATAATAGCGAAACCCAACAACTCAAACGCCAAAGGTGTGAGAATGTGTTGGGTTTCACTTGTATTTCGGCAATTTCAGATTTTCCGATGAACTTTGAAAGTCCCTTGCTTTGTAGGTTTAGTAAGTTTCCGTTCAACACAACCTACGCGTTTATAGTAAATTCGGAAAATAAATGCACACTTTCAACGCCCCGGTAGGTGCGGTTTCCTAACCGCACCATAAGCGTCAATTTAAGAAAAAATAACCGTCTCAGACCCAGGTCCGGTAGGTTCGGTTTCCTAACCGAACCGGATCCTACGCGGAAACCTTGAAGTCTTCAAAAACCTTTTGAATCCCGTAGGGATGTCATCTCTGTAGAAAAACGCGACCTCACACACCTAAGCCCCGTAGGGGCGGCATCTATTAAGACTAAACAGGGGTTCCGCTAAACAAAAAACCGAAGATCCAGTTGGATAAGTCCAGTTTGGTTAGGAAGGCAGATCGCATTTGGGGTTTTTGCAAACGCTAAAATCCAATGCGAAGAAAATGTTTCTTCGAGTACACCGCAGAACCGAACCTACCAAGCCTGCGGAAAGGTGCTAAATTGACACCTATGGTGCGGTTTCCTAACCGCACCGGTACTTAGGTGTATAAGTAATTACAGAATCTACTATAAGTCAAATTCACGCTATTATCTTATTTGGCACGTAAAGACAGCTAGCCTTACGAACTGTTTATCTAATTTGCTGAGCGGATTTTTGCTCAAAATACCACTTGCCTTCTATGTAGAAGGTTGTTTGACTATTGTGGAAAGGAAACTCTATCATTGGTTCACCTGGCGAACTTGTGTATACATATTCAACCCACGCATCAAAATAGTATGAGGCACCCTGAGTAGCGTCACAATGACAGCATCCATTAGAGATGTAGGCTTCTCCCATAGTTTGGTGGTAACGACTCTTGATAGTCCCAATACCATTCTTAGCAAGAATGGATGGACTAATCTTTCGTAGGATGAGTTCAGGGATGCCATCTTCCTGAAACCCTGCAAGTTCAATTTCCATTCCGTCTGTATCGTAAAATCCTACTCCTAAGATTACTCGTGTATCTTTTCTGCACCGCCAACATTGTTGGGCATAAGTTATCAATTTCCCAACAAGTTTTTCTCCTTCGTGTGGTCTCCACCTTAACTTTCCTATTAACATACCTCGAACAAAGTCGTCTATAGTCTCGTTAAACTGGGGGACATACATTTCATCAGAATCCTTTTCGTATTGAATCCCAAAAGCGGGTATTTCATGTTCGGTAGGAAAGTATTCCTGATTATGCTTCAGTTTATATAGCCACGCAGTGCGAACATTGGACCTACTATATTTCTCTTGCCTTCTTTTGAATTCACTTTCTGTTTGAGGAGATGTACTGCCACCGGAAATTTAGA
>JAAXHI010000579.1:12624-23312 GCA_012270875.1 Candidatus Poribacteria bacterium | reverse complement strand
CGACGTGCATCATGCTACAAAGATGTTCACTTATTTCTGGATTTCACTATAAAGTACAAATGGGTTAGAAGGAGTTTTTATGAATATTCTGATGTTACGGCATTCCGCAGGATTTGAACATAGTTACCTCCCTGATGCAGAAGTTGCGCTGAAGCAGATCGGTGCAGCAAACGGTTGGAATGTTACCACAACACACCGATGCGATCGGATTACCGCTGAAAACCTTGAAAAACAGGACATCGTCGCGTTCGCAACGACGGGCAACTTGCCGTTTGATGATGCGCAAAAAGAGGCGTTACTGAGTTTCGTGCGTAACGGGAAAGCGTTCTTTGGCATCCATAACGCGACAGACACTTGCTACGATTGGCCCGAATACGGCGAAATGCTCGGCGGTTACTTCGCTGGACATCCGTGGCACGAAGAGGTGAACGTCATTGTTGAGGATACTGACCACCCCGCGACCCGTATGTTGGGCAGTAGTTTCAAGGTTGTTGATGAAATCTACACGTTCAAAGAATGGGATCGCTCCAAAACACGGGTGCTGATGCGTTTGGATAACGACTCTATTGATGTCTCCCGCGGTAACCGCGAGGACAACGATTATGCTCTCGGTTGGTGCCACACTTATGGACAGGGGCGGGTGATGTACACCGCTCTGGGTCACCCTGATGCGCTTTGGAGCGAAAAATGGTTCCATGAACACATCATAGGCTGCATCAAATGGGCAGGTGGACTGGAAGAATAACAGAACGGACGCGAGAGCACTTTGCTTAGTTGAAGGATTGGAAGACAGGAAGATTGGAAGCGTGGCGGAAGTCCCACCATCCTTCCGTTTCTTCCATTCTTCCCGCCCTCAATAATTGCGTTATGCATCTGTCCTGTTTATGTCCCTTAACTCGGTATAACACCTGTCGCTCGCAGAAGGGTTTCTTGTACCAACAGCTCGTGTGACACCGGACGATCAGGCGGTTGGTCTCCGGCAATCGTCGCTAAAAACGCGTCAAGTTCAAGTTCGTAGGTGCGTTGACGGCTCTCACCGTCTATCTCCACGATCTGTTCACCTTCCGAATATCCGTCCTTCGCTGTTTCCAAACAGAGGCGAATCTTCAACCCCGGCTCAAAGGGTTCGACAATAATGGCACTCCCCGCGCTCCCGTAGACTTCAAAGCGGCGTGCAACGGGTCTCGGCTCCAAAGCAGAGATTGTGATAAACGCCATCGCCTTTTCAAATTCATAGACAGTGAGCGTGTTATCTTTGAAAGGTTCCACTGAACCGCCGTCGTTTCGGAGGAAAGAGGTGACCTTCTCCGGTCGTCCGAGGAGCCAGAGAACCTGATCAAGGACATGTCCGCCCAAATCAAAAAAGATACCGCCGATGTGTTGGCTGATACGCGTGCGCGATTCGTGAGAGATATTGGTTGACATGTGTGCGCGAACGGAGAAAACATCCCCCAAAAAGCCGGAATGCACCCATTCGGCAACCTGCCTGAAGGCGGAGTGATACCGGAGCATGTATCCCATCTGTACGTGTAGGGATTTTTCTTGGGCGGTATTAATGACGCGCTGCCATTGTTCCCAGTTTTCGCCAGCGGGTTTATCGTACCAGACGTGTTTTCCAGCGTTGACAATCTGCTCGGTCTGATCCAAACTTTCGGCGTTGTTGCCTTCCGAAGCGATTGCGACGATGGAATCATCGTTTAGCATCTCTTCGGGATTGTCATACCAGTGGACCCCCTCAAATGTCCCGCCATTCGCCTGAAGTTTTTCGCGTTGTTGGGCATCAGGTTCAAACACGCCTGCGACTTCAACATCGGGATTGATAAGCATTGCCTGCATTTTACCGCGTGCGTGTCCGTGCTTCGTTCCGTACTGCGCCATCCGTATTTTCGCCATATTTTGTTCTCCAAAATCCGAAATTTGCAATAGTAGTGCTATACCGGTATTATACGAACATGAAACCGAATGTCAAGGAAATATTTGATTTACAGTTACCGATAAAGCAGGCATTGCTGGATAAATGCACCGAAGTGAATTTGACAAAAAAGTGTGGACGCTTTACAATGCATGAAAAACAGAGGTAGGATATAAAATGAAAATTGCAATATGCAACGAAATGTTTGAAGATTGGAAAATCGAGGATGTTTTCACTTATGCGGCTGAACTCGGTTACGAGGCGGTTGAGATTGCGCCGTTTACTTTGGCAGATTCGGTGTTAGACATTAGTCAGACGGAGCGGTCGCGTATTCGTAAAGCGGCGGAAGCTGCGAAGATAGAGATTGCGGGGCTGCACTGGCTGCTCGTCTCACCACCGGGGTTGTACGTTAATCATCCGGATGCCGAGATTCGTGAGGAGACACGGGACTATTTTCTTGCCCTGGTAAATCTGTGTGCGGATTTGGGTGGCGAGGTCATGGTCATCGGTTCACCGCAGCAACGGAACGTGATGGACCCGCTCAGCTTTGACGAGGCGTGGGAATACGCACGGGCAACTTTTTCAGAGAGTGCTGAACTGGCAGGCGAGAGAGATGTCATGCTGTGTATGGAACCGTTGTCGAGCGATCAGACGAACTTTATTACGCACCCTGATAAAGCGGTTGAGATGGTGAATGCTGTTAATCATCCGAATTTTCAGATGATTTTGGATGTGTGTAGTACCGCGAAAGAGGGGATAGATATGCCGACGCAGATCCGTAAACACGCGCCGCACGTCGCGCATTTCCACTCCAATGACGATAATGGCTATCTCCCTGGTTCTGGTAATGTAGACTATCCACCCATCATTGAAGCACTGAAAGAGATTGATTATAAGGGATATGTCTCAACAGAGGTATTCGACTTCAAACCGGATCCGCAGACGATTGCGAAACAGAGTATCGAATTTGTGAAATCGCTATTGTAGGAGAGAGTTGATGAACAGTACTATCCACAAGTGCTATACTGAATATACGACGCTTAGAAATGAGATGGAACGTTGGCTGAAACAGAGTATGTTGCTTGATCCGCCGGGTCCGAACGATGGTGGCGAGGACGAGGCGAACTATGCGCTCGCGTGGTTTCCACACTATCTCATCACTGGTGATGCGACTGTCCTACAGCATTTCGATGTGCTAAAGGCAGCACTACTCGGTTGGGTGAAACGTGATTGCTTCCACGGCTATGAACCGAAGGCGGAGGCGCATCACGGACCGGAACCGTTTCTGCTTTTCTTACCTCGCTATATCGGGTTGATGCCTGAAGATACTGAAGCGACTGCCCTTTTGACAGATGCCGCGGAACATATCGGCAATTGGGTGCCGGATATCCCAGCGTGGTATGATTATGACCGAGATACATTTATCGGTTACAATATCGGTAGTCGAGACGTGGTGAATGACGAAAACAGTGCTTATGAGATGGCGGAGCACTTCCGATTTATTCATATCGCAATCGCTGCGTATCGTGTGACGGGTGAAGAACGCTATCTGACGTGGGCATTACGGTATGGCAGGAAGCGTGCAGAACGGCTCATCACGGCACCCGATCCGATGCCGTTGGTTTGGACGCTTGACGGCGAGGGACTTGATGAAGCTGCAGTTGACGCGAGGAATTTACATCGGCTTGTTGCAAGCACCCACCACGTTTCGGGAGATCCGCTCGTGGGTATTGAGGTTCTGTTGGCTTCTGGTGCCATCTATGCATTAGGCGATCTGTATCTGCTATCTGGGGATGAGATATTCAAAACGGCGGCGAAACGCATCGTTGAACCGCTTGTAACATCGTTGGGGGATCCGTTTAATGATCCCGCGGCTGCTGCGTTGAGTTACTACCGCTGGACATTCGAGGATACCGGATTTGACGCTGCGATCCGTGCGGGATTGGAGGATTTACCTGATGAACCGCCAGAACTGCTGGCATTGGTCTTTCCACAAGAGACGCGTCGCCGAGAACCCGGTGTCGGGAAACGTTCAGATATGGCATATTGGGGGGAATGGTCGGATGACGGATCTGTGAAACCGATTCGGGAACCATCAACTGCTACGTTGACGCTTGCTTATCAAGTAACAGGCGAGGCGACTTACGCGATGCGAGCGCTGAGAAGTGCTGCGACGCGTTTGGGGGTTGCACGACGCGTGTTGCGCGGTGGACGGGAACACGCCGATATGGGCGGCGCGGTCTGTTCGGTTGCAGCGGGACACGGACGGAATTGGGGGCAAGGCGCGGTTACAGCGTGTTATGGGCCGCTGCTTCTCGGCACCCGTGAAGTTCAGAGCGAAGTTACACAACTTTTGGAGATCCGACAGGGCAACAGAGAAAACCACCCACGAACGCTTCTATCTTTAGTGAGACCTCTTGTCAATGAAGAGAAGCGAGCAGAGGTCACTTTCTACAACGGTGGCGATTCGCCGTTCACATTTTCATGGCGATTGCAAACTGATGAAGCGGATGTGTGGAATATAGTAACACTCGACTCAGGTGAAGTGCAACAGGATTCTATCTAATTTTTTTAGGGTTTACGCAAACTGAGCAAATATTGGATATTTGGACACCCGGAAGTGGTATTTGCTATGTTTTTAACCCCCTAAATCCCCCTTATCAGGGGGACTTTAAGAAGCGTTGAGGGTTGCCCAGCGTGTTGTTAATTTCCTAAATTTTGTGCGATGCGTACTAAATCGAGAATATTAACGATTCCATCGCCATTTACATCGGCTTTCGGATCATCCTGACCCAAGCGAGAAGCAACGAAGGTGAGGTCCAAGATGTTGATGATACCATCTTCATTTACATCATAAGGTTTTGCGGGTGGTATCAGATTGTAACTGATCAATTCAAAGACGATGTCTTGACTTGTCTCAAATTTAACTGGACCGATATCCGGTGCGAGCCACTGATAGGACGTAGAGCGACTGGATCCTAAGGAAGCGGTGGTTTTTGTGAGTATTTTAATTTTCAGGCAGTCCTCAAACGTGCCAGCCGGTGTAACCACATCTTCTATAGCAACGACTTCGTTTGTACTTGAGACTGTAACGGCGCCTATCAGCGTTACCTCCGTCTCTCCAAGCGTCTCCCATACTTCTCCAACTTGAAGGGTTGGTGGGAAAAAGACGGCAGGTGGTGAGAATTCCAGACGCGATATACCGAACACATCACCCAGTTCTGCGACAACTTTATGGAGTTTCATCCCTTCCGCATTGACCTCAATAAGAAATGTGTTTGTATTAACCGTGCTTGTGCCTAACACCTCTGTTATAATTTTAAGGGTGCGAAACTGTTCACCGTTGCGTTCTTCGTCGGGTGTCTCAAGCGTGTAAGTGATACGTTCGGCACTATCTGTGCTTTCCATGATCCAGGTATTCCCGATATCTGTGGGGTGGTAATTTTGTGCAGATGTTGTGCTAACGAAAGCACAGAGGATCGCAATGAGCAATATAGTATTTCTAATCACTTGATTCCCCTTTTTTTTTAGTGAGGCGCGCGGTAGCAAAGTACGCCTGCGGTGTGCTAAAAAAACGCCTTGATGCTGACATCAAGGCGTTTCGTTGAAGCGTGTTAAATATAGATGTCTCCTACTTGAGGATAACCATCCGTCGGGTTGCAGCGAAGTTTGTGGTCTGGAGTGTATAGAAATAGATACCACTCGCCACGCGCTCACCAGCTGTATTCTTGCCATCCCAATACGCTGCAGTTGAAGGGGTCATGTACGAACCTATCGGTTTCAGGCCCAAGTCCAGCGTACGCACCAGATGCCCCGCAACATTGTGAATATGGATCGATACTTCAGCGGATTTGCTCAACTGATACGGTATCCATGTTTCAGGGTTGAACGGGTTCGGGTAGTTCTGCGCCAGAATCGTGTCTGTTGGTCGCACGTCGCCGACAGTCAATTGCAGATTCAGGAATGCGTTGCGAATGTCAGCGGTTGAAACGGTATGCTGGAAGGGACCGGAGACGATATTCCCGCGTTCGTCGTAAAGTGCGATTTCGAGTTTATCACCTGCTTCAACGACGCTCTTGCGGTTGAGGTCTGCCCAGACAGCGGAGGCACGTTTCACATCACCTGTGATGTTCTCCGTAGCGATAATACCTGTGCGGAGGTTCTCTGCGACAAGCATGTAAGACGTATCCGTTTCTATACCTCGGATAGCACTGGTGACAACAAATGCCCACGTGTTTTTAGCGGTAGAAAGGGTAGGCGCAGCGGGGGCATCATCATCAGCTTCAGATTGATTCTTCCACGCCGTACCGGTGAACGTTACCGATCCTTCAGTTGGTATATTGACGATGTACCCTTTGCCGCCATCAATGCTAAATCCTGTTCCCTCGTCAGCAGTGGTGTAAGCAATAAAACGCTGAGTTGGTACATCCAATCGGATAGCAAGGGTTGCACCTAACATTTCTATCAGTGATTTCGCCGTATAAGGTTTTTCTGGCATCAGTGGGATAGAAATCATGTTCAAACCGGGTTCCAGCATGAGATCAAAACTGAAGGTTTTGGTTGCCGTGGGTTCTTCAACGGTTGGTTCCTCAGGCATTTCAACCTCGGTTACCTCTTCAGCAGTTTCTTCAGTAGTCTCCTCGGTAGTTTCCTCAGTTACCATTTCAGTGGTTTCTTCAGTGGATGGCATATCCTCGGCAGGCGGTTCAACTAAGTTATAACTTATCAAGTCAAAAACAATGTCGTTCTGATCTTGGAATCTGACCGGACCGACATCGGGTGCGAGCCAGATGTGTTCTACCGGACGTAGACTTAGGAGTGCGGTCACTATTTTGTAGGATATCTGAAGTTTGGCACAGTTCTCGAATGTTCCCGCTGGGGTTTCAACCTCCTCAAATGCTACAACCTCTATAGTCGTAGTGTTGGATGTCGCGCCTACGATTAGCAATTCCGTTTCTCCAGAAATCTGCCACGTTTGACCGAGCATTGGCAATGATGGGTAAAAGAGCGTGGGGGGATCATAGATAATTGAAGCAATCCCGAACGTCCCTTCATCGGTATCAGAGCGATGTAACGTAAGTCCAGTGTCGTCAACTGTAATCAGGTAGCGGTCTGGGACAATTACACCCGTGCCGAGTGCCTCGGTATCAATTTTAAGGCGACGTGCATCCAAACCGTTGAAGTCTTCAGCGTCCTCGACCTCGTAACGTCGTTGTTCTGTGTTATCTGTAGTGTTTAAAGTCCATGTATTCCCAACTTCAGCGGGGTAATAATTTTGCGCTGTCGCTGTAAGTGCGAAGCTACAGACAATGCTTAGGACCAAGATTGGTTTCAGCCAAAATAGAGGTTTGGAAACTTTCATAATTTAGGACTCCTTTTTCAGTAAGTGAAATTATTTCTCTGGAATTTTCGATGGACAGCGGCAAGCATGATCGGCAGATTGTGGCGAGATAACACGGTATCAGAAGGTTCATGGTGCCCTTCTGGTGAGATATCCTCCTGTTCGGACACATATCTATATCCAAACCACATTCCGACCGCCATAGTCAGAATAATAACGACAATCATGACTAATACCACTTTCCAGCTTACCATATTGACTCAAATTCCGTGTGATAACGGTTCAATTTTACGATATTATCAACAAAAGATTATAACATCTTGATTGGGTTCAAGGTTACAGATAATTTATGATGGATTCCTTTTGAAAAACACTAAGATGGATTTGACGCATCAAAAAACAGCATAAGGTTAGCTGCTGAAATTCTGCGCGATGCGCACTAAATCCAAAATGTTAACAATACCATCGCCTGTCACATCTGCTTCGGAATCCGTTTCACCGAAACGCGCAGCGACAAAAGTGAGGTCCAGGATATTGACAACCCCGTCACCCGTCACGTCATAAGGCACCGGTTCAGGTGTCGTCTCTTCCTCAGCAGGCGGTTCAGGGATCGGGTCTTCTTCTTCGGGAGGTGGTTCAGGTGTAACGTCTTCCTCCGTGGTATCAGGTTCCTCAGGTGCAATAGGTAGGTTCGTGCTTGTTAAACGGGAGATTAATTTATCACTATTTTGATATTGGACGGGACCTATATCGGGAGCCAACCACTGGTAAGTCGTTGATTCAAGATTTATGAAACCTCCCGCAGAGAACTTCAACGCTAATTCAACCTTCGCGCAGTTATGGAAGGTACCCGCTGGTGTCTCAAGGTCTTCAAATCCGACGACTTCTAAATCAGTGATGCTTTTTCCGCTTACCTTTAAAAAGCCCGCGTCAACTTCGGCATCCGCTACTATCTGCCATTTATCGCCAAGTTCCAGATGTAGTGGAAAAAAAGTTGCAGGCGTGGGAAAATCTGCTGTCACGGTGCCCTTGATGATAGCTTCTTCGAGGACAGTTCCGTGGAGTTTGATGGCTTCGTTGCCGACGGTTAAAAAATATTTATCAGTATCAAGATCGCCGGTAGAGAGTTCCTTTGTCTCAATTTTCAAGGTGATCACTTCGGTGCCGTTAACAGTTTCGGGTCCCTCAAGGCTATAGGTGCGCCGTTCTTCAGCGTCAGCGTCCTCTAAGACCCAGAAATTGCCGACCTCTGCTGGGTAATAATTCTGGGCTGCCGCTGTGAATGTAAAACTACAAGCGAAACTCAAAACCAGAACTGGCTTAAGCCAACGCAAAAGCACTTCTATTTTCATAATTCAATTCCCTTCAAGCAAAATGGCGATAATCAATAGCATAGAATGCCGCTTGCCAGTAGTCTCCTATCTGGACATGCTATCTATGAAACCAACAGAAACCTGAAAATTGGATGGCTCTGACCAGCCAAGCGTATTGACTTTTTCCAAATTTCGTGTGATAATAAGATTATATTACTATATTTATTGCAATTTTGCAAGGATGAAAAAGGTACAGTCTGGACTTGACTGCACTTTAAAAAAACAGGTAAAGGAGAACAGAGATGCGTTTAGAAGGGCAGGTTGCGATTGTTACAGGCGGCGGAGGGGGCATCGGAAAAGCGACATGCCTCGCGTTCGCGAGAGAAGGTGCGGATGTTGTCATCCCTGAAGTGAATATCGCGAACGCAGAAGCGGTTTCAGCGGAGATAACAGCACTCGGTAGACAATGCTTAGTGATTCAAACAGATGTCGCGGATGGGGAATCTGTGCGCGGAATGGTTCAACAGACGCTTGAGACATTTGGACGCATTGATATTTTAGTCAACAACGCTGGCATTTTCAGTTATACCCGTATAGACGCATGCACCGAAGCGGAATGGGATCGGATGATGGCTGTGAATCTCAAGGGGCCTTTCCTCTGTTCTCAGGCAGTGATGGAGACGATGAAGGCACAAAAATCTGGACGGATTATCAACCTCGGTTCGTTGGCGGGACAGGTCGGTGGATTGGTTGCATCCGCGCCGTATTCTGCTTCAAAAGCGGGTGTGATGTGTCTGACGAAATCGTTGGCGCGTGTGCTTGGTGAGTACGGTATTACGGTTAATTCTATCGCACCGGGTGTAGCAGCAACGGAGATGGCGAAGAATCATCCAGACATGACGGATCAGATTCCGTTGGGACGCGTCGCCGATGCCTCGGAGATTGCGAGTGCTATTCTCTTCCTCGCTTCGGAAGATGGTCAGTATGTGACGGGTGCGACACTTGATGTCAATGGTGGCATTCGGATGGCATAAGATAAAATGCAAGGAGAAATCAGATGGAATATAGGACGCTTGGACGTGCGGGTGTGAAGGTTTCACCGCTCTGTCTCGGTACGATGATGTTTGGTGGACCGACGAATGAAAAGGATTCGATTCGGATTATCCATAAGGCGTTGGACGCGGGTATCAATTTTATGGACACTGCGAATGTCTATAACGATGGTGAATCCGAGCGGGTTATTGCGAAAGCGGTTCGTGAAAATCGAGAGAAATGGGTCATCGCTACGAAAGTACACGGGTCAATGGGAGAGGATGTGAACGCAGCAGGTTCGCACCGGTTTAATATTATGTCAGCCGTTGAAGCGAGTCTCAAACGTCTCAATACAGATCGTATAGATGTGTATTACCTGCATCGTTGGGATGTTTCGACGCGAATTGTGGAATCTTTACGGGCTTTGGACGATTGCGTGAGGCAAGGGAAAGTACGTTATATTGCGTGTTCCAATTTTGAGGCGTGGCGCGTCTGTGAGGCACTCTGGACGAGCGAGAAGTACGGATTGGAGGAGTTCGCGTGCGTCCAACCGCTCTATAATATCGTGAATCGGGATCCTGAAGTAGAGTTGCTGCCGTTTTGTGAGAAGTATGGGGTCGGTGTGGTGCCGTATAGTCCGTTGGCGCGGGGTGTGTTGGCTGGTAAGTATCTGCCCGGTGCAGAACCACCCAAGGGTTCAAGAGCGGCGCGAAAAGACAGACGGATATTACAGACTGAACTCCGTGAAGAGAGTTACGAAGTGGCACAACAACTAAAACCGTTGGCGGATGCACACGGCAAAACGTTGACCCAATTCTCATTGGCGTGGGTGTTGGCAAATCCAACGATTACCTCTCTTATCATCGGTCCGCGTACGATGGAACAACTTGAGGATAATTTGGGATGTTTAGATTGCACGCTAACGGAAGCCGATGAGACGACTATTGACCAACTCGTGCCACCCGGAGAACATACCGGTAAAGGGTATAATGATCCGGCGTATCCGGTGTTAGGACGGTCAGTTTAAACAGCACACAAACGTGTGGCGGTTAAATTATAGTAAAGTTTAGAATTAATCTCTCACTGCGAG
>JAAXHI010000579.1:0-12577 GCA_012270875.1 Candidatus Poribacteria bacterium | reverse complement strand
GCTACGAATGTGTCTATTTATTTTTAGGTTTTACTATAATACACGGACCCACCACCCTTAGCATGGGCAAGCGGATCCGTGGTTAACGGACGATGCACCTTTATGAAAAGGCGCGTCATTTAATGGATTTGAGGTTACCCCACGTCGTCGTTAACTTTCCTTGGGGTTCAACATCCAACAATTCACCGAATCGATTGGTGATGAGTTCGCCGATTTCTAATCCGACTTGTGCGAGATAATCGTCAGGTTTATTGCCGAGTGTTTCCATGTGGAAGTGGACGAAGTAGCCTTTCATGTCTGGTGCGGCAAAGAGGATCGGATCGGCTGAGTTACCGGCTTCAGCATAGACTTCGATTGGATCACACTTCTCCGCTTCTAACACGTTGATCAGTCCCGGACGATTCGGATTAAAGGGTTCCAGACTCGGAATCAATTTCTTACCTTCTTCGGTCGGTTTGACAGCGGCAGCGGTGGTTGTGATATACTGCGCCGTAAAGTTGAGAACATCCATCACACCTTGGTTGCCGGGGACAACCTTCTGACCCGGCGCATCTTTCTTTCCAACGGCGTAGAATGGCGTATCCCCAGAATAGATGAGCACGCCACCACCGAGCAGGAAGTTCTCCATCGGACTGTCATCTTTCATACCAATGGTGTAGACGATTTCAGGAACCACAATGGGCGAAACAATAACGCCCTCTGGGTTATCTTCCATGTAGGCGAGGAACTCATCAGCGTTGCCGACAACAGAGGCGATTTTTGCCGCATCCAATTCCGCGATAACGGCATCTTCAATCTTCTTCGTTGATTTCCAATCGCCCCAACCGTCAGGGTTAAAACCGTAGTTTTCATCGTAATAGAGGAACACTTCAGGTGCTTCTGCCCATGTTGCCACAGAACATCCCAGAAGAATTCCAATTAGCAAGAGAATCTTGATTTGCAAGTGGAACTTACAAGTCGTGCTGTAGATGTTACGAGTCATGACAATAGCCTCCTTCGTTCTTTGACTGATTGACCGTGCCTTATACCAAATCTGAAAAATAAACTCACATTTCAGAGGTTTTGAAACTCATTGAAGGTTTCTGCGTGTAAGAGCGCAATGAATTGCGCAACTACGAACCTGTTTTCGATAATGAGAAGCATTCATTCAGAAATGGTATTAGAAGCGTCTGCTGCGTAATTTCGCAGGTATTCTCCCAAAATATTACCGTCATTCATGCAAGGAAGGCTTCAGTTCACTTCAGCCACGGTAAAATTCTGGAATAGGCACGGGAATGCTCCCTGACCAAGAAGAAATTCCTTTTTGCTGTGTCAGAGAGTCCGTCACATTGACGAATAGAATGTTTCCTGATTTCATATAACTGGTACCCTAAATCTGCGACGTAATCTTCAATTTCACCGAAAATGCCACGATTTGTTTCACCCACATCTCTGAGTTCCGCCATTAAGAGCGGTGCGTGTGTTTTTAGACAGTCCTCCGCACCACGCAGGACCTCCAGTTGATACCCTTCAACATCAATCTTGATGAAATCAGGGATTGGCAGTTCGGAGATGAGGTTGTCAATCGTGTCAAGTGTTACGCGTTCTGATGTTGCGCGCCCGTCAGCGTATTTTAACGAAGCAGTACCTTCGGCAAGTCCTGCCTCCGAATAATAGAGAGATCGCTGTTCCTGTTTGTCCCCGAGGCCTTTGTTGACTACGGTGACGTTCGTGAATTGGTTTAGAGAGATATTTTCGTTGAGGTAGCCGCAGGTGCGAGCAGCAGGTTCAAACGCTACGATTGCGCCACTGTCCTCAACCAGTGAAGCGAGCAGGCATGTATAAAACCCGATGTTTGCCCCGACATCCCAACAAATATCTCCGGGTTTAATAATCTTTAGGAGTTTTGTAAGGATATACCTTTCGTCGAGGGTGCCGTAAAAATAGAGATATTGGTGTTCAGGGTTCGCTAAATTGGCTTTCAATTGGAACTGATACTTGGTTTCAAAGGTGACAATCGGGGTCTCGGGTATAATCTGATCTCTGGTTAGGTTCAAAAGCAGCCGTTTCCCGTCAGTGATCGGACACCACCGGAGATAACCGCGGACGAGTCGGTTAAGTTGCGGGTTCATCCCCACGTTTCAAGCCCCAGTAATTTTTTCCCAAGATCGGTTAAATACGCCGTTTCGCCGGATTCATGCTCTTTTTCCGGACGTTCGCCGCTAAAACCCGCCATGCGTTCTTTCCAAGCATTGATGCGTCGCTCACGTGCTTCGGGATTCCCCTCGCCTGTCGGGTTCATCGTGATGTATTGGGCGACGCGCGGTTTATCGGCAGTATTAATGCCAGCACTGTGTGGCAGTGCGCTGTGCCAAATGACGAGATCGCCTGCTTTACCCGGAACCGGAATTGTGCCGAGTGCCTCCAAATTCTGCTGCTTCGGATCGGCATCGGATGGCAGGCTTTTGAGCCAGTCGTCAATCTTATTATGGAATCCGGGGACACAGGTGAACGCGCCTTGGTTGGCTGCGGTGTCGGTGAGATAGAGAACGCCTTGCACATGGAATCGGACAGGTGCCTCGACGGACATGTCCCAGTGAAGTCCTAAGTTTGTGCGTTCAAATTTACCGGGGACGTTGGGTGGACTCATGCTGGCGCGATCGAAACTGACCCATAGTTTTTCATTGTCCCAGATTTCGGCGAAAGCCTGATGGATACGTGGGTATTGACGCGTCGCCCATAAGGCTGGATGCTGGTAGATTTCTACCATGATGCCTTTACGTGATGGGTCGGCGTACCAACTCTCAGGGTCGTCGGCATCCATTTCAAGGAAGTCCCAGACTGCTTTAGCGGTATTTTGTATTAACTCGGGAGGTGCGGCGTCGTGGATGACGACGTAACCGTTTTCTTCCCAAAAAGCGCGATCTTCGGAACTCAAAACTGCCATCTCTTTCCTCCAATCTTATCTCTATGGATTTTCATAGGTTGCTGGTCAACCCAATCGGCGTAAATATGCGGATAGGAAAATAACTATTAACCCTAAGGCCGTCGTGAGGTTGAGCCACGGTGCCGGTTTCTTTTGATATACATCGAACACCGGATATGGGAATGTTAGGACAATGGCTAACGTAAATATTAGAAAGACGATAAAGAGTTTGATACCTAAGACGAAGATGTAGAGCGAATAATCCGAAACAACGGCATCGGTAACCGCTTCTGCGCGTGCCGCGCGAAAAAAAGTTATAAAATTATACAGCCCAGATACGAGGATGGTTAATAACGCTGTCCAGACGACACCACCGAAACGTCGCAGTGCCGATGAGATCAACGCTGCGGGTTCAGCGGAACGATTAGCGATTGGGAGTAGTACAACGCGAAAAAAAAAGAAACCCCCTATCATCAGGACGACGGATCCGACATGTATCCACTGCATGAACGATTTCAGAAGCATTTTTTACTGGCTTTCGGCTGTCGGCTGACAGCCATCAGCAAAGAAGTTTCCGTGACAACCACAAAAACCTCTTTACCGATAGCCGACGGCTGTCGGCTGACAGCCATCTTGAGGTTACACCACCGGCTTTCCGCCGATGGGATCAAAACAGGAGCGAGCCTGCTTGCAAGCGTCCGGCGATACGAACTGATCGTCGGGTCCTACGACTTGCATTGTGCAGTTGCACCAATAGTGTGAACCCGGATTGTGTTCAACGAGGTTCTGCAGATTGCCGCCCGGAATGTAAATCGCTTTCGTCCGGAGGTTCTGGCATATCGGACGATTAAGGATTGAGAGTGTCTTTCCTTCTAACATATTGATGCTCCTTTAACTTGCTGCCATCATAGCGGCGCGGCTAACGAGATTCTGCGTTAAGGTTACCTTATAGGCGTTGTCGTTCAAGGGTTGAGCGTCCTTGACAGCATCCGCCCCTGCCTGTTTACTAACCATTTCATTAATCATTTTACCGGCAAGCGCGACTTCCGCTTCCTTAGAGCGCCACGGTGCGGGGGCAACCCCACCGAGGACGACGCTGGCGGATTTACAGGTTTTCCCATCCATTTCAAAGACGCCTGCTACACTTGCCAATGCGAAGTCCGGCGCGCCTTTCTCGCGTGCTTTGAGGTAAAAACTCTTCGTATTGGGTTGCGCAGGTGGTACCTGAACACTAACGACGATTTCATTCGGTTGCAGCACGTTTTCGCGGTACGGGTTCGCTGCCGGTAAGGTAAAGAATTCCTCAAGCGACATCGTTTTCTCACCTTCGGGTCCGACAACGGTTACCGATGCGCCGAGCGCGATCAGTGCCGGTGCAAGGTCTGAAGGATGCACAATGTAGACAGGATCACCGCCGAGGATTGCGTGGTACTTGCTTAAGCCATCAACTGCATAACAGATGTCGCCACCTTTTTTCAGGCAGTCGGTGGTTTCATCACGGTAATACCAGCATCGTGGACGTTGGCAGAGATTGCCGCCGAGTGTGCCGACGTTCCGGATTTGCGGTGTTGCGACAGAAACCGCAGCCTGCGCCAAAACGGTATAGTGATGCTGAATCGTCGGATGTTTAGCAATATCAGCGACGGTGGTTAAGGCACCGATCTTTAAGCCCGAGGCATCCGCTTCGATGCCGTCCATTCCGGGCAATGTCTTGAGATTAACGAGCGTCTTTGGTGTCTCAACATACTCCTTGAGTTCAGCGAGCAGATCCGTACCGCCTGCGATAAGCATCACTTCGCCCCATCCACTATCGCTTAGCAGTGCGGTGACCTGTTCGAGACTGGTGGCGTTGACGTAACTAAATTTTTCCATTGCTTACCTCCTTATGCCTTTTTCTCGGCAAGCGCGTTGAGAATCCGATCGGGTGTGATGGGCAGTTCTCGAACCCGAACGCCAATGGCGTTGTGAACGGCGTTCGCGATAGCACCCGGTGTCGGAATACATGGGGGTTCACCGACTCCGGTCACCTTCCGATGCGTATCAAAGACGATGGATTTAATCTCAGGGATCTCGAAAGTGCCGGGGACTTTATAGTCCTCAAGGTTCGCGTTGAGCATGCGTCCGGTTTGCGCGTCCATGAACCGTTCTTCGAGGATGGCTTGCCCCAACCCCATGATGACCCCGCCGTTAATCTGACTCTCTGTCGCCAAGCGGTTAATCGCCAATCCACAATCTTGAACGGCGACAATTTTGATGACTCTGAGTTCACCCGTTTCAGTATCAACTTCAACTTCAGCGAACTGCGTGCCAGCGGCACCGCCTTGACGGAGTTCCTCATCCCATTCTCCACTTTCACTGATACTTTCCATGCCGAGTAGTCCAGTCGCGCGTCCCCATGTAATTGTCTTCGTCCTGTCGGAGACAACATAGATGGTGTGGTTGCCGACGCGTAGGTCTTCGACAGGTGCTTCAAGTTGCGGGGCAATGCGCTCGAACAACTTCTGTTTCGCCGCCGCTGCGGCGGTTTTGATGACGGGCGCGACGGATGGCATCGTCTGACTGCCGCCACTACCACCGGAGGGGAGTCCTGGCTCACTATCCCCAATTTTTACGCTAATATCGGTTGGATTAAGTCCTAATTCTTCAGCAGCAATAATGGCGATCGCAGTTCGGACGCCTGTACCGAGGTCCTGTGTCCCAGTGACCGCTTCAACGGAGCCGTCCGAATTGATGGTGACACGTGCTTGTGTGCCGGGTCCACCGCCACCACCCCATAAACCGCTGCCGACACCCATACCGCGTTTTTTCACGCCTGTGCCGGCGCCGGAAACACTGTTACGACGGTGCCATCCGATCTCTTGTGCGCCGAGTGTGTATTGTGCCTGTCGGACTTCACTTGGATCGTTGATACGGCGGAATTCCAGCGGATTCATTCCGAGTTTCTCGGCGAGTTCATCCATCAGAGAATCCATAGCAAATGCGCCTTGCGGATGCCCTGGCGCGCGCATTGCACGTTGGTTACCGACATTGACAGCGACATTCGTTTTTTCAGTGCGTAGGTTCGGCACGTGATAGACGTAGGGTGCTTGGAAACCTGCACCGCTGGAGATACCGCCTGTGCCGTAGCCTTTCATATCGTAAGCGATGAGCCGTCCGTCGCTTGTCGCGCCTGCACGCACGTGTTGTATCATTGACGGTCGATTGCCAGCAACAAGGTGTTCCGCTTTTCGAGAGAGCATCAGCTTGACGGCTCTGCCGGTCATACGTGCTAATTCAGCAGCTGTGCGTCCTTCTACACCGGGACCGAATTTGCTACCGAAACCACCGCCCATGTGCTCAGTAATAACCCGGACTTGGTTCGCCGGTAGATTAAAGGAGCCTGCCAAATCTCGGCGAGTACCAAAAACGGCTTGTGTAGATGCCCAGACGGTTAGATTCTGATCGTCTTCCCATTCAGCGACATGTCCGTGTGTTTCCAAACAGACGTGTGTCTGTACAGGTGCGTGATAGGTCGCTTCCACCTCAACAGCGGCTTGGGCAAATCCACCTGCAAGGTCGCCTTCTTCTCTGACGTTAGGGTTGCTCTGATTGCCTTCCCAATCGTCTCGGATTTGCGGCGCGTTTTCCGCCATGGCGTCTGCTTCTGTGACGACATAAGGTAGTTCTTCCAACTCAACATGAATCAGGCGAATTGCGTCTTTAGCGATGTCGTCGGTTTCTGCTGCGACTGCGGCGATTTCTTGTCCTTGGTACCGAATTTTCTTTCCTACTTCAATAATCGGTATAACTGCTTTGACACCGGGCAGTGCTTCTGCTTCGCTGAGGTCTATCGCGACAACGTTTGCGTGCGCGATTTCAGAGCGTAAGATGCGTCCATAAAGCATTCCCGGTCGATTAATATCAAAGGTATACTTCGCTTTTCCAGTGACTTTATCTTTACCTGACAAACGGGGGATCCGTTTGCCGATAAGACGAGATTCACTTGCTTCTCCCCATGATGCCATACGTTTTCCTCCTATAGGCGACCGTTCAAAGAGAACGGTGGACTTTTGCGTCTCGCAAGTCGAGACTCGCTTTCAAGTAAAGCAATAGGAATCACATCTTCCGTGATGCGGTTTTGACAGCATCAAAGATGAACGGATAAGTTCCACAGCGACACGTGTTGCCCGACAGACCGACTTTGATTTCTTCAAGTGTCGGTTTTGTGTTTTCACTCAACAGTGCTGCGGATGAGACGATGAAACCGGGTGTACAGAACCCGCACATCAGTGCGTCGTGTTTGATGAATGCTTCTTGGACAGGATGCAAATCGTCGCCATCTGCCAAGCCTTCAACGGTTGTTATCTGCTTGTCTTGTGCGTCCATTGCAAGCATCATGCAGGCGTAGATTGGGTTTCCATCTACCATGACGGTGCAACCGCCGCATTCACCGCGGTCACATATTAGTTTGGCACCGGTTAAGTCGATATTGTTCCCGCTTGTATCAATGCCGTCGCGTAAGACGGTCAAGAGGGTTGTGCGTGCTTCAACTTCGACTTGATGCGGTTTCCCGTTGATATTGAGTTGAATTGTTGCACTCTCGACGGCGTCCCCCATTTGGGCATCAGCGGTTTGTTCACCACTGATTAAGACGCTGGGTGCGACGGTCGCGGCAACGGTGCCAGTCCCTACGCCTTTTATGAAGTTCCGGCGCGAGATGTTTGTGCCTCGTTTTTTTTCCTTATCAGGCATGCGGTGCCTCCTTACAATTGTAAGTTCAGATCAAGGTTATCGCGTTGGTTGGAAAATAAATTATTTCTTGATTTCTGTCAATATATCATATTATACATTTTTTATCAAGAGAAAAACGACAGAAAATATTATTGCTATGCATCGGAAAAAATGATTGGCAATTTTTCTCAGAATAGGGTATCATATTAACATCTTGATGCATTATTCTGATGCACTTATTAAGAGAAATCACGCGAGCATAATATTATTAAAATGGTTGTTTGCTTACTTGCATTCTAAAAACAAAAGGAGTTATCATGGCTGAGAACACGTTTGAAATTAGTGACGATACGTTTGAAGGAATGGTGCTGACATCGGATACCCCGATTGTTGTTGATTTTTGGGCGGAGTGGTGTGGTCCGTGCAAAATGATCGCGCCGATCCTGGAGGAACTCGCTGAGGAGAATTCAGAAACCTTCAAAGTTGGAAAAGTAAATGTTGATGACAATCGTCAAACCGCGATGCAGTACGGTGTTCGGAGTATCCCGACGCTGCTTGTGTTTAAAGACGGGAAAGTTGCCGGGCAGATTGTCGGAGCAATGCCTAAAGATGCACTCAAAAAGAAAATCTTAGATGCCCTGTAAGTACCTGTCCTCAGAATGGAAGGTTGGGTGATTGGGAGCTTAACTTCTCACGCCTATCCTTCCATTTTCCTTATAGTTTGTTATGCTCTGGAAACTTTTCTATAACGCTATTGCAGTGCCAGCGATGTTCGTCGGTTTCTACAGTGCGGGGTGTTGCAATCCTAAAATTCAGGAAGGTATCAGAGGGCGGAAACGCGTATTCACAGCACTGACAAACCAACTTCAGACCGCGCGTCCGTTAGAAAAAACTGTATGGTTTCATTTTACGTCTGTTGGTGAGTTTGAGCAGGCGAAACCGCTCATCGAAGCGATTTATGCTGAGACCCGAATTGTATTAACCTTCTTTTCCCCGTCCGTTGCCCCGAATGCCGAATCTTACCCTTACGCGGATGCTGCCGTCTACCTCCCTTTAGATACACCCCGTAACGCGGCGCGTTTAATACGGCTCATTGAACCTTCGCTCATCGTTTTTTCCAAGTTCGATATTTGGCCCAACCTCGTTTGGTGTGCCTCTCAGCACAGTATTCCGATTATCGTGGTTGCTGGCACGTTGCATGCCGAATCGAAACGGTTGTCGCGTTTTGCGAAGCCGTTTTTTCGGAGTGTGCATCGACATATCAATGTGCATTGCGCGATTTCGGAAGCGGACGCGGCGCGTTTTCAGGAACTCTGCTCGCCTGTACATCAGATTGTTGTCACTGGCGATACTCGCTATGAACAGGTCTACCGACGCGCGACTTCTGTTGAACCCGATGTGGAATTTTTTCCGGGACAGAGAAGCCTAAAACGTCCGATTCTTATTGCAGGTAGCACATACACGGAGGATGAGAAGGTGTTGTTACCTGCTTATCAGCTGCTGCGTGAAAACACGCCAGAGAATTTTCCACACCTGATTCTTGTCCCGCACGAACCGACACTTGAACGGATCAAGGAGATTCGCGGGTATCTCAACAGAGAAGAATTGGTACATCTCTGTTTTTCTGAACTCACGTCTGAGGTGGATTTGTCGGCAGTGGATGTTCTCGTCGTTGATAGCGTGGGTCTTCTTGCAAAATTATATGGGTTGGCGGATATAGCGTTTGTCGGTGGGAGTTTTCGAGGGAGTGTTCACAATGTGATGGAACCCGCTGCGATGGCGAAACCTGTTATCTTCGGTCCGACGATCCAGAACGCTTATGAAGCGTCTCTGCTTGTGGGTCGGGGTGGCGCGAAGTTGGTTCACACCGCGCAGGAGTTGGCGGATACGATTGCGGTGTGGTTGGATGACACGGATGCGCGAAGGATAGCAGGCGATATTGGGAAGCAGTTGATTGCGGAGAATCTCGGCGCGGTGGAGCGGACTTTGGTGCATTTGCGGGCGTATCTGTGAAATAAAAAAATAAAATTATTTAGGGCAGGACGTGATAGTTTTTGGTAGATAGTCTATTCATCATCACGCCCAGGTTGTGGCTTTATTTTTCCCAAATTTTAGCCAAAATGAACCTTTGAAAAATATAGTTCAAATTTCCACCATTAATTGATTACAAACTTCCTGAAATTTGGGACTTTTAATTACTTTATCTGCTAAACCCCTAAGATTTATAATGTTATCTATAGAAGGATTATCCATCAATGCCTGTATCAATTGACAAAACATTAAATGTTTCTCGCTCAGACGTGTTCTGTTTATCTTGACGCGGAGATCGGGAAGGTTCATTACGGATACCAATAGCATGTGGTTCCTGTCGTAGAACCTCCAAGAATTCTTCAGATGAGTACTGTACTAAAGGACTTAGCCTTTGTAAATTCTCGGGGAGTTTTGCAATGACAACGCTGGATTCTTGTCCATCAATCAACCAAAGAGCAGTAATAAAAAAGGTGGGTATCTCAAGAATTTGCACCAAGGGATCAGTCTCTATTTCTGCGTCAACCCAGCGAATAGCATCATCAACTGTCTTGGCAAAATCACCCTTTAATATCTGTCTAACAGTCCAATGTGAAGTATTATCACTAGGTGCTATAGCACGTGCCACACCCTTCGGTTCACCATCAATCCATATTTGGGAATGCCAGCGAAGTGTGTCTTGAGCAAGTTCCAGCAAATTATCGTTGCCTGTATTAATTGCATCAATAGACAAGAACCATACAGGAAATGTTTCTGTTAGCTCTGCCGAAGGTTGACATTGGGTCACATTGTTATCAAGCGATGGATACAATCTGCCAACCTGTTTGGCAATGGTATTTAAAGCATCATCTGGTAACTTTTGAACGTGTGCCATTTTGTTTGCCTCCGATCTCAATCCAAGTATAGGTCCAATCACCTTCTCCGTACGGAGCTAGCAATTCAGAATAAGCGACAATCCCGGACATAGTGGTAGAACTGTTCGCTGGATCGTTTACGTGCACAAATTCTTCTTCACCATCAATACGCCAACCACGTACGATGACCGAATGACCTGGTTTTTCCCAATCTCTCCAGAAGTATACGACTTCAACCGGACGATCGGCATCAATTTCTGACTGCAACTTGGAAAAAGGTACAGCTTTATCTACAAGTTGACTGTGTATATGCCTATTTGAATACAAATTTGAAATATCCAGCATCTCACATGGCCGGTTACAATTCGGATTAGAGGGTTCCGAGCAACATTCAGTCCTATCAAAAAGTTCGTTTGCAAAATCGCATTGCCGAGTAGCGGGTCCGGCATAATAATGGATAACCATTTCAGCACAAGCAGCCCAACACCAATTGAATTGTTCTTGCTTTATTTCAGGAACATTTATAATTTTCTCAGTAGAGGGCAACTCCTCAAAACTGATTGATTTTCCTTGTTTAACTCCTAGGGGCACCTCGTTTTTCCTTTCGCTGTAATCAAGAGTCGTCTGGATTGTGACCCAAAGGTACATACAGAGCTCTATTCACACAATTGGCGGAATAAACCGACTGGGCATAGGCAAAAGTCAACTCAAAATAGTCTATAACAAGTTCTTCTGGATTTCCATTAGGTTTCGGAAAAGTGAGCGTGTGGTCCTCGTCTACAATATGCTGCCCATTGACAAGAATTATACCACAAAGCTGCAATTCTTGTCAAAAGTTTGCTAACAACTCACGTTTTTTCTACGAATGATTTCATAAATGGGCTACAAAGAAACTAAGGTCCGAGGCCCACTCCTTGTAAACTATTGTAAAGTTTAGAATTAATAGGACACTCTGTGTAGGTTCGGTTAGGAAACCGAACCTACCGGGGGATGAAAGTGTCTCTTTATTTTTAGGTTTGACTATAATTGTAATTCGGCATTTTTCATTTCCGTTGGAACAGCAAAACACAAGAAACTCACCTTGGTAGAGTACTCTCCTCCTTCGCTTGTATCCGATAGCGGATTGTTAGGGTTGGACGTAGGTTTTCGTTGGTTGCCTCTTTTGAAGAGAAGGTGATCGGTGTTTTGCCGTCTTGTAAGGCGAAGAGGTAGCCGTAGTTGTAATCGGGGTTTGCTACCCAAAAACGGACTGCATCGGTGAGCAATTCGCTTTTGATGGTATAACGTTTGCCTGCTTCTTGTATCTCAATCGTGCCGTCAGTGCGGTGGGCAACGTCCTCGGAACCGTTGTAGTCGCTTTCGGTGTCGCCGTCTATGCCTGACAGCATCGCTTGCGCGGGACGCTTGTTCCACGGGAGATTACGATGTAACGCGCTGTTGTAGGTGAGTTCGTTTTCTTCAGCACGCGTTGATGTGCCTCTGCCTTCTTTCCACGGGAGCAGGACACGGCGGAAAAGGACAGTCTGTGCAGTGTCTGTTTCACACTGCTGGACGTGTAGGGTTATCGTTGCTTCTAAGACTTGTGTCGGTTCCCGGATCCCCATATCTTCAAACGCATCAAATAGGTCAAAGGCGACGAAAAAGACGCTTCCTGTCGGATTACATAAGAGGGTCGGTTCTGCGCCTGCGTTGTTGTTTCGGGTCTTCCGATCTTTATTGACGTGTAGCGTTGTATCTTGTGAGCCACTGGCAAAGGTGACGGTGTCGCCCGCGCCGAAGGTTATCTCGTTTATGGATGGGAGCCTAACGACGATGCCGGTCTGAATATTTGGCAGCGTGAGGCGGTAGTCTTTATCTATCTCTAACGGGGATGTGAGTAGCAGCACACGATTCAGACGTTGATCCAGTAAGGCGTATTCGAGTTGGACATCGGGTGCAATACGGTAATTTTCAAGGTCTTCCGCGGTTTCTGCTTGTAATTGTCCGTCAAACTGGAGTTGAATTGCGGTTTGGGAAAGCGGGGTTGCCTTTAGGAGTTTTGGGGTATCTGCGATTGCGCAATGAATTGCGCTACTACAAA